>JAHITE010000120.1 GCA_018817585.1 Candidatus Omnitrophota bacterium
TCATCAAGATTTTCGATCAATTTACGCGGAGATGTCTCGACAATACGATCTGATTGCTTAAACACAATCCCATTAATACTCTTAAAATCAGGATTTGTTTTTGATAACTCATTTACCAATTCAACAAAAGTTGTCTCTCCCTCACCTTGAACAATAAAATCAATCGGAAATTCGTTAAGAGACTCATGGGCTAAATTAGAAAAATGAGCGCCCCCAGCAACAGTAATTACCTTCGGATTAAGCGCTTTTGCGATTTTAAAAACTCGAATTGCCTCATTGCTATACATTGATTCACTATCACCAACACCAACGATATCAGGGTTTTCACTTTTAATGTAACTTTCTAAGCTTTTCCAGCCCATTTTCATTGGCATGCAATCAATAACTTTTACTGATACGCCACTCTGCCGTAATGCCGCAGCTAGACAAGGCAGCGATTGGGGAAGTAAAAAATTATCATATTCATTTATAAAAGGCCAATAGTACCTTGGCGATCTTATCAACAACACTTTCATTTTGCGCATGTTATAACTCCAAAAACTACTTGACAATAAATTAAAAAATAGTCATAATATGTTTAATAATACATTAAATATCAACATAAAGGAAGCCTATAATGAATACTCGGAATTGGCGCCCAGCGCCTCGCAAACCAAAACCTAAAGGCACAAAATAAAAGCAGCTTTCGTTTATGCTGAATAAAACATATGCTTAAAAATACTATCCGAAAAAACATTCTAGGTCGCCCAATGATAAATCTAAAATGCATTATAAAAAAGTTTATTGGATGAATAACTACTTATAGAAAACAGTAGAGATTAGAATGAATTTGAAACAAACTCCTCCAATTCCTGCTTTGTAAACTCAGCTGTTTCTATATTAGACAACCCATATTCTGCATCATCAAAAGAAAATTCTTACTAATATACCCCTTGTCTTTGCATTTAAAGCTTTCCCCGTTGAAAAAACTAAAACAACTCTTCGAATCTTAGCATTAAATAAATTCATTTTACTCCTTTATTACATGCTTTGGATTTGGGAAATCTGATAATCTCCGAGTAATTATCAGAAAATTCAGACATTAGAACCTTCATACCTTTAAAAATATTTCCTAAAGAAATCAGCCCTCGGCTTAAACTGCGGAATATAACTTTTGGCCTTAAATAGTAACTTATCATCGCCTTGGCCCGGAGTCCTTCAAGTTCCTTGCTGTTTATCCCTTTAGGCAAATATAGCATTTTGCCACCTTCCTCCGGAGAATACCAGCTACTAAACTTTTCAGGACTTAAATCGGCATCAGGATTATCTTTTTTCCATATTTCGAAAAATTTTGAACCCGGAGTAGGAATCGCAATGTTAAATTTGACTAAGTCACAATCTAATTCCTGAGCAAATTTAATTGTTTTATTAATTGATTGCCTGGTATCACCAGGAAGACCTAAAATAAAAAATCCTAAACTCGGAATTTTTAAATTTTTTGTGTGTCGCATAGCAACTTTTGATTGTTCTACAGTAATATGCTTATTACAAGAATCTAATATGGCTTGTTCTCCACTTTCAAAACCATACATTATCAAGCTCATTCCCGCTTGTTTAAGTTTTTCTAGTAAACGGTAACTGACTTTATCTACCCTTGTCTCAGTTGCCCATTTAATTTTTTTATGCAAACCCCTTTTAATCATTTCCTCTGCAAAAGTAAATCCATACTCTTCTGTCATGGGAAAATAAGAATCCACAAAAGCAAATTTATTCACATTGTATTTTCGACTTTGATATTCTATTTCATCGACAACGCTTTTAACTTTTCTCACTCTAACTTTATGGTGCATATTTTCTTGAGAGCAAAAGTAACATTTATAGGGACAACCTCTAGACGCTTGAATATGCAATAGTATCTCATTATCCACCCCAAGCAGAGGAACAGAATTATATTTTTGATAGGGTAAAAGATCCCAGTTCGGAAAACTATTTTTATCAAGATCTACGAATGTATTTCTATCTGGATTATGAATAATTTTATCATCCTGAGAATAGCTTATACCTTTTATTCCAGAATAATCATCTTCTTTAGCTAAACAATGAACTAACTCGGAAAAAGTATCCTCGCCTTCTCCTCTTACAATAATATCAGCTTTGTCTTCTTTTAAAAGTTGATCGGCAAATAAAGAAGCATGTATATTGCCCAAGACTATTTTGGCTTTAAAATTCTCTTTTTTCATCTGGGCAACTAATTTTTCAACATTTCCCATGGCTGCAGTAAGACATGATATTCCAATAATCTGGGGATTAAAACTTCTAATTCTCTCAATTAATTGATTGTTAGATATTTTCTCAACGTACTGGTCTATAATCTGAATATCACTATTTTCCTCTGTTAACCTTGTCGCTAGGTATGCTATTCCCATCGGAGGCATAGCTGTGCCGAAAATGCTATATTTACCCTGAGATTTGGCTGTATCGCTATCGGGGTTTATTATTGAAACGCGCATATTTTTTATCCTTAGTTAGAATTATTTTTATATATAAGCATTTGGAATAAACAGAAAATCAGGCAAACTTCATAATTTATAAAACAAATATGAAAAAAGCACTTTTTAGCATTGGCTTTGATTTGAATAACACGCAAATACTTTCAAGCAAAAAGTATCCATATACTATATCAAAACAAATATTAATATAACATTAAAGGATCATCCTGTCAAGACAGATGAATAAACTTAACTTATTTAAACTATTATAGTTAAAAGTATTGAAAGCCATATCTTATTTGAATTCTTGAAGTCAATTGGCATGAGATAGTTCAAATTTGCAACTACCAGTATCTGAAGATATTACCCAAGACAAGCTCGGTCAAAAAATCCTTATATAGAAGAGTCATTATGACTCCGCACTAAATTTCTAAAAAATAATAATTAAAAGTTGTCTTGTTTAAATCCAAACAAAGCAGGAACACCGGAGATATTAAATAAGCTTTTTTATCGTCATAAAAACCTGTTTTTCTCAGTTAAGCTTCAATCTCCTTAGAACGCTATAGATAACAAATAATATCGCTCCCAGATAAGCCCTTCTGGTCATTAGCTTAACATGGCGATTCTTATGATAAACAGCATTGGAAATAGTTTTTAAGTTGCAATAATAAGACAATAATCCCATAATAAATTTAAGCATTATCTTTTTTTGATATTTTTTATCTTGCAAGACACAATTAAAATAATTCAAATCATCACTGTTTTTTACCGGAGAATCATCAAGTTTTTTTAGCTTTTCAAATAAAATAGAGCCTTCCACTGGAGTAAACATCGTTAATCTGAAAAAATCAGAATATTTTTTTCCATATTTAATCGTCATTTTCATATCATAGTCAGTCTGTTTGGGATAAGCAAAAACATGAGACCCCCAAATCATAATATTGTTTTCCCTTAGAATTTCTGATGCTTTAGCATTAACGTTCTTTACTAAGCCTTTATTCATTAGCTTCAAACTATCTGAGGTGTAACTCTCAAACCCAACATTTACCCAAATAACTCCTGCCTGCCTTGCTAATTTTATTAGGTCTTGATTGCGACAAATTGTATCTGCTCTTAAACAAACTCCTAGTTTGAAATCAAACTTTCCTTTTTCAATCGCTTTAAATAAATTAGCAATCTTTTCCGGAGTATTGCCAAATCCTTTATCTGAGACAAAGCTATCATCATTAAAGATTAACTCCTTAAAACCCTGCCCCCTTATTAATTCTAATTCCTTTAATATCCTTTCATTAGAAAAAACTCTTAATTTCTTCCAAAAATTAGGCTGAGAACAAAAACTACAGTTATAAGAACATCCCCTTGAGCCCTCAATTGATGTCAAATCCCCATAGCCCCAAAGCGAATACCTTTTTTTAAGCAGCTCTCTTGAAGCAAAAGGTAAATCATCGAGTTTTTCAATTAGTCCCCTTGGCTGATTAATTTCAATAACTCTATCTTTTTTATATACAATCCCTTTAATATTCGAAATGTTGCTCTTAGATTTTCCAGACAAATGCTGAACTAGTTCATAAAGCGTGTTTTCTCCTTCTCCCGCGACTAAATAATCAAACCCGCCCGCAAGAAAAGGTTCATGAATAAAAGTCGGGATTCTACCTCCAGCGATCAGGATTATTCTCGGGTATTTTGCTTTTATATTTCTGGCTATTTCAATAACATTTTTAGTATACGCCCCAAAAGAAACCGAAAAACCGATAATCTCAGGGCCGAAGCTTTTAATTGTTTTAAAAATATCATGGGCATGAAATAAATTTATCGTATTATCAAGTATTTCTATTTTATGTTCTGTTTTTAATAGTGTTGCTAATTGAGCCAAATTATATGCTGGCAACCTAAAAGTAAAACCCGTCACGTTAAAATATTGATTTGGGGGAGTTGTTAGTAAAATTTTCATAAAATTTTCTCCAAAAAACTAAAGCTAAAAATTGTTTAATTAAATATATCAATTTATTATTTTTAATTATATAAATACTTATTACAATCATACATTTAAAAATCACGGCACCTAATAACAAAAACATCCCCCAATTCAAATAGTATCTTCTTTTTGTCTAAACCAAGCAAAAAGAATCTAGATCGCTTAGCATATTCTTTAAATAATGGGGTAAATGGATAAAAATAAGGTTCTCCTTTTAAATACCCCTGGCTAAAATAAGATTTGTCTACTACAAAATATATATCGAGTTTTTCATATTTACGACAGAATTCTTTAAATTCATCTTCATTTCTAGAATACAGAGCATTAAAAACATCAAATGTTCTTTGCTTGTATTTTAACCATATCCCCTTACCCCAAAGCGGAGCTATTTCATAACAAGCTAAAACCTCTCTTTTCCCAAAAAACGGGATAAAATCCATTTGCTTAGGATGTCCAGCAAAGATTACTGTTTTAGGTAAAGTTTGGGCAAAAGAGTACAGATTTTCATCCTTGGCATGCATTAAATCTCGTTTATAACAACCTAAGTATCCAAAAACTAACATTACAAGAACAATCACATTGATTTTTTCAAATAATACTCTATTGTTTTTTTTAATAAGATTTTCATAATTATACAAAACGAAAATTGCCAAAAACCACGGAAGGTACAACCCTATTTGCCTTGCAGGAAAATGCATTCCAGCTGAAATTTTGTAGGGTACGCAAAAAAGAATAATAAACATGAGCGCCGATGAAAAAAAAGTTACAATTAAAGTGCGATGTATCCGCAAAACCCCTTTGCCAAAAAAAACAATAAAAATACTGCTAATACAAAAAAGACCCCATATCAAAGATCCATAACAATCTGTTATCTTTATAAGAGTTAAAATTCCCATCAAGATTTCGATGTAAAATATCAGGATTAACGCCGTTTTCTGTTTATTTATCTTTCCAAAATTTTTAAATGAAATATTTTTTAAAATAATACAGATTAAAAGCACAATTAAAAAATTTATCGGCCAAACATCTTTCCTGTCTTTTGAAAAAGTCTCAATATTAAGTATTTGCTCGTACACAAAATCCAGCGACAACAGATAACCTAAGTTTTTTTTCAATCTGTTCGTGGGATCAGCCCGCCCCTTGATCCCAAATTCAGGCAAGGACTTAACTTCGTCATAGGAAAATTTCTCTGTCCGTTGATCTTTAAAAAATGGAGAATGGCTATTTGTCAAAACCAAGGGAACAAAATTAGCAAACAGAACTAGAACAAATACCAAATATATTACAATATTTTTCCCTTTTTTATTCTTTTCAGAAGCCGGAGTGGACAAAACATCTAGTAAAAAATTAAAAAAGCTATGCAGAAAAAATATTCCTATTAAAATGGGATAAAACCACCAGGAACAGCATATATATATGTATTGAGTTATTTTTTTATATTTTAAAGTTACTAATAAAAATCCCAGAATAACCGAAACCCCTAAAGCTCTTAATGTCCCCCCCCTGCCCAGTCCAGAACTATGGTATAAAAGCAAACTAATCAAGCACAGTAAAAAAATTAATTTATCACTTTTCAATATTATTTTACCGATCTTAAAAGCCAGCAAGGAAACACTAATACTAAAAATAAACGCAAAAACTATTGTAACTACGTAAAGACTAAATAACTTACAGAACAAAAAACTGAGTAACACATAAGGAAGAGGCAAAAAATTTTTTAATATTAGTTCGCAAATACTCCATCCGGGATATAAGCGAGAATCATAAAATCTATTAAAACAAAAATAAA
Organism: Candidatus Omnitrophota bacterium; assembly: GCA_018817585.1. Classification (GTDB taxonomy): domain Bacteria; phylum Omnitrophota; class Gorgyraeia; order B26-G9; family B26-G9; genus JAHITE01. The sequence continues at coordinate 6,233 of JAHITE010000120.1, forward strand.
TCATTCGATTATCCCCGCTTATAAAATATCCTTTAAATATCGCAGGAAAATATTCGAAACCGGTTAGGAGAACTGCAGTTATAAGTACTAACCACCTATACTTATCCCAAGCTGATTCTTTTTTTAAAAAACTTTTCATATCGACCTAATTTATCATCGTTTAGATTAAATTATAATTTTACAAAAATATATATTTGCACTTTGCCAAACCACCTGAAATCTAGTCAATAAATCCGAATTATTGGTCCATTTGCTCTTTTCAAACACAAAGTAGTTTACTCCATATAGCTTATAAAGTTCCTCTGGATGGGAATAAAGCATTTCTGAATTAAATATCTGCTGCTGATAAATAAAAAAAGCATCCCTGTATGTTGTGATCATCCCGCCGATCTCCCAGGAAGCAGTAACCGGCCTTTGGGCATACATCCGCAGCAGATCTCCTCTATCAAGAGAACAGGCAATCATTTCATGCTTATCCAGATTTTTACTAATAAAATCACTTAACTTCAGCAGTTCCGCGAATTTTAGAGGATTTTTGATTGGCCACGTAATTCCAAAACAAATTTTGTCTAAATCATAAGGAAATCTCGGCGCCTGGATATGATCTCTTAGCTCAATAGCATTGGGAGCAAATAAAATCAAGCAACCTAAGGCTGTAATTACTTTATTTTGTTTCACTTTAAACCAGATATATTCTAAAACCCAAATTCCTGACAAATACATTAATAAGGAAATAAACAAAATAAACCGATGCGCTTTGAGAAAAAACAGCGGGTTGATCTGCATAATCGCCAGAATGGCCAGACCCAAAACAAGTACCGCGATAAATAAAAACCGCAGATCAGGATATTTTTTTCTCAGCTCATGATTACGGCTAAACATAAACAAAGAACTCGCAAACATTAATAAAAGAATAATTCCGATGTCCTGAAGAATCCGGAAAAAACTCATAAACACATACGGCACCCGGTTTAAATAAATCTCCCGATGCATATGTAAAAAATCCCAGGAACTAAGATTAATCAAGTTTTTTTGTTTAAATATCCAACAGCCTAGGACATATCCCCCCAATACCAGGAGCATCACAAGATAAGCATTATCCGCCCTAAGTTTAGTTTGCGTTTTATTCTTCTCAAAAAAGGTTATTAAAAAGAACGCCATCGCAACTAGCCATAAAATAATAAAAGTATGAGGATGAATCAAAACAAGCAAAAACATAATCAGATTCAAACCCGCGAAATAGCCTATTTTTTTCTGTTTGTTTTTAATTTTAAACAAACAGATTAGGCCGATTAAAAAAAGTACCAGACCCAAGCTTCGCGGCAGACCGGAATAAATCGTGTGTCCGATTAAAGCCATCGGGCAAAAAATCGCGCTAAAAAAAGCAATCTGTTTGTCTGGATATAGCTCCAACCCTAAAAAATAAAACAAAAACGGCGTGATTAAAGCAAGAATTATTCCGAGTAATTTAGAACTCTGGGCCACGGATAATTTTAAATTAGTCAATAAAGCTAAAACTAGATGATAACCGCGGGGATAAGTCTTAAGATAATACTCAATTGCCTGATCATTTTGAAACAAGCTGGGGTCAATCAGCGTATCAACCAAAGTCTTATGAAAAATCAAAGCCGAGTCCAGAAAACTATATTTATCAAAAAGGCCTATATTAAAAATTACCAGACAACTCAGCAGAAAAAAAGGAATAACTAAATATACGCGTCTCATTTTATTTAAAGCAAATGGGACAAAAAACATGATGCTGATTAAAAAAACCAGTATTAGGCTCATTGATTTTTCGCAATCTTTTTTATTATAAATTTTTTTATTAATTATTTCTTTATACTGCAAATAAACCTGTTGCGCAAACCACATTCTGACAAATACAGCTACTGAAAATTCATTCTTAATAAATTAGCCGCTGTCGCCAACACCAATTATCCAAACATTCAAGTGCTGAGGCTGAATTAGCAATATATTTGCCCAAAGATTTTGATTTCTTTAAGCTTAATAATTTAGACATTGCCTGACGATAAGCAACTGTCTCACAGTATAGAGGATTATCATCTGAACTTCCCAGTGTTTTTTTAGTTGCTGGCTGAAAAAACACCATGGAATTTAAATCTTTTGCCGTATTTAAAATATAATCAATATAATCCAAATTCGCCTGGGATAAAACCGCGCACAAAAGAAGTTTTACTTTGCTCTGTTTGACAATTTTAATTGCCTGCATCAGCTGGGCAAAAGAACCTTCGCCTCTTATCTTATCGTGAATATTCACCGGCCCGTCAAAGCTAAGTTTTAATACCTGGACCTTATCCAGCACAGCTTGTTTTTTTGCTAATAAAAATCCGTTTGTGTTTAAAATAATATTTATTCCCTTGCTCGCGGTATAACTTATAATCTCCTGAATATCCAGTCGAATCAAAGGCTCTCCGCCGCTGAAATTTATCCAAAGCGTATTACTTTTATGTAAAATATCAATAATTTTAAAGATTTGCGCTGTAGTTAATTCCAACACATTCTGCTGCCCAAGATTACAATAGCCGCATTGATTATTACATTTATTCGTAATCGCCCAATTAATTATCAGCGGCGTGCCTTTACCGAGTAATTTCGCCTTAAGTAAAGCGATCAGAGTTAAAAAATATTGCTTTTTAGTCATACTTAAACATTGCCCTTGTTCAGTTAATCATCCATAAACAATCAGGTTTGTTTATTAAACATAAAACTCATAATATTTTTCGCGGCAAAGAGTATGCGTTTAAATTCCTCAAAACTGCCGCAGCAAATCAAACGTTTAAACGCGTAACCTGGTTTTAAATAAAAATTTTGATAGCATTTTCGCACATAGCGTTCCAGCTGTTCCAAGGAAAAATTTGTCAGGTATTTTGACAAAACAGCTTCCGGAAGATTATTCTCCATCGTCGCGTTTGCCTGTTTATTCTCAGCGCGCAAATTCTCAAATAACTCTGTTCCCTTATAAGGAATCAGCACTCCATAAGTTACAATTGTCGGGTCTATTTTCTGGACAAAGCGCATGCTGTTTTTTATCGTCTTATCGTTTTCTCCGGGGATTCCGAGGACTAAATGCGCGTGCGTATCAATGTTTAGCTGTTTCGCTGACTTAAATACCGCCCTGACCTGCGCCAGATTAATCCCTTTTTTAGCTTTATCCAATAAGTTTTGATTGCCTGATTCCACACCCATACGCAGCATATGGCAGCCGGCGGCTTTCATTATCCCCATAAGCTCTTTGTCTAGAAAATCAGCCCGCGTACTGCAAATCCATTTAATGCTTAATTTTGCTTTGATTATCTGCTCACAAATAGCCAATGTTCTTTCCCTAGAAAAAGTAAACAGCTCATCCCGGAAAAAAACTTCCTTATACCCCATGTGTTTAATCAAACGCAATTCTTCAAGCACATTGTCAACACTACGGCAGCGCACTTTGGCTCCGTAAAATAAAGGAGAAGTGCAGAAAATACATTCACCGGCACAGCCGCGAGAAGTCAGCATAAGTGTATACGGCGTTTTTTTAATTATTGGGTTAAAATAATCCGCATTCTTGGCTAAAAGCGTTCTGTCAATAAACGGCAATTCATCAAGATTTTCCATAAAAGGATATGGCGGATTTTCCTGATATTGATTATTTAAATTAAAAGAAATACCTTTGATTTCCTGCCAGGGCTGATTATCAGCCATTTTTCGGATTAGATCCCGGATTATCTGCTCCGGCTCAGATCTAACGATAATATCCACAGCAGGAAAAGATAATAAATATTTTGGATTACAAGTCGGGTAATAACCGAATAAAATAACCTTTAAGCCCGAATGCGCTTTTTTTAAACTGGAAAGCACTGATAAATCATCTTCCCAGGTCATTGCTGATGTGGATAAAATCACTACATCATAATTTTTTATATCCAAACACAAGTCAGAAACTGATAAGCCGCTGGCTGGAGCATCAATCAGCTTTAGTTCACAACCCTCTGGTTTAAGCACAGCAGCTATCTGCAAAATCGACAAAGGCGGTAAACTCGTACCCCCGATTCTTTTGCCTTTACACCAGCAGCCATAAAGTAAATCCCTGACTACATTTTCCTTATTTTTATTTGGGGGAACCAGTAATAATATTCTCATCGCTTGAAAATTTTTCCTTGCGCATTGCTTTAATAAAAATTAACCAGCTTCCGCAGATTTAAGAACAGCATCTTCTTTTTTAATAAATATTAACGCGCGAATAATGCAATACAAACTTCTTAATCCGTCAAAAAACAAGTTAAAGGAACTTCTGCCTATCCGCGGATAATAATCAATCGCTAAATATTGTGTTTTATAATTCTTCTTAGCGAAAATTATTGTGTTCGTGCTTACCCAGGAATGGCTGCTAGGCATAAAGTTCAAAAAGGGGATTATCGCTTTTTTTCGAAAAATCCGCAGTCCAGAATTTATATCCTTAATTTCCTGATTCAAAAACAAAGAAACTGTTTTATTCAAAACACGCTTAATCAAAAAACGCGAATAAATCGGCCAAATCACTTCTTTATCCCTTTGGCCGATAACCATATCACATCCATCCATTTTCTGGATTAATTCCGGGATTACGGCAACAGGATAAGTGCAATCGCAATCAATCATAATAATTATTTCGCCCTGGGAAGCAATTACTCCGGTGTTCCTAACCGCACCTGCTCCTTTATTTTTTTCATGGCTGATAACCCGAATCCCGGGTATTTTTTTTAGTTTAACAAGAGAATCATCAGTTGATTTATCATCTATAGCGATAATCTCATACTCCAAACCAGTGGGACTCATAATTTTAATAATATCAGGAATAACCGATTCAATAGCAGCTGATTCATTATAAACTGGAATAATAATACTGATCACTAGCCAGCCCCCTTACAAATGTTTGATAAATAGTTGATTTATTAGTGTGTTTTTCAAAAACTCTAACACAGTAACTCATTGTCATGATAACTACTTACAATATTTGGTTAAAGCATTTTATCATAGGACAATTTTATCTTATGATAGCCTAAATACTCTTAAAGGTAAAGGAATTTTCCTCAATAGCTTATCGCGATATATTGATTTAGGCATTTGTCCCTTTTCTTTGCGATAGCAGCTTAAAATAGCCTTGAACTAAGATTAGCTCAACTTTACCTCCCTTAATATTAATTAAAAATCCTGATTTCACTCTTAATTTTGTTTAATTAAAGATTAAAATTAATATTTTTTCTGCTATAATATTTAAATGACCCAAATTAAAACCGCATTTAAAATCAATCTGGCTGTTAAAGATCTAATCTGTTTATTAGTCATATTTTGTATGACTTTAATCTATGTATTACCAATTTTCAAAAATATCACTGATATCAGCCATAATACGGACTTAACATCTTATTTATCTATAAGTTACTTCCAAAAACTAGCGATTACGCATTATCAGCAATTTCCTTTATGGTCACCTTATTTTGGTGGTGGTTATCCGATTATTGGAAATATTGAAGACACATCCTTAACTCCTCTTATGCCGCTGATTCTTTTATTTGGAGAAATGGCTGCTTTTAAATTGCTTTGCCTATTTCTCTATTTAGCCGGCGGATTTGGCATGTATTATTTGACCCGGAATATATTCAAATACTCAATTAGCGGCGCGCTGTTTTCGGTTTTGGTGTTTGTGTTTAATCCTTATTTTTATATCTGTATTGCCGGCGGAGACGCGAAACAATTGCATTATCTGCTTTACCCCTTGCTTCTGGCTCTATTCCTGAAAAGCCGGGAAAATCAAAAGTTTCTTTATCTTTGTTCTCTGATTTTTATGTTTATGCTTTTTCAGGCGGATTTTGTTGGTTTAGTTTTTCTACTTTTTCTCGGGCTGTATATTATTCCGCTTATTTTAAAACAAAACCCAAATCAAACTAAAGCGAATTTTGACCTTAGTTATGTTTATAATTTCTTTAAGCTGATCGGCATATCCTTTTTTTTAGGGGCACTAAAGTTTATCCCTTTGCTTCATATCTTAAGGCATAACTCCCGGGATATCACTTCCTATGATCTATCAGCCAGTCAGGCCACGAGCTTTAGCGAACTGCTAAATAATCTCCTGGGCACACATTATACCAGCACATTGCATTACAGCGTGGGATTTATTCCGATTATCTTTACAATTATCTCCATATTTATTTTCCGAAAAAAACTAAAAACTTTGCTTTTACCGCTGTTTATCATTACCTGGATATCTCTGGGCCCGCATGCCCCTCTGGATCTCTGGCGACTATTCCGACAATTGCCTTTTTTTCATTCCCAGCAAGATCTGGACCAGTATTATCCGATAGTAATTGTGCTGATAATCAGCCTAATATCCGGAAAGCTGTTTTCACTTGGGCAAAGTGACAAAAACCATTCCTTTCTGCTTAAAGGATTTTTTAGCATAACTTTGCTGATTTACGCGATATTCCGTCTAGCTTTTTTACCAGATCATTTTAATCTGTTTTCGCATCCCAAGATAAAAGAAAATTTAAACTCTCAAGCTTTTTCCCAGGCAAAGGTATTTTGTTATTCTGACCAGGCCAATGCAACCAACATAAACCGCGACTTTATCGGGCCTTTGGAATATTTTCTGATCAAAAATAATATTGGCACAATCAACTGGAAAGCCTGTCTTACTTTAGCAGAACATGCTCTGCCCAAATATTATATTATGCCTAATTATTTTTTCCTGGCTCATAACCCGGGCTATACGAAAATTATTAATCCTTTCTACCGCGGAGAAGCTTTTACTTTAGATAAAACAAATACAGCTGAACTCAAATATTTCAGCCCGCTAAAATTAAGCATCCAAGCAAAATTAAATACTCCGGATACGGTTATTGTTAATCAGAATTACAGTCCTTACTGGAATTCAAATACCGGAAAACTAGAATCACGCGATGGATTGCTCGCCATCAGGTTTAAAGCTCCGGGAAATTATTCAATTCAATTAAATTATATTCCCTTTGATTTTTATCTTGGACTGTTCATCTCTCTGCTAAGTCTAATTTTTATTTTATTCGGCTTAGCCCCAAAGATTAAGCCCAGTTACTCGAAAAATCAGGATCAAGTCAAACTGAATCCCTTACTCCAGAGCAATTTTCTAATTCAAAATAATCCGCGCAATATCATCGTATCTATCGGAATCATTGCGATAATTGCTCAGATCTGCACGCCAGTAATTCCGCCGATTGTTTTAATCAATCGCGGCTGCGATGAAAAAGCCCGCCAGGACAAAGAATTTTTAAAATCAACTAAACAGATTAAACCCGCGCAGGCCTTTGCTCTGAAACCCTGGGCAATCGGACAATACGCTGTTTATAAAATGACTGGCTTAGAACCAAATACTTATTACTATCGAATCATTATTACCGGCAGAGAAAAAATTGCTGGCCAGGATTATTTTTGGCTGGAACATGCTTTGTATAAGAAAAACTCCAAAACAAAAGTTACGTTTAAAACACTTCGCTCTCCGCTTCCCCAGGATGAGCTGATCGCTGATCCGCTGTTTTTCTTTGAGCAGGGGGTTTATCCGAGAAATGTAAAAAAAATGTTTATGCGCCTCGAAGATAATCCGGAAATTGAAATCAGCCTAGATAAACTCAAGGAAATTATATCACCTCTGGGGTTTTCCATTTCAAAGAATCTTCTAGCGACAAATCCTCAGGAGATACTTAAACAGGATATCCGAATTTTCTCAAAAAAAGATTGTTTCAGGCTAGCGAATAAAAAAATAGACTGTCAGCATTTATTATTCAACATCAACCCCCAACGGGAGAATTATTGTTTTAACTTGTGGTTTTCCCCGGAAATCCCGATCATGGGATTAGTTCAGATGGATTGTTATCGGCTGAAACAGGATCCGGATTACAATAGCTATCCGGATAAAATAGTTCTCGTGGATTACGGAACAGAGCTTAAATAGTTTAAGCGAGTGGCGGTTTATTCCAGCTAAAAATAATGATTAATGAATAGTATTTTAGAAGCTCATCTATCACATTAAATATCGGAAAATACCTAAAGCAACCAGCCGATATAAATCATTGAATTCATCGATCTAGTTAAATTATGGATTAAGGAAACGCAAGTTTCCGATTGAAAAATACACTGCGGATAAAGGAGTCAAGCATTAGGAGGATTTTCCACGTCATAATACACATACAAATAAATAAACTAGTAAAAAAAACAACTATAGGGAAATATAATGCTGTTTGCATAAAAAATAAGCCCAATAATAACGAGACAATAACAAGCTGCTTGTTAGAAGATATTGATTTAAAAAAGAATGCCACTAAAAGCGGTAATAATACTGTTTCTCTGGCAGTAACAAAACCCTTTACTTGCATTACTGAAAAAAGTCCACACATCGAAAAAACTAAGCTCCAAAAATATCATATTTAAAAATATCCCTTGTTGTTGAACATCATCTAAATAAACAAACTGCTTATTTATGATTAATTCTACAAAAACATAGATTTCCACTTTCCCAAAGAACCTGAAATTTCCGAATTAAAGCCGGAGATTTACTGATTATCTTCTTTTCCAATAAAAAGTAATCCGCGCCGGAGATTTGCCATAAATAATCAGGATTCGCGTAAAGCAGCTTTGAATTACTTATTTGCTGATTAAAAATACATAACGCGTCCTTATAGGTTGTGATCATCCCTCCGATTTTCCAGGAAGAGGTTACTGCCCTGCCGGCAAACATTCTAATTGTATCGCCTAATTCCATGGGACAGGCAATTACCGCATCTGGGGGAATATTTTTTTCGATATATTCAGCTAAATCAATCACTTCATTAAATTCTTCCGGACTGGCAAAACATTCATTATTATCCTGCAAATAATAGGGATATTTCGTCTTTTTAATTTGTTGATTTATCTGATTTAAGCTCGGAAGCAAAAGAATAAAACAGTAAAAAAATATAAGAATTTTACTTTTTTTAATCTTATTCCAAAGATTTTTTAAAACCATACACCCCGAAACAAACATCAGCACAGAAATAAATGTCACGCAGCGATGCGCTTTTAAAAAGCACAAGGCATTAACATTTAAAACCAGAATCAGGTATAGGACAAGCGTAAACAGACAAACAAATAAGGCCTGCAAATTCAGATATTTATTATTTTTCAGCCCAAAACGGCAATAATCATATAGCGCGGCAGCAAAAATCATTATCGGTAAAATCCCGATTTCAGTTATCAGTTTATGTAAATCAATAAAAGCGTAAGGAACTCGGGAAAAGCAAATTTCTTTGTGACTGTTCATGAAATCCCAGGTTGTTAAGGCAATTCCGCGCTCATTTTTCATAACCAATAAACTGATTATATACCCAGCTAACATTAGAAAAATAAGCAAAAATTCTCTTATACTCTGTATATTTCTTTTATCTGATTGGCAATATAACCATAAAAAAAAGAACACTGAAATAATCCAGACAATAGTAAAAGTATAGGGATGAATAAATATAAGAAGCAGCATCAGCAAATTAAGGAATACCAAAGCCCTGATTTTTTTCTTTGAATTGTGATAGTTAAACAAACAAATCAAGGCGATTATAAAAATCGCAAGCCCTATGCTCCGAGGAAGCCCGCTATAAACAACATGCCCGATAGATGCCACACCGCAAAAAATTCCGGCAAAAAATGCCGTATTTTTGTCGAAAAATATTTCTTTAGCTAAAAAATAGAACAAGAACGGAATTATCAAGGCAAGCGTAATTCCGAAAAATTTAGAAACCTGGGGAATGCTTAAATCATACTTAATAAATGGTAAAAAAAGAAAATGGTATCCGCGGGGATAAGTTTTTAGATAAAACCTTATTGCCGAATCATTCTGAAAAAGCTGCTTATCGACTAATGTATCGATAAGCGCTTTATGAAAAACCGTATCCGTATCAATAATCGTATATTTATCTAAAAATCCAATATTATTGATTAATAAAAAACATAGGAGGAAAAAAGGAACAACTAAATATAAACGCTGCATTTTTTTTAATGCAAAGGGAATAAAGAACATCATTGTTATTAAAAAAATTATTATTTCTTTCATGAAATTTTTTCTGTTTTTTTCAGCAAATTGACTGATGATTCAAGATTAAGCTCAAGTAAAGAATTAAACTCCAACATTCCTGTACAGTAGCAAGGCACTTTCTTCTGTTTTCTAAGCATTTCAAAAGATTCCCTGAAATCATGTTTGGGATCGAGTTTTTCCATTCGGCAAGGACCTGCATTCCGGGCACAGCGCATTAAATATCCATCAGCGCTTATATGCGCAAAAAGTAAGCCCGCAGCGCAATTAATCTTTCTAACATTAGGCCAATCATACAAATATTTAAGCGCTGTATAAGAATTCGCAATATATTTTCCTAGAGATTTTGATCTTTTTAATTCAAGCAAATTATCAATTGCTTTGCGATATTTAGCAATTTCCGGCAGCAATGGATTTGGCTGAGCACTTCCCAATATTTCCGGAGTTATCGGCTGAAAAAATACCAAAGAATCCAATTTTTTGGTTGCGTTTAAAATATACTCTATTGAATCTAAATTATACTGCGACAATACCGTACAAAGCATTAGTTTTGCTTTACTTTTTTCAACAGTTTCAATAGCCTGGATTGCTTTAACAAAAGTACCTTTTCCTCTTAACTTATCATGAATCTCCATTGGACCGTCAAAACTAAGCTTTACTGTCTGAACATAATCAAGCAATGATTCTTTCTCGCTCAATAATATCCCATTTGTATTCAATATGATACTTATCCCCTTTTCAGCAGTGTATTGTAATATCTTATCAATATCAGGATGAACCAGCGGTTCTCCGCCTGTAAAATTTATCATCAAAGAGTTTTCTTTATGCAAAACATCAATTAGTTTAATAATCTGCGATGTTTCTAATTCTTCAACCTTTTGCTCTGCTATTTTACAATACAGGCATTGATTATTGCATTTATAAGTAATTGCCCAATTAATTAATAAGGGTGTTCCTTTTGCCAAAAATTTTGCTTTAAGTAAAGCCCCCATAGCTTGAAAATTTTGTTTTTTAGTCATTTAAAGCAGCTATCCTTAATAAATTTTGAAGAAACGATATGCCCTGTCTAAAATCATGATTCTTTTCCGAAAATAAAACCAATAACATTTTTAGCGGCAAATAGTATTATTTTAAATTCCGCAAAACTACGGCAATCAAATAAACGCCTGAATAAGTATCTTGGTCTTAAGTAAAAATCAAGATAACACATCCTTACATTTTTCTGCAGATGTTCTGACAATAAAACTTCTGATAAATTATTATTAATAGCCGTATTTGCCTGAACATTATTATCCGCCAAATTTTGATATAACTCAGTTCCCTGATAAGGAATCAGCACTCCATAAGTAACAATTGTCGGATCTATTTGCCGGATAAACCGTTGACTGGCTTTAATTGTCTGAGGACTCTCCCCAGAGATTCCGATAATCAAATGAGCATGAGTATTAATTTTAAGCTGTTTAGCCCATTTAAACACCTTTTTGATCTGCCCGAGATCAATGCCTTTTTTCGCTGCATCCAATAAATGCTGATTGCCTGATTCGACTCCCATCAGCATCAATCATTAAAACGATATCACCCTTGCTTGCCAACAAGCCGGTATTTCTTGAAGCTCCGACACCTTCATTCTGGTCATGAGTTAAAATTCTAATTCGCGGGATATATTTTAACAGGATCTTAGAGCTTTAGAAATATTTTTTCCCTATAAAGGTTTACAATAAAAAACCTCTACCCCTTCCCATGGGAATGTATATTTTTCCTTTAAAGAATATTTTCTTTCTATATATCTAAGCAGCTTCCCTCGATCATACATCCATCCTGGACTAATAATCAGCCAAATCGTCTTTGATTGGTTTTCCAAATTTAAATCTTTTTTGATTATTTCATCTACGTTTTCCCTAACAATCCCGATTATAAGATTCGAACCATCCCAGAAATGATCCTGCCATTTACCATCAATTAACCGAACTTTGCCAAGATATCCATGATCAAGGTTTAAAAGTGATTTTCTCTTATCACTATAATAATACCAAAAATTCGCAAGATTCTGAATAGGCGCTAAGATAACCACATCATTTTCCTCTATATTCTTTTTAACAAAACCTGCTACCTCCCGCCATGAATCGTGAGGAATGCAATAATAATAATGCAGCGATACGCAGGATGAGCATAATATTAATCCAATAAATATACCCCTAAAATATCCGCTTATTTTTTTAAGACAAATCGAGATCAAAATAATAAATGCCGGCAAGGAGATAATAATCATCTTAATCCATTTACTAATCGGCAGAAAAAAATTAGAAGCCATTAAAATAACTAATGGAAAACACAGCCATAGTAATAAAAAAATAGCCTGTTTTTTGAAATAAATTTTTCGTTTTTTTTGGCTAAGAATCAGCTGAACACTCGCCCCATAAATTAGCAAAATAAATAGATAGAAAGGAATCTTCGTGAAAAACGGCCTTTGGATGATATTATAATCACCTACTCCGCCATGATTAATTTTTCTTCCATAACTGAAATCCGCTAATATATTCGGTAGAATCCTTTCATATTCAACTGGACAATATTTATCTGAGTAGTTTTCTACTTCCAAACATTTAGAAGCAGGAAAAATTAAAAATAATCCGCAAATTAAAATTAATAATTGAGAAAACAGCCAGCTTCTAGCTCTATAACCACATCCTATATAAAAAAAATTGTTTAATAAAAAAATTATTGCAGCCGCAGGAAAATGAGTATACATAGCAAAAATCATTATGACTGTATATAGGACATAATCGCCTACTTTTCCTCTTTGTATTATTTTCCAAAAATAATATATTAATAGTAAAACAAGCAACATTAAAAAAGCATAAGGTCTTGCCTGTTGAGAACGAATAACATGGTAAACCGATATCGAAAGCAAAAAAGCGGCAAAAATCCCAGTCGTTCTGTCAAATAAAATTTTGCCAGTTTTGTATATCAGATATATTGACACAGTCCCTAATAATACTGAGAAAGACCTGATCGCGTTTTCTGTATAACCGAAAAATCCCGTCCAAATTTTAAGGAGAAGAAAATACCCTGGTCTTATAAGATAACGATGTGAAAATATTGTTATCCATGGTTTTTGGATAAAACAGATACTACAGGCTTCATCATAAGTAATACTTTTAGAAGCCAACTGAAAAATCCTGATAAAAAAACCAAGAATCAGAATACTTATAAGCAAAAAATCATACTTCACTATAAAGTTTCTAAATATATTAACGTTTTTTTTCACTGTCTCTATTTTTCATCCTTTTAATCCAGGAAGAATAGATCATCCCGGCTGGTTTAAGAGAACCATCACCATGAACACAACAACCTAATTCATCATCCCACTTTTCGGGTTCTGAAGCATCATCCCAAAGCCTATCCTGGCGAGTCCATTGCCAAGGAACAAATCCGGAAGCTTCACTTTTTATAAATTCGCGCAGATCATTTTCCATCTTCTTGGCCTGTTTGATTTCCTCGCCAAGAGAGCTTCCGGCATCATTCCAAACTTCTCCAAAAATAAACGGTTTTCTCAATTGTCCATCCGTTGTAAATTCTTTAATATTATATGTATGCACAGACGCATAATCTAATATATCTATTAACTTTAGACTAATCGGCCCCCCAATAGTTATGAAATGATTATCACCATTATTTCTAAATTGATTTTTACATAATAAAGCCCATTCCCGCAATATTCCCAAGTCATCATCAGCTAAACGCGGCTCATTCCATAAATCCCAAACAATTCCCGGCGTTCCTTCGTACCGCTCAGCAAGAATTTTAATAAATTCTAATTGACGTTTCACCTTATCCTGATCAATAATCCGTTCTTTAAGTCCCAACCAACCTATCGGATTTCCCATTTCTTTAGGGACTAAAGTAAATAAATCTATGCAAAAAACCATATTATGTTCTCCAGCTAGATAAATTAAGGCATCCAATATCCGCAACGATCTTTCAGAAGGTAAATATGTTTTATCCGCAGCCTGCAAATAAGGGTCTATCTCCATCTTTAATATATCTGAGAAATAATCTCGAAACCATTTAGAATGGTGATAATGTATCCGAACAAAATTAATTCCCAAATCCCGCATGGACTTAAAATCATTTCTTATTTTTAAAACGTTTGGTTCTACCCATAAGAGTTCTCCGCTCTTACTTTCGTAATAATTGACTCCAAAGAGCATGCTTTGTTTATCATTAATATAAAACCTACCGTCTCTTATACTCAACACTGGATTATTTTTACCCAGATGGTTAAAGACTAAAAATCCATTTTCCTTCTTTCCAAAAACAACTCCGCCTGCCTTCACCTCGGCCTGAAGTTTATAAAAATCGCTTTTAAACTCTTCAGGGGCCCACACCAGATCTAAAGAAATTTCTCCTCCGGCTTTTAACTTAATTTTTTTATTTTTTTTGAAAATAATTTTTCCATTTTTACCGATAATCCTTAATTCAATATTAAATTTACAAACTTCCCTTCCAGTGTTTAAAACCTTAGCAAAAATCTTAACTACTTCTCCTTGTTTGTAAACAGGCATATCCGTTGATAATTCACTTAAAACAATCGGGAAAGAAACTTGTCTGATAATATTCAGTAAATTTTCACGGGCATGATTATTAGCTGGATTCAAAGGATTATTATCATTATTAGCCCCAATTAAAACCCATTTTTTAGGCATATCTTTTCTGCTACCTGTATAAGGGTTCAACCAGCTTTCTATAAATATTATCGATTTCGCATAATCATATTTTTTCAAAAGCTCAGAATGGAAAAAATCTCTTACTGGGATCCGATAGGGAAAAACATTCCCATACGAGGGAACAATCGGAGTATTTTTAAGCGAATTAGCAACCGTCAATCCAATCATATTTTCATCCGGCAGTTCATAATATTTTATACCAAGAGGCGCCAAAAATTCGTTGTAAGGATCTTCGCTTTGCACCTTCTGCCATTTTTCTTTTATCCGCTTGACCGGCACCCAAAAAGGCCTTCCCGCTATATTAAAGATACCTCCGCCTTGATAAATATAGTTCTTAATAGATTTAAAAGCTTCTTGCGGAAACGCCTCCCCATAAGGAAGAATAAGCAAATCAACTTTTTCGGTATTTAAGTAGTTTTTATCGGAAAGCTCTTGAGTATCCAGATAACTAACTAAAAATTCTTTGGAAATATTTTCATATAACCATTGAGGCGTCAATAATCCAGGAACACAAACTGCAGGAAATCCTTCTTCTTTAAATATTGCGATCTTGAATTTATTAGCCCCACTCTTAGCGCGATCATTATTAGAATCAGCATATATATTCAAAATATTAGGACCCACCAAAACAATATAAATACTAATACTAATACTAATGATTATCCATAATCTTTTTCTCATTTTAATCCCGCTTTCTAATTAATTCAGGCAATGAATAAACTACTTCAACGATTGCCTTCAAAGTAAATGGATTTGTAAAAAGCATAAATACAAACCGCGGCAGATCATAAATAAAAAATCCGGGTATAAACAATAACAGATGTTTCCAATTTCCATTTTTAATCAATAGAAAATACCTATTTCTAAAAGAAAGATATTGTTTAAATGGGGTACTGTGAGCTGAACTGTCCCGATAATGATAACAAACTGCCCGAAGAACACACATTGCTTTCCAGCCTTGATTGCGAGCCCGCCATGCTAAATCAAAATCTTCAACCAAAAAGAAAAATTTTGGATCAAACACCTCATCTTCATAAATTATATCACTTATTAACTCTTTTCTATATACTGCAGCTGCTGCGCAAGGTCCAAATATTTCAAATGTTGCTTTAAAATCAGTAGAATCTTTTTTCCCCTCAGCAATATTAAATAATCTAAAAAACAGACCAAGCTTTAAACCCAGACAATCAATTGTCTTTTTATCCATGCGCAGAAATTTCCCCTGCACCATTCCCACAGACTTATCTATCTTAAGATAATTCAGTAATTTTGAAATGTAATCTGGCTCAAGCACTATATCGCTATTCAAAGTCAGGATATAATCGGCTTTGGCTTTATTTATTGCCTGATTATTGGCAGTACAAAATCCCTTATTCTGTTTATTTTCAATAAGCAGCACCTCGGGAAAAGTTTTTTTTATGATCTCAATGGTTTTATCTGTAGAACCATTATCAACTACAAACACCTCAAAAGGAGCAATGCTCTGGCTAAAAACAGAATCAAGGCATTTAGCAAGAAATTTTTCCGCATTCCAAGTAACGATAATTGCACTTATTTTGTCCATCTTATGGTTTGAAATTTAACCTCTCTGCCAAGGCGTTTAAATCCCTTGACTAAAAACCCGATAAACCCATAGCGTTTAAACACAAAAACCACCCATTGTCCAAAACCGTTTTTTTTTATTTTCTGTGCCATAAAAATATGGTCGCGGACCAGCAGAGCTTTACGCTTAACTTCCTCGATCTTACTATGAGTATAATCAGGATAATCCAGCACAGCAGTGCTGCCTCCGTCATAATCACTGTCTGATATTTTTTTCCTTAAGAACCCCTGGTCTTTAACATAAACATAAAACGGTGTACCGGGCTGTGGAGTGCATATAGACAGCTGTAAATTGTCCAGCAAATTACTGCTTAAAAGGTTTTCAATTAATTTAACTGTTTTTTCATCCTCTATTTTGTTTGAGCCTAAAGCTCCAAAAGTAAAAGTCCCATATGTTTTTAAGCCTATATCTTTTGCTGATTTGAGCAAATCTATTGTTTTATTCAAATCCCTAGGTTTACCCATGGCCTGCAGTACTTTTTCACTGGCGCTTTCAATCCCGATGCGGAGCTTATAATATCCGGCATTTTTCATGGCCCGCATTACCGGTTCATCAAGGAAACGCAGGTCACACATTGCTTCAAACTTTAAATCATCAAGCTTATTTTCAATAATCGCGGCTGTAAGGTCAAGGATAAACTGTTTGTCGCTATTATGCGCCTCTTCATCAAAAAATACTCCCTGCATTTGCGGGTATTTTTCTCTGAGATGCTTGATTTCATTTATAATATCCTTTATTTCCCGTTTACGCCAGTTCGCCTGATTATAATAAACATGCCGGGCAACGCAAAAATTACATCCCCCCGGACAGCCGCGAGAAGCATACATCTGAATCTCACGGAATTCACAGCTGGGCTCACCCGGCACTGCATAATCCATCCGGCTGACATCATCATCTTCCGGCCAGGGCAGAGTTTTAATATCTAAAAGCGGCCGGCGGCCATTTGGATACAATCCCGGAATCTCATCTTTCGGTTTTAGCTGCACTATGTCCAAAACCGTAAACTCATATTCACCGATGCAGACATGATCAATCCCCTGATCAATAAGCTGCTGGGGGAAAGCACTGGCATGAGGCCCGACAAATACCAGTTTGGTATTGCATACTGCTTTTATCTTCAGTGCCAAAGCAATATTTTCCTCAATCATCCGGGTGGCGCTTTCTATGATCAGCATATCCGGTTTTTCTGACATGATCAGTTTATAGTATTCCTCCTGATCCAGGCGCTGCAGACAGCCGTCAATAAATTTAACCTGATGTTTTGTCTGCTGCTTTAACAACGAAGATAAATAAGCCAATTCCCAGGGATAATAAGCAAACCAATGGAATTTGCTTTTAACCGCCTCTGACCAGCGGCTGGGGGAATGAATTATATAATCAGCGTTCTTATCTTTTCCAATTGAATTGGCAATAACGATTTTCATGATTTATTTATTTCTTTCAGCAGTATTTCTGAGACTTTTTTAATAGAATATTTATCTTCTACAGTTTTTCGGGCATTAGCGCCTAAAGTCTTGCGCATATTTTTATTTTCCACAAGCAGCTTAAGGGCAGCGACAAATTCCTGTTTTGTCTTCGCCAATAAACCGTTGATCCCATGTTTAATCATAAGTTCTGTTTCTCCGATCCGAGAAACCACAACCGGCTTGGACATGGCCATGTATTCAAATAAGCGAGTCGGGCTTTTTGCCTGATTGAATTTTGTCTGCTGAATAAGCGGCATAATCCCAATATCAATCTCATCGAGGTACTGTGGAACATTTTCCGGAGCTATCCAGGGCTTTAACAGAACATTGCTGTCAGCTGTGTCTTGGACAAGCTGCTGCACCTGCTCATAGTATATCCCCTCACCCATAATTTCAAGCCTTATATCCGGATATTCCGCTGAGACTTGAGCAAAACAATCCAGAAGAAATCCAATATTTTCCAGATTATCTTTTCTGTACATAGTTCCCAGCCAGGACAAAATAATCGGCTGCTTATTTTTCTTTTCCTCGCCTGGTTTAAAAATATCTGTATCTACTGCCGTGGGTATATACAGCACTTGTTTATTATACGCCAAGAGATATTCTCTAAGAAACTTACTAGCCCCAATACACAAACAACTTCGCTTGGCAATGAAACCCATTGCCGCATAGGCCAGAGATTTAGGGAATTTAGCAAAATAATACTCTATATTCTCCCTGGCTTCCCAGTCATCTAAATCAAAAATAAGCTTTTTACCTTGAAGTAAGCTGATTAATAAAGGCGCTAAAGAATGATAATTACAGCGCTGCAAAACCAAAACAGCATCTTTGCCCCAAAGATACTTAAATGCTTTTAAGTTATAGCCCAGCTTATCCCATATCGACATTTCCCCTTCTTGTTTACCGCTTTTTGCCCCCAGATTATCGGCAAAGGAAAATATCTCGGTTTCAATTCCCGCTTGATTTAAATACTTGGCAAATCCATAACAGCGGACTCTTACTGCCGGCATTTGCTTATGTTCTCGGGTTATAAATATTATTTTCATTTTAATCTTTTCTCTGATAAATTAAATATCCGGTTAGAACCGCTAACTGCTCCCATTTATTTTGATCCGCGTTTACCTGTTCAGCAAAGGGTAAGACCAAGTATTCCGGTTTTTCTTGTGTTTCTAAGCTCGGCGAATCCGCGGTTAAATAATGAAAATTAACCTGCGGCAGTCCGCTTTCCATCGTAATCACACTATGATAACCCTCCGGCTGATTCCGAAGATAAATCAGCGAATCAGCGCTTGCGTTTTCTTTAAGCCAACAACTCGCTTCTTTTACCGAAAAAGGAACTTTAGGAATTTTATAAAATCCGACAATTAATGATAATAGGCAGATACTGATTATCAGTAATAAGCCATATTTTTTATGTTTTAAACCACAAATCTTCAACAAAGAAAATACCCCTTGAATCAGATAAGGAATCAGTAATGCTGAGACAAAAAGCAATCCCTGGTCCAAGATTAATATTTCCTTACGAAAAATATTCAGACTAAGCAAAAAGATCAGAAAAACTATGGATAAAATATATTTAAGTTGCTTTTTCTTTTTTAAACTAAAAAACATGCCGATAAAACTAAGGCAAAACAGCATTGTCTCTGGCTGGAGAAATAAACTAGCCAATATCTGCCGTAAACTTTTTCCCGCTAAAAACAAAAAAGTATACAAACTGTCAGGATTATGAAAATTCTTATACCATAACCATCCCTGCCCATATTGTTTATCCACAACATAATTCCACCAAAGGGGAAATAAACAACTTATTCCGAGAAATAAAAATTCATTTAAAAGCTTACTCTGGGAATTTCGCGGCTGTTCTAAAAAAATAGAGACGGCAATTACCGGGATTACCAGCCAAGCCAAATAACTATAGCCGCAGGCAATCAAACCAAAAACCGCTGCTGAAAAATATTTACGCTCAAAGACCTTGCCCAAACAAAGGAATAAAAATCCAAGAGCAATAATATCCGGCATTGTTACCACACTCATTATTATGTGCTGATAATAACTATACAGCAAGACTCCGGACAGCAATCCGATTTTGCGGTTAAATATTTTTTTAATCAGATAATAATAAGAAATCACTGACAAACTGCCCGTAACGACAATTAAAAACCTAGCACTGATAATCTGCTCAGAACCAAGTTTAACCGCCCCAGCAAGACTATACAGAAAAAGCGGCAATTGCTGATAAAACACATTCTGAGAAAGAGCGGGATTGGTTAATATATGTAATCCTGTAATAATATTAAGCATCGGCTCTTGGCCATAGAAGTTATCCGCGGCAAGTAAAAAAGCAAACCGGATAAGAAACGCGTCAACAAATAAGCAAAGCGCTATAATTAAATCCTGTTTCAACAATCCCGCGTAAATTAAATTATATTCTAGTTTTTGTTTCATAATATTTCTCGATTAATTCAGCTATTTTTCGCGTATCTGACGCAGTTAAGGGTGAATACAGCGGTAAATATACATTTTCTTGTTCAAGAATCAGGCTGTTCGGACAATCCGCGGCATACGCGGAAAATTCTTTTACATAAGCGCAGGCCCGGACAAATCCCGGGCTAAGATCAATTCCTTGCGCGAATAAAAAGCTAATTAACTTCTGGCGATCGGCAACGCGGATCACATAGTTCAAATAAATATTTTTTACACTTTTTTGCTGATTAAAGATACTCACTTGTCTGACTTTTGATAATCCTTGATTAAGAACTTCAGCCTTGTTTATCTTCTCCTGATTTAATTTATCGAGATTTTTAAGCTGGATTAATCCGACACTAGCCTGAGCCGGAGAAAATAAAACATTAAATCTATCTAATTCAGCTTGGTTCAATATTTTAACTTTCAGCGTTTTACTGATATTTTCATCCCGCTGCTTACCGATTAAACTTAATAATGGATATATCAGCCAAGTAAATACAAATGGTCTTGTTAGCCAGGCCAAAATTGCTGCTTTTAAAAATCTTAATATCAGCGTTGCTTTAGAAATCTGCCTAAACCCCGTTAGCATTTGCCTTAGATCAGCCGCCAATTTAGGATCATCTGTAACCAGCATTGCCCCGCCCAAAGTATTTAGATTCTTAAACATATTAAAACTAAAATAAGCGATTTTACCAAAACCGCCGGTTTTTTTAGCTTTATACTCTGCCCCGCAGGCCTGAGCAGCATCTTCAATAACCGTAAGCCGATACTTATCGGCAATATTTAGCAGTCTATCCAAATCACCGGGATTACCATGCATATGGGTGATTAAAATAAATTTGGTCTTATCCGTAATTTTCGGCTCGATCAGATCAGGATCCATATTTCCATCCCCCAGACTAATGTCTATAAAAATCGGCCTTAAATTACTGCTGATAATCACGTCAATTACTTCGGTAACTGTATAACTCGTGACAATAATCTCATCGCCTGCCTGCGCCCCTAAAACCTTGAGCCCCAGGCTTAAAGCTGTTTTAGCACAAGAAACAGCAATTGCTTTTTTAACCTGCACATAGGCGGCAAAATCATTTTCAAATTTCGTAACTAAACTTTCCCCAGGCTTATTTCGACTCAATAAACCCCAAAAAAAAGCCTGGATATCTTGGCTGGAAAAATTAATTGTTCCTCTGCAAAATCTACTCATTTTTCACAACTCGCTTAATCTCATAGATATAATAAGGATCACTTTTATATTTCAGGGTAAACAGAAAATTTTGTCTTTGTTGCGTTTCCGCCTCAGAATTTAACTTCAAAATATCATTTAAGCCGCCATAAGGCGAATAAACTAAGGTTGTCACATTATTCGCATTAAGCGCTTTAAAAAACTGTTTTTCATCAATCAGATAATCGCCTTTTAGATTAATGCTTTTCGGCATTAAGATAAAAAATTTCGGATTGATTTTACTCAGTACTTTAATCGGTTCCCGATATTTTTCATCGCCGCAATCATCGATAATTATATATTCAATAGTCTCCGCGTTATTCGCCAAATATAAAGCTGTGTTTCGGGCAAACAGCGGCGCAGACAATGGAGTTGTCAGGATTTGCTCTTTGATAGGAATAATCATCGTCCATAACATAATCAAGATTATTGTTCTGCTGATTATTTTATTTCGAGTCCCCACTGTTTCATAAAAAAAATAAATACTGAACGGAATTAAGATTAAGCCCAAAGTTATTCCATATCTAGGCTGTAAGTATAATGTTTCTTTAATCGTATTTAAAACAAACACCGCGAAAAACATTAAAAACAGACTCGATAATAATTTTTTTTCGCGTTTAAAAACAGCAGCTCCAAGCCCAAATACCCCAAAAGAAAAAACTCCTACTCCTAATGTTTTAATCAAAGATTTCGGCCAAAAGAATAATTTATCAAAAAATTCGACCCTAATTCCCTGCTGGCGCATCCAGTTTAGCTGAAAAGGGATAATAAAATTATTACTCTGAATAAATTTAAAAGCATTGCCAAAAGCTGAATAATTGACCAGCATCCAAATCGCCGGAATTATTAAAGCATAAATCGTAAATTCAAATAATTGTTTTTTTTCCTTGCCTAAAAAAACAAAATAAAACGGAATCAATAATAAACCTTCGTAACGGCACATACTCGCCATTCCAACACATAACCCAAGAATCGATAATAAATATCGCTTTTGCTTAAGCTTGAATACTTCATAAACATAAAGACTGCAAAGCAAAAAGAAATGAAAACTTGTTTCCGATGTTCCGATAATGCTATAAATAATATGCAGGGAATACAAACTAATTCCTAAGATAGAAAAAAGCGCGATTTCCCGGTTGAATTTAAGTTTAAGATACAAATAAGCAGTAAAAATAGTCATTAACCCGAACCCGAGACTTATAATCCGCGGCGCGATAACCAAAGGCGCGAATAATTTTAAGCCCGCGATTACAAACAAAAAATGCGCCGGAGGATGAACTGGAGTCCAATACCCCAGATTGCCGGGATTGTTTATAATCAATAAAGCCTGGATAATTTTACCATTGGAAATTCCGTGGAAATCAACAGTATTCAGCAATAGCCCTAAACGAATGATCAATCCCAGCAGAATAATTAGCGTTACCATTACATATTCTTGGGATTGAATTAATCCTGCCTTTAATTTGTTAAGCCAATTAGTTTGTAATATCATAAATTTTACAATCTCCGGCTTTAAATACTAACTTTAGATTCCGCATCCGTCTTTTCGATATTAAAACAACATATTTTAAACGCGTTCTCTCCTGCGGATCGATTAACTCCTGATGTTGAAAAAAATAATTATGATCAATAAACCGGTCTACATCGGTATTCGCCTGCAGTTTTAGAGGCTCTTTATAATTATCTTCTTCCGCGTCAACAAAAACAGCATCATCTGCCTTTAAATTATCATGGAGAAACGCCCCGGAATGAATCAGCCACAAAGGCGTACGCGGTAAAAAAACCGCGGTTAAATAAGTTCCTCTGATTAAAATATAAAAAACCATACCCCAGATAAGCATCCATTTTTTTCTAAACGAAAACATTTTTCCAAATTCACAAACCGCTAACCCAAAAAAAGGAACAAACAAAATTGCTAAACTAAGACCATATCTTGGCTGCATCGCTAATTCTTCCTTTACTGTTTTAAAAGCAAAGAAACTAATCAGCGCGAAAAATAAAAAAACCATCCTTCGATTCCGCGAATACCCCCAGCGGACTAAACCCCATAACCCCACAATAAAAACCGGCCAGCCGAAATAATCAGACAATTGGCTGGGCCAATAAAATAATTTTTCTTTAAAGCTGATGCTTTGACCTAAACCGCGCAAATAATCAAACTCAGTGCGCACAATCGAATCACTGGCACAGAGAAAAAACAGAAAATTACCTCCATAAATATAATTAAAAAACATCCAAACCATCGGCAGAATTGAGGCAACCAGGATAAATCGCAGTAATTTTCCCGGCTGTTTAATTAAGAAAAAACCGCTGAATAAAATAAATAATCCTCCTTCAAAACGACACATACTCGCCAGACTTAATAAGATTGCTGAATAAATCAAATTATTATCCTGCTGGTTTTTTAAATATCGCTCGATGAAAAGCAAACCGCAAGCGAGAAAAAAAAGAAAACAAGTCTCTGCGGTGGAAAGAACACTATGGATAATGTGCAAAGGAAAAAAAGCGGCGACAAAACTGCTAAGCAAAGCGATTTTTTGATCAAAAGCCTGTTTAATAAAGCAATAGTACACTGCCACAAAACCTATACCGCTAAATAAACTAATCAACCGCGGCGCGAATAAAGGATTACCGAACAATTTCAAAACTAACGCGACCAGATATAAATGTACAGGGCCATGCGCCGGAACAATCCAGGAGGCAAGCTCAAATGGATGCTTAATTAACCGCTGCGCGGAAAAAACCTTTCCCGCGGCAATCCCATGAAAATTATCTGAATTTAAAAGCGCGATCACTCGGATAAAAACCGCCAAAAGCATTACCAGATAAAATAAATATTTTATTATTTGGTTTTTATTTAAACATTTCAGATTAAGTTCCGTCATTTTTTGGCCTCAGCAACAAAGCAGTATAAGCAAAGATACTCTCTGTAAAGCGATATTTTTTTTCAATATCAAATTCTTTTAAAAACAGCTGCTCGAATTTATCGGCGTTTCGCACATACCTTCCTCTGTCAAGATAGCGAATCAGCATTCCCGGAAAATTAAGCAGCGAATCAGGATAAACCCCATCAACCATTATCGCCCTTCCCTTATGACTTAAAACATGTTTTATCTGTCTAATCAACTGTCCAGCCTGCTGATCACTAAAGTGATGAAAAAAGCTTACGGACACAACATAATCAAAAAACTCATCGGGATAAGGTAATCCCCGGCGTAGATCATGTAATTTGTAAGTTCCATTTTCTCTTTTCTCTAGTTTTTTTAAAATTATCCTATTTACGTCTAAACCAATATAGCTTTGCGAAGCAAATTGCCAAAAATTACCGCGCAGCCCACAGCCAATATCTAAAATTTTACAATCAGTTTTAAGCTCCAGGTTTTTAAAAGCAAATCGTTTAATGTTTTCATAACACTTTTCTAAAGGAATAATCATAATTTACAACACCGCATACATCCAGGTAAAATTTTCTTACTCAATATTTCCGCGAACTCCCGGCGTTTTTCCTGCTGCCAAACAACGGAAAGCGCGTCGGTTTTAATATTCCCCAAAACATAATTAGAAAAAAACTGACAGGGAATTACATCTCCATTAGCTTTTATAAATACTGAATGCCGCAGAAAAATACATTTTCGCTTAAATTCAAAATTTTTCGCGAACCATTTTTTTCTTTCACTATTAGTCAGATAAGGTTTAAATATAATAAAATTTCTATATTTTTTCTTTAAACGAGAAACTTCGTTTTGCAGCTTGATCCCGATTTCCGGACAATCAATATCTTTTATATAAGTTGTCATTGTCGCTTCTTGCTCAGTTAATAAGCGATTACACGCCTTTAAATGCCCTTGATACTCATCCTGGGACAAAAAAATAAGCTGCTCAAATCTTACCCGATCCACACCCGCGGTTTTACCCTGGATAATCACTTTTTCTAAATCCAGATAATTGTCGGGAGTTATTACTGAATTAAGCAATATAGTTGTTTTTTTTCTCTGGGCCACCGCCAGCTTAATCGCTGTGGACAAAGCCGTAAAAGCGCCTTGTTTGCCGGTTTTAGCATCATGACTAACCGCGTCTCCATGCACTGAAAAAATCATAATTTCCGGGGAAACTGTAAATAGTTTTTTAATATTCTTTTCATCAAGCAAAGTTCCATTAGTAACAATCCCGTATTTTAACCCGCGGGTTTTAATACAATCGAGAATTTCAAAGATATCATTTCGGATAAACGGCTCTCCCCCGCCCAAAAAAATCGCGGGCTTAGCCGGCGCGATTTCCTTAATAAAGCGGATAATCTCCGCGCTGGAAAGCTCATCGTTTTTATTCAACATCGAATGAGCTGAGCAAATAACACAGTCAAGATTGCATTGGTTTGTAATTAGAAAATTTACTGTTGCCGGAAAATTATTAATTCCTGACAAAATCTGTTTAAAAGAAAACAGTTCGCGAAAAACCAGTAAATTGTTCAATTGAGAACACATGCTCCGCAGCATTTATTTTTTCCTTTTATAAATATATATGTTTTCAGGAGGATTCAGCTTGTTTAAAACAATTTTATCAGTTTTATCCAAATTTTCATTAAGGGCAACAAGCCTTATTATATCAGATTGTTTGACCTTTAATTGGTTCGGATTTTTTTCATTCATTTGTTTTACAAATTCATTAAAACTTTTGTTTGTTATCCATTGCTGATCAGAATAAGTAATAAAAATAATCCGGTCAAAATCATCGAGTGTTTTCCAAAAAACATCAGGACAAAACGAAAAATCCACTATTTGCGCTTTTTTTCGCGGACTTAGGCCGGTTAATCTGACAAAGTACGCGGGAAAAACTAAATCATTGGCATTGCTATCATAAAAAATTCCAATCTTTACCTGACTAAAAGCGATATTTTCCAGAATTTGAGCAGCTGATTGAGATTTATTTTCCGGATAGGCCACAGCCAGGATTGGAACAGACGGATAATAAGTCGCGTAAAAATTTCTGTTTTCATTAGTTGAAATTTGATAATAATCAAAGACACCGATAATTATAATAACCGCGATTACTAAACCGCTTAAAAATTTTCGATCTATTTTTGTTATTGCCAGTCCAGTGATCAAACTTAATGCCGCTAAATAAGCAGTTGTATATTCCCCATATTTAAGTCTGACAAATGTAAAAAAAATCAGCGGCACTAATACCCATAAGATTAAAACATATTTCATCCTTCTTTCAATCTTTCTTAAATAAAATAAACCCCCTAAGAGCATCAGCAGAAAAAAGCCTCCAATGGTATTGGGCAATGACTGAAAATAGTAACTAAGATGGGCAAACGAAAACAAATTTTCATTATTCACCGCGCCGCTAAAACCAGCCCGTTTAAAAACACTCGCGTAGACCTCAGGATTATAATAAAAAATTGAACTGATTAAAATCCCGATAATTATTGATAAACACAAATTCAGCCCTCTTTTCTTTAATCCGCTCAAGGGTTGTTTTTGAAATAAGCCTAAATAAATATAAAAAATCATTGGTCCGGACAGATAAATCAGAAATGTTTGTTTCAATAACATCCCTAAACCTAAAAAAATACCGAGCAACAGCGAAAATTTTCTCTGCTCAAAGCCATTAGTTTTTATTAATAAGAAAATACTCAAAGCCGTGACCGCGCTAAGCGCCAGCTCCAGACTAAAATGCCGGGAGCTTAAAAATACCAGAGGATACATCCCGCAAATAAACGCGCTGATTATCGCGGCCCGGGCATTGATTGTGCCGGCAATCGCGTAAACACTGCTCAACAGCATAATAAGATAAAACGTATTTGTAAACAAAGCCGGATTAACCAACAAACTCCCTAACAATAAATTCATCAGATACGCGCTTAAATAAAATAAAGGCGGGTAATCAATCACGCCAAACACAAGATTATACCCTAAGCTTTTTTCAGTTCGATAAAAAGGATTATTCTGCTTATTTTCTAAAATCCGCTTAAAATTAGAAAATCCGGTTATATGCGCATAGCTGTCCTTGCCCTCAGCTAAAGGGTTACAAGTTAAAAAATAAAGATTATTCGCGATATGAAAAATCGCTAGACAGCCGAATAAAATTAAACATATGTATTTTATCTTTTTTTTACTCATTAATTTTGACCGGGTTTTCTATTTTCAGGATAACATCATCTATCCAGACTACGGGTGCAGACATATCCTGGGCCTGATTTAAAGTAATTTCAATCATTATCGCTCTCGCGTCTTGAGGAAGTTTTTTATTTATCGCCAGCTGAGTCCATTGGCTGGCAGCAACACCGGAAACACTTTCTAAATTTTTCCATTCTCCATCTTCTCTTAGATAATTAATCGAAAATTTCACAATATCTCCTTTATACCAAAAGCTGCCGCTCAGCTGATCCCCAGGTAAAACCCCCAGCCAACATTCTGTTTGTTTAAAGCTATAAGCATTATTAACTAAGCCGTTAATCACTTTTTTTGAGTAATGATATCGATTAGCTGGAGAAACGCACTCTATTTTCAGACTACTGGGCGCGGAGTGAAAATCTTTAGTATCAATCATGGCAAGGCTTTTTGAGTCAGGAAACAATCTCCCGCCGTCGGAGGTTACCCAATGCTCAAATCCTTTGCTAAAATCATTATTTTCCAAGCCAGGATTACGCGCGAAATAATTTTTTTCAATATACTTCTCGATATATTCATTTGCCGCAGGCTGAGGTGGATAAAAAAAAGCCTTTATCGGTTCAAAAAATATCCAGACTAAAAGCAAAGCGGTCATTGCCAAAATTAGAATTATTTGAATTGGCCCTAGCTCAATAGCCTCTGCTTCGTTGTTCGCCGGCACTTGATTAACATCTTCTTCAAAGAACCACTGAATAATTCTTGATAATTTATTTTTTTTCTTCATCATTGCTCCTTTTTACTAAAAAATCGCCTATGGCCAGATAATCTATCCGGCTTTTCTGAAAACTGTTTATCGCGTCTTGAGGACTACAGACAATCGGTTCTTCATGTAGATTAAAACTCGTATTTAATAATGCGGGAATATTGGTGATCTGTTTATATTGTTTTAGAATCTTATAAAAATCATTATTGAAATAACTAGAAACAAACTGCGGGCGGGTTGTCCCGTCCTTGTGTACCGCCGCTGGACATGTTTTTTGAAAATAATCTGTGGCCTTAAAACTTATATTCATAAATCGCGCTGAATCCTCGGCTTTTTCTATGCCCAGACAGCATATTGCCTTATCTTCCTCAAGAATACTCGGGCCAAAAGGCATGAACCCATCTCTTCCCAGCTTTTGGTTTAAATAATTTTGCATGCTTATGTCTGTGGCCTGGGCAAGAATTGAGCGATTGCCCAAAGCTCTGGGCCCAAACTCCATGGCTCCGCTAAACCTGGCGACAATTTTTTTCTGACTAAGTAATTCAGCGATTTGTATTTGGATTTGCTTGGGTTTTATATACTCTATTTTCATTGCTTCCAGTGTCTGCTGGATTTGCTGATCTGAATAGCTGGGTCCCCAAAAAACATGTTTAACTTGAAACGGTTTTGCTTTTTTAACTGAAAAGGCCGCGCCTAAGGCTAATCCTCCGTCACCCATATGCGGACAGATAAATACTGCCTCTACCCGCGCGCGTTCAGCTATTTTCTGGTTAACTTTTATATTGGCAAAAAATCCGCCGCTGAGAACTACTTTGGCAATACCAGTTTTTTCTACCCAATAAGCGACTACTTTTTCCAGACAATCCTCAGCATGTTTTTGAAAAGAGCCCGCGACTTCCTGTTTGCTTATTTTGCTCAGCTGGGCGAATAGTTTCTTATCTTTCGCAAAAGGATTCTTTGGTTTAAACCTGCCTTTGCTCACACGCAAAAGCTTATTGGCCTGTTCCCTCGCAAAATATTTTTCAGCATAAGCCGCCAGGCCCATTACCTTTCCTTCATCCTGAATCGGCTTAAACCCGAGAAATTCAGTTAAACGCGAGTAATACAGAGTAATATCACTTAAGGCGCTCTGCCTAAAAACAGGCTTAATTGCCCCATTTTGCCCAATATTAACCGTAAATGATACTCCATCGCCTAGTCCATCAATTGTAATAATCAAAGCCTTATCAAAGCCGCAAATACTGTATCCAGCATAAGCATGCGCTGTGTGATGATCAATGGTAATAACTTTGGCATTGATTCCCAGGCTGCTTAATTTGCGGCTTAAAACCCAACGGCTTAAAAACGCTTCAATTTTTTTAGGAAAAATAAGCTTCTCAGCCAGAACCTGATAAGTAATATAGCCGGCTAATAAAAAGCTGAATTGCTTATTACTGCTTCTAAGCTTAGCATGGCTTTGAGAAAATAATCTTAAAATAAATGCCGGAGTCATGTCCGAAGCAGCGGCAACCAAACTGATATCTTCTGGTTTTATTTTTTTTAAACCTAAAACTTCTTTGATTGACAAAACCGGAAATCCGCCCTGGAGTTTAATCCGGCTCAAACGCTCTTCATTAACCGCGATAATTTCCAAGGATTGCCTGCTGAGCAAAACCGCGCCCGCGTCCTGGCTGTCACAGATTCCGAGTATATACATTTACACTTTTTCCTTGTTCTCTGGTTTTATTCTGTAACTGGAATGGTCACGCATACCGGAATAAAGCCGGATGACAATCTCCGCCAGAATTCCGATTAAAATAAACTGAATGCCGATAATAAAAAAAAGCACGAATAAAAATAAAAGCGGGCTGACCCATTGCCCAGCCCATAAAACTTTACGCAAAACAATAAATACTCCGATAAAAACTGAGAATAATACTGAAATAATTCCAATACCGCCAAATACATGAATTGGTTTTGCCATAAATTTCCAAGTAAATAATATGGTCAGCATATCGAGGATCACTTTAAAAAAACGGGAAACTCCGTATTTAGAATGTCCATGTTTTCGCTTATGATGGCTGACCGTAACTTCCGCGATTTTCGCTCCTTGAATAGCGGCGCACAAAGGTAAAAACCGATGAATTTCCCCTTGAAATTCAATATCTTTTAAAACCGCGATTTTGTAAGCTTTTAAAGTACATCCCAAATCATGCAATTTTACTTTTGTCAACCGCGCGCTGATGAAATTAGCGATTAAAGACGGTAATTTTTTCTGCCAAAAATTATCCTTGCGATTGATCCGCCAGCCGCTGACGACATCATATCCCTGGTTTAGCTTATTGAGGAGTTTAGGGATATCTTTGGGATCATTTTGCAGATCAGCATCCATGGTTATAATCAGCTGACCTAAAGCATGATCGACTCCCGCGGCAATTGCCTGGGTCTGACCGTAATTTCTTAACAAGGTTATTACCCGCGCATGCTTATCGGCCTTGGCTATCTGTTCAAGCTCAGCAGCGCTATTATCCGTACTGCCATCATCGATAAAAATAATTTCATAACTAAGCGCAAGCGAATCCATCACCGGATGAATCTGTCCAGCCAGGATTTTAAGATTGCCTTGTTCATTAAAAACCGGGATTATGATCGACAGCTGTAAATTATTTTCCATACTATATTATCCTGTTTATCTGTACTAGAACAAAGTCAAGTTTACCGTTACAGCTTTAAAAGGTTACGGTCAGGGTTACGATGCCCGTTTCGTCTTACGGTAAAGGATCTCGCCTTAAAATTTCTTGTTTTTCAGCCTAAACCGTTTAACGTTACCGATACGGGCCTCGTTACCGTTAAACCTTGCCAAGTGTCAACACATCTCTGTTATTATACAGTTTATTCTTTCCATGACTCAGCGTAAATATTAAGTAAATTCTCAGCCGTAGTTTTCCAATTATATAATTCTTCGGCTCTTTGCCGGGCCTTTTTCGCTAATCTTTTACGTAAAGGCTCATCATCTAACAATCTTTTTATTCCTTGAGCCAAGTCTTCTGAGTCCCCGGGCAGAGTAAGGATTCCCGCTCCGCCGAGCATCCGCTTCACTTCCCCCACATCACTGGCAATAATCGGCTTACCGCTGGCCAAATACTCGGCAATTTTAAGCGGACTTTTACATTGCGTAATCTCATTGTTTTCAAAACAAGCCACAGCAATATCTGTTGCCGCTAAATACAAAGGCGTTTCCTGATGACTAACCGCATTAGTAAAAACAATATTTTTCTCCATATCTAAATCCTGAGCCAAAGTTTTTAATTCAGCCAAGCGATAGCCTCCGCCGATAATAAAAAAAGTTAGGCCTTTGATCTGATTAGTAATTATCTTTGCCGCCCGAATGAACTGTTCAGCGTATTGGCCGCCATGGAGTTGCCCGAGATAGCTGATAATCGGGCCATAAATATTATATTTTTCCCTTATCCTGATCGAAGAAATATCCGGATGAAATAAGTCCAGATCAGCCCCGACCGGAGCCATGGCGATTTTATTTGGGGCGATACCGTATTTAATACATTCCTGTTTTAAACGCTGGCTGGAAACCGAGATTGTATCACAAAGATTGGGAATATAGCGTTCCAAGGCCCAGAGAAAAGCACCGACCAGCCGCGGCTGTTTAGCGCAATAATAAAATATCTTTATTTCCCAGTCATCCCAGTCATAGTGCAGCGGCTTATTATTCAGAAAACCGCTGATCAAAGCCGGCAATGCGGCATAAGCAAAACACTTTTGAAAATGAATAATATCTGACCATTTCCCCTGTTCACAAACATAGCGGATGTTTTTAAAATAATTAGCTATCCCCAATTTGCGGCTTAAGGGGATATACTCAATCCCCTGAATCGTAAAACTATCCCGCAGCTCCTGATATTCTAAAGGAAAATAAATTATCTTAATCGCATGACCTTTTTGCTTAAACTCCTGGGCAATTTTCTTAATTCTGATTGTCCAAGGCTCTTTTCGCGAAAATAAATCATGCGGATGAATCATCAGTATTTTCATAAAAATTCCTTAATATAAATAATGAATTACTTCTAACCACTATCCGCTGGGTTCCAAGATGATCAGCAAATTTTACGCGAGTCAAAAATTTTCTTACTATAAAGCAGCAAGATCGGTAAATCCGCGTCGTATTTTCGGCACTGCGAAACTCGCCCTTAAAATTTTAATGAATAAGCTCAAACAGGTCCTCGTGCCCTAAAGGGTTCCCAAAAATCCAACACGTATTTACCTAAATTTGTGAAAGCTTAAAAATTTCCCAATCATCTTTCACAAAGTTAGCTTTGCGCTTTTTCTTTTGCATTTTTTGCTTTTGACCATTAGCTATCGACCATTGACCATCAGCCAAACATGCTTTTCATGCTTAAGCTTTTTCGTCCATCGTCCTAGCCTCGCCGCTTTTTGGCGGGCGGTCGTCCCTCGTCCTTCGATAATCAATTGCCCGGGAAAATAATTGAGCCCCGGAGTTTTTTTAAAATAAACAAATAAAAATCAATAATAATACTAGCGATAAACAAAATCAATAACAGTATAAATTTTCCTACTTTTCCTGAACGCTTAAAATTAGATAATTCACGCCCCGCTGAATTAATAATCTTAGTTTGCGGCTCATCTGCTGGTTTTAAACTCTTATCCCCTGCTGGATTTAGCTTACAGTTTTTATCCTGATAATTCACAATCAGGTTTTTAATCTTTAATTCCCGCAATAAATCACAGACCCGTTTTACCCGCTGATTGCGTTCAGACTGTGTTAACCCATTAGCATCAGTCCATTTGCCTGGATCAAGCGGATCAAGAAATTTAACCCCAAACCGCTGCGGATAAATCCCCACATCAGAACCCGGCATCAGCACAAAAGAAGAAACATTAGTCACCTGAGCGATGTATTGGCGATTACTTTGGATAAACTCGATTGTCTGAATAAAATCTGCTTCGGTTTCTCCGGGAAAACCAACAATAATATTCAGGCTAACTTGAATTTTAGCTTTAAATGTCCGGCGAATTACTTCCTGGGCATCAGCCGCGGTATAATGCTTATTCATTTGGCCCAGAATAGCGTCTGATCCGCTTTCTATGCCATAGCATAAAGAATCGCATCCTGCCTGTTTCATGGCATCCAGCAGTTCCTGAGTCATGTTCTTTCTGATTGCCGCATAGCTTATCCAAGTAAGATCCAGATTTTCCTGTTTTATCTGTTTGCACAGTTTATCCAATAAATAAAGATTACCATTACACAGCAGATCATTAAACTCGAGATGCGTAATATTATATTTTTGTTTAAGATATTTCATCTCCTCAATAATCTTCTCTGGCCTTTTCATCCGAAAACCAAAACAGATATACCAGTCAATACAATAACTGCATTGATTAATACAGCCTCGGCTGATTAACAAGGGCAAGGGATGATATTGGCTGTTATAATTGTATTTACTTAAATCAAACTCTTCAAATGTCGGATAAGCTAAACTGTTTAAATTTTTTACTGGCTGCCAAGGCAGATAATGAACATCCGCTGATTCCTGGGCATAAAGCAGTCCCGAAACTTTTGAACATAAATACTCCGGAGATCGATTGATTTTAAATTCATTTATAAATTTCAGTAAAGCCTCTTCGCCTTCGCCAATAATAAAGAAATCTATATTTTTTTTGTCCACTGTCTTTCTATCCCAGCTGTGATAAATTCCCGGACCGCCTAATATTATAATTTTATCCGCAAATCGACGCTTAATTTTTTCAGCCACAAACCCAGCGAAAATCGCGCTGATCAGATTATTGGTGGAAAATCCAATAATTCCATAATCCGCCAGACTCTGAACAAATTGATCGATATGAGCTTCAAAAGCTTGATAAATATTTTCCGCGATATTTGCTGGCTTAATCCGGTTTATCTCATCCAGCTGCCAGAATAATCCCTGTTTTACGTCTGCCTGCTCATAAAGATTAAGATTTAAATCAAAAACATCTGCCTGCGCGCCTTTTGACTTTAAGTATGCTGATAAATAAGCAATGCCCAAGGGCGGCATCACCACTCCCCAGGGAGGACAATTAACTAAAATTAATTTATTCATTTACTGCCTTTTATCTTTATGTTTAAACAACAATCATTTACCTGATTAGGAAGAAAAACCCTGCCGCCTTGAGCTTCAATATTCTGCGCGGATATTATTCGCGCGTTAATTAACTTATCCGCGTTCTGGATTTGCGGGCTTATATTCTGATTCTCATTTGCCGAAAAATCAAAGACCAATTCCGGGAGATTTGTGTTTTTCGCTTTTACAGCTAAAACCTTTATTTGTTTTGTATTTATATCTTTGATCTCTGCCTGCTGCCAATTCATTGCACTGGGAAATTTTCCGGTTTGGTTTTGAATCTGCCATTTTTTATAAATCGGAGACAGCATAATACTTGATTTAGTTTGTTCAATCTCTATTTTTGATTCTACTATCGTCTGGATACTCCATTGTAAAACAGAATCATCAATAAATTTTATTTGCCATGTCTGAGAAATCGGGATATTATTCCAAGTGCTTTTAAGCTCAAGTTCCTGCTCATTATGCCGGATTACTTCCCACTTTGCCTTGGATGAGTCATACCATAAACCGAAAATAGATACGGATGTATTTAATCCAATACTCTGCGTAATTTCCTGATTATCCCAATATAGTTTTATGCCCTCAGAATGATAAACCGCCTGGATCCTGCCTTTTTTAATAATCTTTTTGCTGCTGATTTTTCTTTTATCAATTCGTGCTTTAACTACCTGCGAAAAAGTTTTGCCTTTAATATAATTCTTCGCCTTTATAAACAGTAGAAATAGCTTTAATATTTTATATTCCACAACAGTTAAAGATTGTATTTTTTTGTGCGTATGAATATTCCGAGCAAGATCATCACAGCCTTTAAAACAGCCGACTTTAACATTCGGATCATTACCGATAAAGGAAAAGAATACATCCTCTTTAGGTAAAGACATTGCCCGCTTTCTAAACTCCTGTTGTTTGCGATTATTCCAAATCTGGCTAAAATCATGAGCATAAATATTCCCTACCGGAATCCGGTGAGCTTTTAAACAAAAATTAACATTCCCATCAGCCAAGATCCGGGCAAACAGCCAGCCCATATAGCAAGGCATTTGATTCAGAATATTATTATCATATTGAGCGGCTTTAGCATCAGAATTATCCAGCCTGCGGATAAACTGCTCGAACTGCAAAATTTTGATCTTATTCTTTAAATCCCCGGTTTCCAAACGCTGTTTGATTTTATTACAATCCGCTAATACAAACTGCCTCTGAGTATCGCTGAGCATTAAAGCATCAGTGGCATTAGGGATCGTATCAATAACCGTAAATTCCAGGGAATCACATCCGGATTCCATAGCGAAATCAACCATTTCCGGCAATTCTTTATAATTCAGATTTGAAATAACATTATAAACATTGACTTGCGGCTTTTCCTGCTTAAGTGAATTAAGTAATTTAAGCATTCCTTTAAGCTGATAAAACATTTCCGCGGATTTATTCGGATGAGTTTGCTGATAAGTTTTTGCTGTGCCTGCCCAAACACTGACAACCAGATTATCCACGCCAATATCAACCAGCTGCTTTACCCTATCTTCAGTTACCAAAGTAAAGTTTGTATTAATATAGCAGCGCAAACCCAAAGCCTTAACATGCGTCAGGATTTCCATAATCCGCGGATGCATAAACGGCTCTCCGCCTCCGGCAAAATATATTTCTTTTGTCCCCAGGCTTTTAAGCTGGTCTATGGTTTTTCTAACTACTTCTAAAGGCAGCGTTTGCTGCTTTACCTGAGCGCTGATCTGCTTATCTTTTAATAAAGGCGAATTGCACCAGCAGCCAATGCAGTCATTGTTACAGTCATTAGTAAGATCTATTTGCGCGCAAAACGGGCCTTTATAAGCAGCGGTTCCATCTAAAATTCCGATTATATCCAAATAATAATCTTTGAGTTTTTGAGGATTAAGATATTTGATGATTTTTTTTACAATTGATATTAAGCCCTGATTACTTACTTGTTCTTTAATAAACTTTAAAGGAACTTTGGTCTTATATGCTTGAATTGACTCTAGCTGTGACTGCTGACTAGACTTCAAATTAATCTGGAGATCAAAATAATCATAGATTCCCGGCAAAAATCTATTGATTTTCAAACGGCGCATCTGCAATATCCGGCCATTGATTTTTCGCTCCGTATTCTGAATCTGCGGATAAATATTATCTTTAAACCCGGTTAAGGTTTTAAGCTCTATATCCGGAAAATCTTTGGTCGCTTTATTCTGAGCCATGGCCCAAAGCAAAGAGCTATTGGAATTATACAGTTCAATTTCTTCCCATTCAGTTATTTTCGGAAATA
The DNA here is from genome assembly GCA_018817585.1 of Candidatus Omnitrophota bacterium. Taxonomy (GTDB): domain Bacteria; phylum Omnitrophota; class Gorgyraeia; order B26-G9; family B26-G9; genus JAHITE01. Next base: position 43,062 of record JAHITE010000120.1, read on the forward strand.
TCCCTGTGCCTAGATCATCTTTCCACATTGTATATTGATTACCGAGAAGTAATCCAGCTTTGTATTCCATAATTTCTATGTCTTGATCAATCTGAATACTGCTAAACCAGTTAATTTGATCATCATCTTCAATTGTAATCAGCCATTGCTGACGTACTGGTTCCTGATCCCATTTCAATTTAACCCTGATCTGATTTTCTCCGGATTTTTCCAGTTTCCAATTAGCCAAAGAAGAATCAATCCAGCGCTGACCGCAATGCATGGATGTATTTATTCCCACATCTTTGCTTATTTCCTTGTTTTTCCAAAACAGCCTTACCCGGCCTTCACTAAAAATAATTTTAGTATTCCCTTTTGAGATTGTTTCTTCCACAATCCAAAGTTTTCGGCTAAAATACTGTCTGAGTCTTAACGGCAAAAATATCAACCTTCTCAGAATAAAACTAATTACTTTTAAAAAAGTAGCAAACAATCCTTTATTCCTTAAAGATTCACTTAATTTCTGGTTTAAACTCTGCGCTTTAACTGGCAGCAGTTTTTTAAGTTTCAGCTGAGTATGCTTTTCCCATTGCTTATAAGCATTATGCTTTGCCTGCTTCAGCTGTTTTGCCGACAAAGCCTGGGTTCTAATCACACAGCTGTTATTGCCATCAAAATTTTCCCGGTTTTTATCCAGGATATAACCTTTTTTATCCATTTCTTCATAAAACCTAGTTCCGGGAAAAGGCGTGGCTAAAGAAAACTGCACCGAAGTCGGATTTAATTTCTTGGCATATTCAATTGTATCCTTGACTGTCCGCGCGTCTTCGCCAGGTAAGCCAAAAGTAAAAGTCAAATGAGTCCTGATCCCCAAATATTTAGTATAATTAACTACTTCCTCAACTTTTTTTAAGTCAGTACCTTTATTAATATTATCAAGTAATTTTTGCGATGAAGACTCTACTCCGTATTTCACGGAAAACAGGCCGGCTTTACGCATTCGCTCAAGCATTGGTTCATCCATCAGCTCTGCTCTGGCCATAATTGCCCAGGGTATTTGAAGATTTCTTTTTTCCAGTTCATCGCAAAAAGCAAAAATCCGCTCTTTGCCAATATTCCAGGTATCATCATCAAAATAAATTGATTTAAATCCCCACTGTTTAACCAGATATTCCATTTCATCAACAACATCCACAACATTCCTTACCCGGTAAGAACCGCCTTTGTACATTACCTGCGGCCATAAACAAAAACTGCATTTAAACGGACAACCGCGGCTGGCCCACATTGAAGCGCAAGGAATAGGAATATCTCCCGGAGAATCATTATAGCGTTTTATCAATAGTTTTTTGCGCTCTGGCCAGGGCAAAGAATCAAGATCCTTGATTAAAGGCCGGCCGGGATTTTTAATTGCTTTATCACCCTGCTTATAAATAAGTCCTTGAACATCACTTAAGCTGCTTTTATCTCTTAATTTCGCGCACAATTCTAGCAATGTTTGTTCATACTCACCAAACAGCAAATAATCAATAAATTTAGTTTTTTCCAAAAATTCCGGCTGTTCCAGCTGTGCTTCCGGACCGCAAATTACTATCGGCAGATGATCTTTATGTCTAATCAGCATTCTCAGATCATGGGCTAAAGTCACTGTTGATGTTTCCGCCACCAGCAAATCAGGCTTTAAACTAATTATCCGGTTAAAAAAAATATTTTCTGATAGTTTCTCGGCAATCGCGTCAATAATTTCTACTTCAAAACCGTTTTTTTCCAATAAAGCCGCGGCATAAGCCAAATAAAAGGGAAACGGCAAATAATTATCTTCTGTGTGATCTTTTATATGCGGCCAACGCGATCCGGCCCTAACTCCCCAGCGCTGGCCCTTTTTCCAGGGCAGATTAACTAAAACAATCCTCATTTACTCAATTCCCTTCCTAAAAAATCAATTTAATTACTTTTTACCCGCGCGCCTAAAATATTAATTTTGCTTATAAAACATTACTAATCCAACTATTTTAATCCAGAAAAGCCTCAAGATTATAAAGCGCGAATTTATCCCAAACATCGCGAATTACCTGATGCGTATCACAATGCTGGCAATAATCATCAAATAAAGGATTTCCATTAAGAAATTTTTCTTGTTTATAATCATTCAGATATTTAGCTTGATAGCGGAACCGCGCGTACTCTTCAGAATTCCAGATCTCTTTAAATGTCTTATCTTTTAAATATCCGACTGTTCTTAAATGACAGCAAAAGCTGACATCACCGGCAGCGGGGATAAGGCTGAAACTCCAACCCAAGGCACAGCCTTTTTCCAAAAACACATCTTTTGACCAGGAACCGGTTTTCTGTTCAAAATTATTCAACTGAAATTCTGTAGTATCAAGAAGTTTAATTTCTTTACCCTTAACCATTTGCTTTATTTTCGGCAATGCCAGCTTAACCGCCGCGATATCTTCCGGCTTTAATTTTAAAAAGTCGATATTCTGATCAAGCCGGACAAGATAAAACCGAAGCACATCAGCGCCAACAGCAATATCATTTTCCGCCATCTCGATGAGCTCATGAGCATTCATCGCGTGAATAACATGAGTAACGATTAAACGCGGACTTTTAGCTTTAGTCTGTTTTTTATAATCAGTTAAATATTTAAGGTTTTCAAGTATGGTTAAAAAAGCTTTTTCATTTTGTTTGGTATTAATTTTAGCAAAAGTTTCCGCCTTTCCTGCCGGCAGACTACAGAAGATTTCACTTACCCCGAAATCAACTGCTTTTTTAGCCACTTCTTTATTCAACAATATCCCATTAGTAAAAAATGAGACATCGATCCCCTTATCCCGGCCATATTTTACCATGTCAAAAAATCGCTCATGCAATAAAGGTTCGCCATCGCCTTGAAAAATCATCAGATCAGTATAAAGATCACTCAGATCATCGGCGATACTTTTAAAAGCCTCAAAGGTCAGTTTGCGGTCAAGAAACTCCTGGGGATGTTTTATGCTTGGGGTATGCACCCAGCAATGAACACAGTTCGCGTTACAGCGATGGTATGGGTCAATAACCACAATCTGCGGACCGATAAAAGCATGCTCGCAAATAACGCCCAGAAGCCGTAACAGCTGCCGCTCATTACCGGTACCTGCCTGAACAGAAACTGAAGTCAGTAATTCGAAAAAGCCATTATCGGTTAAAACAAACTCTACATTGCCAATTCCTTTAGCAACAGCCTTTAGCTCATCTAGATATTCAATGAAATTTCTTCGCAAGCGCCGCAACGGCAGTACAGCAAGTGTTAAAGAACGCAAATCCACGTTCTTACCTAATTCTTTGGCGACAAACTGTAATATCTCATTTAATTTAAAAAAATTATATCGGCAAACCCCTATTGCGATTTTTACATTTTGCCCTCTTTTGGATAATGACTGCAGCTTGTTTATCTTTTCATTGAATTGAAAAGCTTTATCAATGCGGTTATGCAAAAATTCATTATCTCCGTAAATATAGATTGCCTCGGTGCTTTTAGTCAAAGGCTGAGACATCAGCTTATAATCCTTAATCTCCTGTTCTTTTTCTATTATTCTAATCTTACCTTTAAAGCAAACCTGATATTTCGCCGGAAAAATTTTTGCTTCTTTTCCTTCAAGAATTTCCGCCTGCAGCACTCTTCCTTTTATATGTTCATCTGTATTTTGTATTAATGATAGAGAGTTATCGTCAATTAAAAACATAATACCCGGCAAGTTGTTTTCCGGAAATGTCCCAAACGCATCCCCATCTCTATTTCGAATGATATCATGCCAAAAACCGAATTTTTCAGGGAACAGACCTTCTTCAAATGAATTAAACCAACGCCGATATTTACCTGTAAGCATACACCCTGCCTTATGTTCATCTATTTGCACAGCTTCTTTTAATAGCGTATTTACCTGCCATGAAATGGTTTTATCATCTTCAAAATAAATATCCCAAGTCTGTTGTGCCGGAAAAGGCTTAAAATCAATATCAATTCTTAATTTATCCGTAGATAGCTTTGAGCTCACCCACTTCATTTTTCCTGAATCATACCAGCGTCCACTTGAAAATAAAGCAGTATGCATTCCAATATTAGTAGTTAATTCCTGATCTCTCCAAAAAATTCGTAATTTTCCTTTATCAGCAAGCAGTTTTAGTTTGTCATTTTCTATTCCGCGCTGCATAATTACACCATGCATTATTTTAGAAAGATGTTCTTCGATTATTTCTGGCTCAGGCACAATTTTTATTTCCTGCGAGAAAGTAAACTCAGTTGTCCCTTTTTCATTATTGGCTCCCATTAACTCGGGCGTTAGACTCCCACCTGCTGCTATAGATTCATCATCAAACGCATTTTCTTTTACAGCTTGCAGAAAACGTGCTTGGGCATTTTTATCCGAGTTTTGAACCACTAACGCTGCTTTGTTCTTCTCGTGATTCTTAAACATAATCGCAGGATATTCATTATTATTTTTTAGACCGATAATTCCTTCCGGCAAATCTCTAATCATCTCCTGCCAACCGTCAAATGATTGGGGAAACTGCCCTGTTTCATAGCCTCCAAACCATTGTTTATATTCTGAACGGAGTATCATTCCTATCACCTGCTTATTAATCTTAAGTGTGCTGTTATTCACGATGGTCTTAACTTTCCAAGTAAAAGAATTTTCATCGGAAATACGTAATTGCCAATATTGGTGTATCGGCAAAGGGCGCCAGTCAATATTTATATACAAACATGACGGGCTTATTCTTTCTACTTGCCATTTGCACTTACTAGCATCAAACCATTCATCATTGATTAACAATGCCGCATGAAGTCCTTGGTTCGCGGTAAGAACTAAATTATTCCAAGACAAATGAATAGATGAATTTTTTAGCGTTAGTTTTAGCCGTCCTTCTTCAAGCTGCCTACTCTCAAGTAATTGCTTATTCTTCTGAGACAGGAACTCTGCTGTTTTTGCCTCATTCTCAAACAAACATAAGTTAACATTAAAAGGCTTATAACGGTTAGAGATAATCGATTCATTATGCTTGTCCACCTCTATACGCAAGGCTCGACTCCGACAATCTTCCGGAGAATTCTGAAACAGAAGTTGTCCGTGCTGCAGATTCTCAAAAATAACTGCTGGTAAGTTTTGCGTATTTTTTACTCCTAATAACTTACCATTTAAATCCAGCAAAAATATTTTTTCCCAAGACTTATTAAAAGCAGGGACTCTCCCTTCTTCAACACCACTCACCCATTTTTCATATTCCTGACGAATCATAATCCCGCAAATTATTTTTTCAATTCTTAATGGCTCTTTTACATCCATATATACCATCAAGTTAAAACCATTATCTATTTTGCTAATCTGCCAAAGCACTCGAAGCGGCAGCTGCTCCCAATCAATTGTAATATGCAAAACGTCTTTTTTATCTTCTACCTGCCAAATCCCACTGCTTGTATCATGCCAGCATCCATTAATTAAAAAAGCAGTATGCATCCCTAAATCACTGCTGATTTTTGTTTTTCCATAATAAAGATGCAGTTGTTTGTTGCAAACAACCAGCCTTGCCATCGCATTAGTAAATTCAGATTTTTTCAGCTTTGATAAGATTTTTTTTAATATCCGCATAATAATTCTCCAAGTTTACCAGTCAATAGCGTGTTAATTAACCGTAGGGGCACTGCTTGCCTGCGCCCGCGTATAAATTATTTAATTAATTTTAATAATCTATATTATTATACCCATTCGGCCACGTCACGCCGTGGCCCTACCCTATTCCTGATCAAAATGACAGCTGACCACCAAATGACAGTTGCGTTTGCACTTATTTATCAGCTCTATATGCTTATCAGCCTGTTCCGATAAACAAATCTCGGCAAGAGTTTTATTACTCTTTAAATTATCGATTATCCCAACCATCTGACATTTTGAAATATTCCCGGATGGATCTATATTAAGTATTCCGGCTTTTGCTAAATTACATTTATTTTTTTTGATAAACCTTAAAGGATCTAAAAAATAAGCTTTAAAAACGTTAAATTGCGCTACATCATCGATCATTTTATACCCTTTTTCTTTTAGCGCTATAAGTTGATCTATCGTTTCTTTGATTTTCTGTTTATCTTGAGGCCAAAGATTCTTATAGTCCTCTAATTTAAACCACTCTACATCAGGCGCTTTGTCGTAGGAAAAAGGCTGAGCTATTGCCTGAAAATTTATATAAGAAATCAGCTTATTATTTTCAACCCAGCAGGTAAGATCAATTATATCGTCAATATTAAGACCACTTATAATAGTATTAATACCTATGCAAGTATTGGGACTAAAAGTAGCAACATTTTCTATTGCTTTTAAAACCCCCTCGCATGCCTTATCCGTCCCACGCATAAAATCATGTGTTTCAGCCTTGAGGCTGTCTAGTGAAAAAGAAATAAAACCCAGCCCTGACTCTGCGATTTTAGTTGCGATTTGATTATTAACACAAGAGCCATTTGAAATCGTCTGAATTTTAAGCCCCAAGCTTCTTCCATATTTTATTAAATCAAATATACCACTGCGCAGCAGAGGTTCCCCTGATCCAGATAAATTAATAACACAATTGCCGATATCCACAAATTCACTAAGTTGTTTTAGAATATCCTTCCATTGCTCTATTGAGAGAATATTATTCGAATTTAAAGGGCTATCTAGCCAAAATTTACACATTTTACATTTAAAATTGCACTGATATGCAATACCCAGATCGCAATAAGTCAATTCAATGTTATTTTTTTTACCGCTTAATTTTTCTATCATAAATTCCTCACAAACTATTAACAGCAGGGTCTTCTTCAAAAAAGCAGTTTATTAAAAAATGGCAGTTTTTTTTGCAATTTTTTATTTTAGCCCTAATTACTTCTGCCTCCACAGAACACCAAATTTTTCTAATATCATCTCCTTTCCTAATCTCTCCTAACACACCATAATTAAAACACAAAAATATTTGTCCAATAGAACTAACATGTACTGCTTTGTACATATTGCAAACAGAATTTTTAACAAACTTTTCAGGATGGCGTAAGTATGCTTTAACAGCCCTCAGCTGCGCGATGGAATTGTTGATTTTATAATAGCTTTGCTTCATAAAAATTAACTTATCCATAAGCTTGTCTATATCATCTGTATTTTTAGGCCACAAAAACCCGTATTCACCTTTCCACCAATGTTCTTCAGGTTCAGTATTATTCGGCTGCATAGCAACCATTATCAAAACGTGTTCGATTTTATTGTTATTATTTATCCATTCCATAAGAGGAATAAAATCACGATATGTCTGCTCATATATTACGCTGATCAGCGATACCCGCATATGCGGAGCAAATCTATGCAAATTATCTATCGCCTTAAGCGCCTTTTCATGCACTCCCTCAACTCCCCGCATATAATCATGTATTTTTGGATCAATACTGTCCAAAGATAGCTTTATATCCCGCATCCCTGAATCACCCAGTTTCCGCGCTACATTTTCATCAATCAGAAAACCATTAGAGTTAATATTGGTATAGAAGCCAATATCAGAAGCGATTTTTATAATTTCGAATATATCCGGGTATAATAAAGCTTCTCCTCCGCCGAAATTAAGCACAAAATCATCATCAACCAGTTCCTTAAGTTCAGTAAGAAACTTCTTGTATTGGGCTATGCTGGGGCAAGAATTTAGATCCTTTTTTTCGATAAAAATATCCGGTTGCCACTTCTTGCACATTCTGCAGCGCAGCATACAATTATCCGTAATACCCAGACATCCAAATTCCGGTTCTACCATTACTAAGTACTCCCATATTCTATTCTGAATAACTTTGCGAATCGTCAAAATTACAATTAACCATTGCCTGGCAATTTTTTCGGCATAGCTGAATACGCCCGCGCACATCCCGGGCTAAGTCTGAATTCCACATATCTTTAATACTGGTACTTTTTATATTTCCTATAGAAGGCATATTAAAACACAAATGTACTTGACCCGCGGGAGTTATATTTATTGCCCAGCTATCTAAATGACACCTCCCTTTTTTAATAAACTTATCAGGGTTATTAAAATATTTTTTGAAAGCCCTGAATTGGTTTGCCGGGTTTAGTATCTGAAAAGGCGCTTTAAAATCATTAGCTAACTTAAGACTATATAACTGCCCCATTGTTTCATTCACTTTGCCTATATCTTTTGGCCACAAAGACGCATACTTTTCGTTCCTGTACCAGAACTCTTCCACTGGGGTGCTAAAAGGCTGTGTTAGGGCCTGGAATCCCAAACCGTTAATTCGCCCATCATTATCAGCCCATTTTGTAAGATCAATGATTTCATGCATATTAAGCTCACAAATAACGCAATTAAGATAAATATTAGTCTGAGGTGAAAACCTTTTAATGAAATCAATGGCTTTTAGGACTTTCTCATGCGCGCCAGTTACTCCTCTCATAAAATCATGCGTTTGAGGCCTGAAACCATCAAGAGATATTGAGATATTGCCAAGATTTGACCGGCCAATTTCCACAGCCTTATTCTTATCTATTAAAAAAGCATTAGTAGCCAAAAGAGTATCAAATCCCAATCCTTGAGCATGTTCAATAAGTACTAGGGTTTCCTCTCTGACCAATGGCTCCCCGCCAGCAAAATTAATCTGCGGCTTATTATCTTTGCAAAGTAGTGCAAGATCTGATACCGCCTGTTTCCACTGCTCTAATGCCGGTTCATCCGGCTTGCGGATATTGACATCTTCGAGCCATTTATAGCACATTTTACAATGCATAAAACAACTCTCAATTAAAGCCAAACAGCAGTAAGACGGCTGTGCTGCTTCAGTAATATATTCCTGCCAATAATCCATAAACTAATCCTTGAAATTGCAATTTAATAGAAAATGACAATTTTCCCGACAATTATTAATTTGTTTACGCACTAATTCCGCATGTTCACTTTGCCATAATTCATCCAGCGAGATTTTGCGCACATCGCCTAGGCATTGATGCTGATAGCACATAAACATATCGCCCACAGAGCTGATATGTATCGCGTGATCAATATTGCAGCTGCTTTGTTTGACATAAGTATTTGGATCAAATGAATAAGTTTTAAATGCCTGCAGATGCTCAATCGGATTACATATCTTATAGCCTTTTATTTTCAGCTGAATAAGCTCGTCTAAAACCGCGGCAGCCTGGTTATAATCCTTGAGCCATAATTCATTGAATGCCTGCTCCTTCCACCACTGTTCCTGCTGGTCAGTATTATTGGGCTGCATCAGCACCATCAGGTAAATCATATTTATTTTATTATTTTGCTGCACCCATTTAACCAGATCAACCATTCCCGTAAGTGTCGGCTGCATTATGATCGAACAAATACTGATCTGAGTATTTGGCGCGTATTGATTAACTAAATCAATTGCCTGCATTACCTTATCATATACTCCTTCTACCCCACGCAAATAATCATGGGTTTTTCTATCCAAACTATCCAAAGATATATTTATATAATCAAGTTTGCTATCCCGCATTTTCTCTACCATTGCTCGATCAATAATAAACGCATTAGTAGCAATATTCGTTCTAAACCCCAGCTCATGACAAAATTTAATCAGATCAAACAGCCAGGGAACAGTAGTAATCTCTCCTCCGCCAAAGTTAATAACAAAATCATCAGGCGCAAATTTCCGCAAAGATAATGCGCATTTTTTCCAGTCTTCTAATTCCATCTGTAAGCGGTCAGGTTTAATAAAAATATCTTTTTTCCATTTAAAGCACATCTTACACTCTAAGAAACAATAATCAGATAGAGTAAAGCAGCAAAATGTAGGCACAGGGATTTCTTTAAAATCCAAATTATAGTTTAACGACTGATTTTCTTGCATTTTTTTCTCCATTTTAAAAATGAAAATAGCCCAAAGCGGCATTAAGAGTAATCAAGATTTCCCCTCATAGCATGGTCTAGTTCCCAATTCTAATTTTACCTTTAAAGGAAAGCTGTTTTTGCTTTCCCCTTTCATTTTCACTAATATTACAAACACATTTAAGGACACGACTTTTATAAGCAGTATCTGTATTTTCAATAACATTACTAAATTTATTATTTTTAAAAAAACCTTCAAAATACAAATCTGGCAATTTGTGTTTTTCTTCAAAAACACTGATAGGTTTTCCCGACTCTGCTAAGGTTTTCCATAGCCCGTAATTTTCAGGAAATCTACCTTCTTCATTTGAAGCGGTTTTCCAGCAATCATACCCTGGCTCAACCATAAGTACCGCAGCCATATCAGTTATTGTTGTATTTTTAAGATCTGCATTTACCAGCCATTCAATTTCATGTTCATTAACGATTGAGATTTGCCATGATTGTTTAACAGCCAGTCTGTTCCAAGACAAATCAGCCTGAATTTTTAAATCATGCTTATTTAATTTCCATTTTGCCTGTGTTGAATCTGTCCATTTATCAAATACTCTAAATGCTGTATAAAGACAAAGAGCATTTGTTATTTTCTTTCCCTTAACCCATAAATCTATTTTAGCCTTTTCTAACCGAATTACAGTTTGTCCGGAAACCAATTCCGCTTTATTTATTTTATTATTTTTAACATTATGGACTTTATTTATTGTTTTTTGCTCAGTCAGCATTATTTCTGCGGAAAAAAATTCAGTCTCTCCTGCTTTCAATATTAAGCCTTTATCTGAGATGAGCGAAGTACAACCGAATGATACGGCATTTCTGTTATTCATTATATATATGTGAAGCATCCAATCATTCATATTAATATCCGGAGCTAAAGCAAGCCCTGGGTTTTCTGGAGAAAGGGAACCTTTATGTATAATAATAAATCTGCTGCGATTATCTATTAAATTTACATCCTGATACTGGCTATCTTGCGGATTTAAATCAAAACTACCTTGCGCTTGCTCACTAATCCAGTTACGGTAATCTAAGGGCATTAAAACACACAAATCAACCTCATTAAGAACCACTTCTTCTTTAGCATCAAGGATAATCTTCCAGTTAATTTGGTTATTATGCGCAGAGAAAATCCATCTTTGTTTAAAAGGCGCATCTTCCCATTCTAAAGTAACCATTATTTTATCAGGACTCAATTTTTCAGCATACCATTCGGCCAGACTGGAATCAAACAATTTCTCCTTGTTAGAAATCGCAACAAGAAAACCTGTTTCCGCATTGATTCGTTTGTCTTTATAGATTAGATTTATTGCTTTATTTGTAAATTTAAGCAGAAAATCATTTCCTGCTGATAATTCAAAATTTTCCCTGCAATATTCAACTATCTGTTCTTCCCATTGTTTTTTTTGTATAAAGCACAACTTGCCTTTGAAAATATCTTTTTTTATTAATGATCCCCCTATTTCTTTTGGAGAAACCGCGCATTGAAACCGCAGAAGCCGCTCATTTTCGAATCCTTCAATCAGAGCCAAAGATTTATTATTTAAATCAATTCTTTTAAAAATCAATCCGGGAAAATTATTATTTTCAGCACATACTCCAAGTAAGGGACTCAGCTTATTGCTTAAACCAACAGAAATCCGACTCTTTTCCCCCGCAGAAGTAAAATAGCCTTTCTCGTACAAATTTCTCCACTGCGAGAATTGTTTTTTTAAAAAAATCCCCGCTTGATAATAAAATTCCGCTATCGGCCCTTGGGTTGTTATCTCTATTGTCCATTCAATCTCATTATTATTAAGCGCTATCTCCCAGCGCTGCTCAATAGGTAAACTACTATGCTTTATCAATATATCCAGCTTATTTCCATTTTTTACAATCTGCTTATCGTTAATTTCAGACTCATACCA
>JAHITE010000121.1 GCA_018817585.1 Candidatus Omnitrophota bacterium
ATTTTGGTTTGAAATCATTGCAGGATTTACCTAGTTTAGCGGAATTCGCGGCAACAGCTTTAGAAAAAGAAGCGCAAATAAAACAAGACGAAGATAATGAGCAAAACGAACAAAATTCTGAACTAGAACAGCAAGCACAAGAAAACTCTGACTGTATACCTGCTGCTGACCTGTCGGAGCAGGATTTGGCTGAGAGCAATAGTGACAGCCAGGCAGATGTTGATGCTGTTGAGGATGCTCAAGATGCTGATATTGAAGAAGATATTGTTGAGGATGAGGAAAAATTGGAAACAAAATTAGCAGAAAGCACGGAAAATATTAATCAATCTGATGATCAGGACATTTCTTCAGAGCAAATGCAAACTCAAACAGGAGATGCATGTGATGAGCAAGATGAACATACAGAAATTGCGAAAAGCAATTGACGGACTTGATGAAAAACTCATAGAGCTGTTGAATAAGCGCACTGATTATGCCATAGAAATTGGTAAGCTTAAAAAACAGACAGGTGAACCTGTTTTTATGCCGGCGCGTGAACAAAAAGTTTATGATAATGTGTGTAAATTCAATAAAGGGCCGCTGGATAGTAAAATGCTTATGGCCATATACCGGGAAATAATGTCTTCAACGATTATGCTGCAGCATCCGATGAAAGTCGCTTATCTTGGTCCACAGGCAACTTTTACTAATCTGGCTTCGATTAAAAAATTTGGTTCGCAGGTGGAATATGTTGCCAGTCAAACAATTACTGATGTTTTTTCGGAAGTAGAACGGGATAATTGTGACTTTGGTGTAGTGCCGGTGGAAAACTCGATCGAAGGCGCGGTGAATCATACCTTGGATATGTTGGTTGACTCTGACTTAAATATTTGCTCAGAAATTCGTTTGGACATTGCCCATAATCTTATGGCTAAATGTTTGCTTAAAGATATAAAGAGGATATACAGTAAAGATCAGGTTTTCGGCCAATGCCGGATTTGGATTGAAACGCATTTACCAAATTGTGAATTAATTGAGGTAAACAGTACGACAAAGGCGGCGGAAATCGCGGCCAAAGAAAAAAACTCGGCAGCAATTGCCAGCTCTTTGGCTGCTCAGGTTTATAAACTGAATATCTTAGCTGAATCAATCGAAGATTCTCCGCATAATATGACCAGATTTCTGGTTATTGGAAAAAAACAGGCAAAACCGACTAAGCGGGATAAAACTTCAATTGTTTTTTCAATAAAAGATAAGGTAGGCGCTTTGCACGATATGATTAATGTGTTTAGTTCTGCTAAAATTAATTTAACTAAAATCGAGTCAAGACCTTCAAAAAGAAAAGCCTGGGATTATTATTTTTTCGTTGATATGCAGGGGCATATGAACGACCCAAAATTAAAAAAGGCTTTTGCTCAGCTTGAAAAAAAATGTTATTTTCTTAAGGTCATTGGTTCTTATCCAATGTGCGTATAAAACAATATTAAATTTAATATTGTTGGGGGACTGTAAACATGAATCTTGAAAAAGTCGTGCGAAAGGTTGTTTCTGGTATTAAGCCGTATACGCCGGGCAAGCCGATTGAAGAAGTAAAAAGAGAATATAACCTGAAAAATGTTTATAAAATGGCTTCTAATGAAAATCCTTTAGGGCCATCACCGCTGGCTGTTTCCGCAATCAAAAAATCCCTAGCGGGAATTAATTTATATCCAGATGGTTCCTGTTTTTACCTTAAAAAAGCTTTGAGTACAAAATATAAGCTGAATATGGAAAATCTGGTGATTGGTAATGGTTCGGATGAGCTGATTGTTCTGGCTCTGCAGGCTTTTATTAATTCGGGCGATGAGGTAATTATCGCGGAACCGACATTTTTAGTTTATAAGCTGGCGGCGACTTTGGCAGAAGCAAAAGTTATCTCTGTGCCGCTTAAAAATTTTCAATATGATCTTGCGGCAATGAAAGCGAAAATTACCAGCCGGACAAAGATGATTTTTATTGCTAATCCGGATAATCCCACGGGAAGTTATGTGAATAATAAACAGGTCGCGGATTTTTTAAAAGCATTGCCTAAAGATATTATTGTGTTTTTTGATGAAGCCTATTTTGAATACGCTGAGAATATAAAAGACTATCCAAACACTATGAAATATATAAGCCAAGGCAATATTATTGTCAGCCGAACTTTTTCTAAAATTTATGGTTTAGGCGGAATGCGTATTGGCTGGGCAGCGGCAAGCAAGGAAATTGCCGGATATTTAAATCAGGTGCGCGAACCGTTTAATGTTAACAGTTTGGCTCAGGCCGGAGCAATTGCCGCTCTAAATGATAAAAAGCATATAGCTAATTCCCGAAAACTGGTAAAGCAGGGACTGAAATTTTTCGACCAGGAGTTTAGGTCCATGGATTTATTTTTTGTTCCCAGCGCGGCGAATTTTGTTTTAGTCAAGGTTGGAGGAAATTCAAAAATTGTTTATGAAAAATTACTTCGCAAAGGGATAATTGTCCGGGAAATGACTGCTTGGGGATTAAAAGATTTTATTCGGATTACAATCGGCAATTCAAAAGAGAACAGTCTGTTTATTGCAGAACTTAAAAAAATATTAAAAACAAAACAGATAAAGTAGGAGTAATAAATATGATTATAGTGCTTAAACCGCATACTTCAAAAGAAGATAAAGATAAAATCCTGGATAAAATTCATTCTCTGGGTTTGAAAACCATGGTTTCCGAAGGAGTGGAACGTTCGATAATCGGGGTGATCGGAGAAGAGGATATTGTGCGCATGCAGCCTTTGGAAGCGTATCATGGAGTGGAAAGCGTTATTCCGGTTTTAGCTCCTTATAAGCTTGTTTCCCGGGAATTTAAACCCACCAATAGTATTATTAAAATTAAAGACCAGGAAATCGGCAGTGAAAAAATAAGTATAATGGCTGGTCCTTGCGCTATTGAAAATTATGATTCACTGCGCGCGATTGCCAAAGTAGTTAAACAAAAAGGGGCGACGATATTAAGAGGCGGCGCGTTCAAACCAAGAACTTCACCATATTCTTTTCAGGGTTTAGGCGAAGAAGGTTTAAAAATAATGAAGCAGGTCTGTGATGAGTTTGGTTTGCTGAGTATTACGGAGATAATGGATCCGCGTGACATGCATTTGATGCACAAATATGTAGATATTATTCAAATCGGCGCAAGGAATATGCAGAACTTTAATCTGCTCAAAGAAGTCGGCAAATCAAAAATTCCGGTTTTGCTCAAACGGGGAATGATGTCGACAATCAATGAGTTTTTAATGAGCGCGGAATATATCTTGAGCGAAGGTAATTTTAATGTTATTCTTTGCGAAAGAGGAATTAGAACTTTTGAGACTTATACCCGTAATACTTTGGATATTAATGCTGTGCCGGTGATTAAAAAACTTTCGCATCTGCCGATAATTGTTGATCCGAGTCATGCTACTGGCAAGTGGGAGTTAGTTATTCCGGCAAGTCTTGCTTCTATTGCCGCGGGAGCTGATGGATTAATTATTGAAGTGCATACTAATCCGGAAATTGCCGCTTCTGACGGATCCCAGACTTTGAATCCGGAAAATTTTGAGAAACTAGTCAAAGCTGTCAGGGCAATCGCAAATGTAGTTGGCCGAAAATTATAAAAACAAAAAAAAGCTTAGGTTATGAAAATAAAATTTAAAAATGTGGTGATTGTCGGACCGGGATTGATTGGCGGTTCAATCGGCTTGGTTTTGCGCAAGCAAAAAATGGCGGAAAATATTATCGGAGTTGCCCGCCATAAAGCGACTTTGCTTAAAGCTAAGAAAAAAGAGTCAATCACTATTGGAGTTACTGATTTAAAAAAAGCCGTGGCTGATGCTGATCTGGTTATTTTGGCAACGCCGGTTATGGCAATCAAAGGCATTCTCAGCAGTATTAGTAATCTATTGAAAAAAAACTGCATTGTTATTGATGTCGGCAGTACAAAAGCCGAGATTGTGGCTTACGCGGAAAAAGTTTTGCCGGATAATGTGTATTTTATCGGAACCCATCCGATGGCCGGCTCGGAAAAAGACGGAGCGGAATTAGACTGCGGGAATTTATTTAATGATTCAATATGCTTTATTGCTAAAAATTATAAATCTAACCGAGGGGCACTGACAATAGTGACAAACCTTTGGAAAATGCTGGGGGCAAAAACAGTGCTGATCGATCCTAAGCAGCATGATGTTATTGTGGCGCAGATAAGTCATTTGCCGCATTTAATCAGTGTGGCTTTGGTGGATTCGGTGAGTTCTGGATTTATAAAATTTGGCGCGTCCGGGTTTAGAGATACGACCCGGATTGCTGCCGGTGATCCTGAGATCTGGCGGGATATATCCTTCAGCAATAAAGAAGCGATTTTAAACGCGGTTGATAATTTTGAGAAAAAACTTGGATTGATTAAGAAAGCAATTAAAAATAATCAAAAGCAGCTGCTTGTTCGGCAATTAATAAATGTTAAAAGAAAAAGAGATTCATTGAAGTGAAAAATATTTAAATAGTTTATAACAGGGGAAATTATGATTATTACTGTTGACGGACCAGCCGGCGCTGGAAAAAGTACAATCGCTAAATTGCTGGCGGAAAAATTAAATTTTTTATATGTTGATACCGGAGCAATGTACAGAGCTCTGACGCTAAAAGCGGAAAATCAGAATATGGATTATGCCGATATACCCGGTTTGGTAAAAATGGCGGAAAAAACAAAAATTACTCTTGAAAAAAGTAAGTCATGTAAAACTATTGTTTTTTTGGATGGTTTTGATGTCAGTGATGCTATCCGGGAACCAATTATTACTAATGCTGTTTATAAAATAGCGCGGATAGCGGAAATACGCCAGATTATGGTTTCCTGGCAGCGGGATTATGGTAAAAAACACAGCATTGTAATGGAAGGCCGTGATATCGGGACAGTGGTTTTTCCCCAGGCTGAGAAAAAATTTTATCTTGATGCCAGCGCTCAAATCAGAGCTAAGCGCCGGATGCTTGAATTAAAAGAAAAAGGTATTGATATTTCGAGAGAGGAACTTATTACACAAATAGAAGAACGTGATCATAAAGATAAAACCCGAAAATGCGGTCCTTTAAAAATAGCGGATGATGCTATTTATATTGATTCATCGGATTTAGATATTTCCGAAGTTGTGACAACCATGCTTAAATACTTAAAGGATAAACATGAAAAATAGTTTTTATTTGTTTTGCCGATTTATGCTTTTCGTGAATTTAAAACTTTTATTTTTCTTTAAAGTAAAAGGCCGGAGTTTTGTTCCCAAGCATGGCGGGTGTATCATTGCTTCCAATCATTTAAGTTATTTGGATCCGATAGTTCTTTCTGTGGCTAGTCCGCGGATCCTAAGTTTTATGGCTAAAAAAGAGCTGTTTAGTCAGCATGGTAAATTTTTTAAATGGCTGATAACTGCTTTAAACGCTTTTCCTTTGGAACGCGGTACAGCGGATTTAAAGGCAATTCGTTTCGCGATTAATAAATTAAAAGCCGGGCATTGTCTGATTGTTTTTCCTGAAGGAACACGCAGCAGCTCAGGTGAAGTCAGAGATCCCCAAGCCGGAGTCAGCATGCTCGCTGCTAAGGCCAATGTTCCAGTGATTCCGGCGTTTATTACGGGATCAGATAAAGCTTTGCCTGCTAAATCCAAAAAAGTTGTTTTTTTTACCCCGATGAGTGTCAGCTTTGGTCCCGCGCTTATGTTTAAGCCGGATGCGGATAAAAATGACATAAAAGCTGACTATCAAATGTTTTCTAATCAGATTATTCAACAAATTAGACTTTTAGAAAACCCTCAAAACTAAGCTTTTGGTTTTTTCTGAAACCCTAGCTGTTTTTCTTAAAAATAGCTTGAAAACAATATATATTTTTGTTATACTTTACAGAACCAAATATAAAATAAAGAAGGAGGTTGTAATGAAATGTCTAGAAAAAAGAAGAAGTTTGCCAGTTTCGAAGAATTAGAGGAAAGAAAGGATAGTGTATTTGCCAAAGAATTTGAGGCTTTTTACGCTAAAGGAGTTACTACGCTTGCCGAGGGTGAAATAATCCGGGGTAAAATCGTAGGGATAACCGGAAAAGAGGTGTTAGTTGATATCGGTTATAAATCCGAAGGGATTCTCGCTTTAGAAGAATTTGATGATGAATCAGATGTGCAAATTGATGCGGAAATCAATGTTCTTTTAGAGAAAAAAGAAGATGAAAATGGAATGGTTATTGTTTCAAAGCGTAAAGCTGATCGCGCCATGGGATGGGAGCGAATTATAAATAATTATAATGAGGGCGATAATATTGAAGGCAGAGTTTCTAGAAAAGTCAAAGGCGGATTAATGGTGGATATTGGTCTGGATGCTTTTTTACCTGCTTCTCAAATTTCATTAAGAGGCGCTAAAAATATTGATCAGTATATTGGCAATACTTATCAGTTTATGATTGTAAAAGTTAATAAGCCAAGAAAAAATATTGTTCTTTCCCGCAGGGAATTACTGCTTAAGGAAAGAGAAGTAAATAGAGATAAACTGCTTAAGGAAATTGAAATCGGCCAGGTTAGAACCGGATTGGTTAAGAACATTGCTGATTTTGGTGTGTTTATTGATTTAGGCGGAGTTGATGGTTTGCTGCACATTACTGATATGAGCTGGGGACGGATCAGCCATCCTTCGGAAATGGTAGCGATTGGCGACAATATTGAAGTAAAGATATTGGGCATTGATAAAGAATCAAATAAAATCAGTTTAGGATTAAAACAGAAAAGTTCAAGTCCTTGGGTTGGGATTGAAGAAAAATATCCCGCGGGCAGTAAATTAAAAGGTAAGGTTGTGAATATTGTTCCTTACGGCGCGTTTATTGAGCTGGAAAAAGGAGTGGAAGGATTAATTCATATTTCTGAGTTTTCCTGGACACGCCGGATAAGTCATCCATCGGAAATGCTGGCAATTGGCGATATGGTGGAAGCAGTTGTTCTTAACCTGGATATTGCTAATCAGAAAATCGCTTTAGGCATTAAACAGACTGAATCTGATCCTTGGAAGGGGATAAGCGATAAATACCCAGCTGGAGCAAAAGTAAAAGGAAAAGTCAGAAATCTGACTGATTACGGCGCTTTTGTGGAACTGGAAGAAGGAATAGATGGTTTGATTCATATTTCTGATATGTCTTGGACAAAGAAGATAAATAATCCTTCGGAATTTCTGAAGAAAGGTCAAAAGCTGGAAGTGGTTGTTGTTAGTGTTGATGAAGTTAATCACAAGATCTCTTTGGGATTAAAACAGCTGACAGATGATCCTTGGACAGGATTAGTTGAAAAATATCAGATCGGCACTCAGGTTGAAGGGACAATTACAAAAATAACTACTTTTGGGATTTTTGTAGAAATTGATACTGAGCTTGAAGGCCTGGTTCATGTAACTGAAATCGCGCTTGAACCGACAATGAAAGTTGAAGACAGTTTTAAGGTCGGAGACACGGTTAAAGCAAAAGTAATTAAGGTTGATAATGAACAAAGAAAAATCGGTCTTACCATGAAAGATGAAGCATATCAGAGTGAGGCAAAAACCGAAGCTTCTGCTGAAGCTGAGGCATAAGCTTTATTTTAGTTTAGGTTTTGTGAGAGATTAAAATCGATTAATTAAAAAGGCGAGCAGCAAAACTGCTCGTCTTTTTTTGGTTAATGATAGTAAACAATGTGTTTGAACATAACTCAGGATTCTGCAAAAATGCCGTATCCGTCGGTCTAGAATCAATTATTTTTGCTCATTCTCGTCCCGCTTCCTGCGGGACTCCGAGGATGAATCTCTGATTTTGCCAGTCCTATTAAAATCAGGCTTCAAACCCGCTAAAATAATTATTCTAGCCCTATTAGCCATCGACCATCAGCCATTAGCCCAACGCTTCTACCTTGTACCTTGTGACTTGCAACTTTGAGCTATGACAAGCTTGACGGAACTTGACGGCTGCTATATTATATGGGTATGATTATATCCAATGCGTTTAGGGATATCAAACATAAGAGAGGTGAAATTTGAGAAAATATATTATTTCTTTGCTATTTGTTTTAATGTTTGGCTTGTTTAATCCGAATATTTTTGCTGCTGATCTTTCCACGCGTTTTGTTGATTCAGAATATGGTTATTCGATAAACTATCCTCAAAATTGGAACGCGAAAATTAATCGCTCAGGCATGGTGCTTGCTGATATTAATAGTCAAAATAACCAAGCTGGTTTGCAAATCAGAATTACCGAAAGCGATAAGCCCCTTGGCGCTTTCGTGGAAAACTATATTGAACAGTTTAAGCAGGATATGCAGGCGCAGTTACTAACCCAGGAGTCTATAAAAATCAATAAGATCCAAGCATACGCGATAAGTTTTATCGCTAATCGCCGAGGCAATGATTATATGCTTTTAAATTATATTGTGCCGGATGAGCAAACAGGTAGAGTTTTTATTTTTCAAGCAGGAACGCCTTATATTCTAAGATATGAAATTCTGCCAGTGCTTGATGCCATTGTCGGTTCATTTAAATTAAACTAAATCAGCCCAGGCGGCAAATCACTTGGATATTGAGGATTAAATTATTGTCAGATAAATTGGTTTTGATTAAGATATAAGTCCTATCTTACGGTTTGACAACAACTTATTTATATGTTATTATTACTGAAAAAAGGAAAATCTAATGAAATTTAAACCAGTAAAAGAACAATTAGAAATTATTAAACGCGGAGCAATTGAGATTATCTCCGAAACTGAATTGGAAAAAAAGCTGGAAAAATCCTGGCAATCAGGCAAACCATTGGTAATCAAAGCCGGTTTTGACCCGAGTGCTCCGGATATTCATTTAGGCCATACTGTTTTACTGCGAAAATTAAAGCAATTCCAGGATCTAGGCCATGAAATTAAATTTCTTATCGGTGATTTTACCGGAATGATTGGTGATCCTACTGGTAAGTCTGAACTGCGCAAACAGCTGACCAAGCAGGAAGTGGAAGCTAATTCAAAGACTTATCAGCTGCAGGTAAGCAAAGTCTTAAAAAAGGAAATTCAGCCGGTATTCAACAGTACTTGGTTTGAAAAATTTACACCCTATGATTTTCTCAGATTAACCAGTCACTTGACAGTGGCCCAAATCCTGGCGCGTGATGATTTTAAAAAGCGCTATAATAGCGGCAAAGATATCAGCGTTCTTGAATTTATTTATCCTTTATTGCAGGGATATGATTCTGTGGAATTAAAGGCTGATGTTGAATTAGGGGGAACTGATCAGAAATTTAATCTTTTAGTGGGCAGACAATTACAAAAAGATTTTGATTGTCCGATGCAGTGCGTGCTGACAATGCCTTTACTTGAAGGCCTTGACGGTGTTCAGAAAATGAGCAAAAGTTTGAATAACTATATTGGAATTGATGAGTCTGCTGATGATATGTTTGGCAAAATCATGTCGATATCTGATGAATTAATGTTTCGCTATTATGAATTGTTAACTGATATTCCGCTTGCTGAGATTGAGCAAATGAAGCGGCAGATCAGCAAGCAGGAACTGCATCCTAAAGACTGCAAACAAAAACTGGCGCGGATTATTATTGAGTTTTATTATGATGCTCAAGCCGGACAAAAAGCAGCCGAAGTGTTTGCCGCGCGGTTTAGCGGCGGAACTGACTGGGATAATAGCGATAATTTTGAGGACAGAGTTATTGATAAATCGCAGTGGATAGAGGGAAAACTGTGGATTTGTAAAGTTCTTACCTTGGCGAAAACCTGTAAAAGTAATTCTGATGCCCGTCGTTTAATCGAGCAAAAAGCTGTGAGTTTAAACGGCGAAGTGATTACGGATTCCAATTTGGAGCTTGCTTTGCCCCAGGAGGAATGTCTGCTTAAGGTGGGAAAAAAACAATTCATCCGCATAATTGTTAATGGATAATATTCAGGCTGTTAAAAAAAAACTAGTCTTAAGCCAGAGCGCGCAGTTTGTAAAAGGTGTTGGTCCTCTGCGCGTAAAAACCCTGGCTAAACTTAATATTCATACTGTTAAAGATCTGCTGTTTTATTTTCCCCGGAGGTATGAAGACCGCGGTAATTTTAAACCAATAAAGAAAGTAATTATCGGACAGCTGGAAACCGTGCGCGGCCGCGTACTTAGCTTTGATACTCGCCGGATCAAAGGCAATCGAACTATATTCACTTTGGCTTTAGGGGATGATAGCGGTGTTATCTACGCGGTTTGGTTTAATCAGCCTTATATGAAAAATGTTTTTGCTATGGATGATGACGTGATTCTTTACGGCAAGGTTGATTTCTATGGAAAAATCCAGATAAACTCTCCGGAATATGAAATTCTTAAACCTGATGAAGCCCATGATCCAGTTCATACCGGCAGGATCGTGCCGATTTATCCCTTAAAAATGGATATTGGCCAGCGTTATCTGCGCAAACTGATTAAGCACAGCCTGGACCATTATCTGGAAAATGTGCGCGAGTTTATCCCTGAAGATATTGTTAAGCGTAATTCGTTTTTGGGAATTAAACAGGCTTTACTTAATATTCATTTCCCTGAGAATTTTTCGCGGCTGGAGCAGTCTCGCGACAGACTGATATTTGATGAGTTTTTTCTTTTGCAGCTGGCTTTGGGTTTAAAACGCAAAGCTTTAAAGGAAACAAAAAAAGGCATAAAATTCAAGCTCAAATCCGGGCTTATTGAACAGTTTAAAAAAGCTTTGCCTTTTGAACTGACCAATGCCCAGAAAAACGTGATCAAAGAAATCGAAACTGATATGCACCAGGCTCAGCCGATGAACCGTTTACTCCAAGGAGATGTGGGCAGTGGGAAAACCATTGTCAGTATCTGGGCAATTGTTGTTTGCGCGCAAGGCGGTTACCAGGCGGCTTTAATGGCTCCGACTGAAATATTAGCAATGCAGCATTATGAAACTCTGCATAAAATTTTATCGCCTTTGGGCATTAATGTAACTGTGCTTACCAGCGGCCTGAAAAAAAAGGAAAAAGAAATAATTATTCAGGATATTAGCGCGGATAAATTCAGGGTAATTGTTGGTACGCATTCCTTGATTCAAGATGATGTTAAGTTTAAAAAATTAGGACTGATTATTGTTGATGAACAGCATAAATTCGGAGTGATGCAAAGAGTTAAGCTGCATCAAAAAGCGATTATGCCGGATGTTCTGGTGATGAGCGCGACTCCGATTCCCCGGACTTTGGCGATTACCGTATATGGTGATTTGGATATCTCGACGATCCGCGAGCTGCCTCCCGGGAGAACCCCGGTTGAGACTTATTGGATCAGCGAAAAAAAACGTCAGGATCTTTATGTTTTTCTTAAGAAAAAAATCAAAGAAAAAAATCAGGTCTATGTTGTCTATCCGCTGGTGGAAAAATCAAAATCAATTGATTTAAAAGCGGCAACTAAAATGTATGAACATTTCCGAGATGATGTTTTCGCGGAAAATCGAGTCGGCTTGCTGCATGGCCGGATGAAGGATTTGGAAAAAAAACAGGTAATGCAGCTGTTTAAAGCCGGAGATTTGGATATTCTGGTGGCAACAACAGTTATTGAAGTTGGTATTGATGTGCCTAATGCTTCGGTTATTCTGATTGAGCATGCTGAGCGTTTTGGCTTAAGCCAGCTGCATCAATTGCGCGGCCGGGTAGGCAGAGGAAAAACCCAAGCGTATTGCGTTCTTTTATCAGAAGGAAAAAGTGAGGACGCGGTGAAGCGGCTGAACGCGATGACTAAAACCACTGATGGTTTTAAAATCGCGGAATATGATTTACTGATCCGCGGACCAGGAGAATTTTTCGGTACAAGGCAGCACGGCATGCCTGAGCTGAAAATCGCGAATATCATCACTGATACTCAGCAGTTAATTCTTGCCCGAAAAGAGGCAAGCGAGTATTTAGGCCAATTCAGCCAGGAAATTATTGATCCGCGGAACTTGCTGTTTCAGGAATTGCATAATAAATTTCCCCAAAATTCTGATTCTTTGCTGGCAAGGTGATCAATGTTACGATGCCTGTTTTGTCTTACGGTAAAGGCTTTTGTCACCGTTACCCCTTACCGATTTACCCCCCTGATTTTTATTTCTATTGACTGAAACTTGAATTTTTGGTATATTCAATTTTAAGTCATCGACGATTAGGAATGTCTTTAAAAGCAATCTTACAGGAATGATTTTCTTATGGCAAAAGACGTTTTTACCCAGCATAGACCGCAATGGAAGACACATATTGGGTTTTTGCTTGCTGCAATTGGTTCTGCTGTTGGTTTGGGAAATATCTGGCGCTTTCCCTATCTTTGTTATAAAAATGGCGGCGGAGCTTTTCTTGTGCCTTATTTTATTGCTCTGCTTGTTGTTGGCATTCCCTTAATGATTTTAGAAATTGGCCTTGGTCATAAAATGCGCGGTTCCGCGCCGGCAAGCATCGCGGTTATTTCCCAAAAGTGGGAATGGGCCGGCTGGTGGCAGGTAATTCTTGGCATGTTTGGGATTCTGCTGTATTATTCTGTGGTTATTTCGTGGTGTTTTAATTATTTCTTTTTTGCTTTTAACGGACAATGGGGCGCTGATCCCAATACTTTTTTCTTTAAACAGTTTTTAATGGTGTCTAATGGGCCTTTTGAAATCGGTGATTTAAGAACTCCGATTTTAGTTGGACTGATGCTGGTTTGGTTTTTTAACTGGCTGATTGTGTTTGTGGGAGTTCAGAAAGGCCTGGAGCGGGCGAATAAAATTTTCATGCCTTTGTTATTTATTTTAACTGCTTTGATTGTGTTTTGGGGAATTCGGCTGCCCGGAGCATCAGAAGGAATTAAACTTTATTTAAAGCCGCAGTTCAGCCGTTTAGCTGATATCCGGGTATGGATGGATGCTTTTTCCCAGATTTTCTTTTCCTTAAGTTTAGGTTTTGGAGTTATCCTGGCTTATGCTTCTTATTTACCCAGGAAAAGCCAGATTGTCCGCGACGCGGTAATCATTAGTTTTGTTAATTGTTTGTTTTCAGTTTTTGCTGGTTTTGGGGTGTTCTCGGTTTTGGGTTATATGGCGCACAATACCGGACAGGCGATAAGTGAGGTTGTTACTGAGTCTATTGGTTTGGCTTTTGTTGTTTACCCTAAAGCAATCAGCATGCTGCCGGCATTTTCCCGGGAATTTGGTCTGGTATTTTTCGCGATTTTGGTCATAGCCGGACTTTCTTCCGGGATTTCTATTCTCGAAGGTATAACCTCGGCAATTATTGATAAATTTCATTATTCCCGGAAAGTGGTTGTTTCCGTTTTATCAATTATTGGTTTTCTTGGCGGAATAATTTTTACCACACGCGCTGGTATATTATGGCTGGATATTGTCGATCATTTTGTGACTAATTATGGAATTATTATCGCGGCAATTTTGGAATGCATTATTATTGGCTGGATTTTTAAAGCTAAAAAATTAAGAGAACATATTAATCATTTCAGCAGCTGGAATTTAAATAAATGGTGGTGGGATATTTCCGTGAAAGTGATTGCTCCGGTAATATTAGGCGGTTTGCTGATTTCCACAATACTCGAAGAGATTGCCCGGCCTTATGGCGGATATACCCGCTTGGCGCTGCTGGTGATTGGCCGGGATTGGATTGTGTTTACTGTGTTTTTGGCAATTTTGGTTAGTGCGAGTAGCTGGAAAGTTGAACCCAAGCAAAGAATAATTGAGCATTCAGATAAATAGGAGATTTTTGATTGTTTTTTACTTTAACATAGCGAGGAGGTAACAAGAATGGATAAATATTCTGGAACTACTGTTCGTAATGTGATTTTGGTGTCTCACTCCGGCGCGGGAAAAACATCGTTAGCTGACGCGATGCTTTTTTCTTGTGGACAAGTGAGCCGCCAGGGGAATGTTGATGAGGGAAATTCGGTCAGTGATTATGATCCATTGGAAATCAATCATAAGATATCAATTAATGCTTCAATTTTGCATTGTATATCTGCCAATACTAAGATTAATATAATTGATGCTCCGGGCTATGCTGATTTTGTTACAGAATTGCGCAATGCTGTTCCGGCATCGGACGCGGGAATTATTGTGATCAGCGCGGTTGATGGTATTGAAGTCGGCACTCAAAGAGTTTGGCAGATACTGGCCAACAATAATGTTCCAAGGGCTATTTTTATCAGTAAGATGGATAAGGATAATGCTGATTTTTATAAAGTTATTGAAGAAATTAAAAATGAATTTGGCAAACAATGCACGCCTTTATTTTTACCCATAGGTTCGCAATCAGAGTTTAAAGCAGTGGCTAATCTTTTGACTAAAGAAAAATGGGATCAGCTCTCAGCCGAAGAACAAGCAAAGGCCGCGATGTTTCGCGAAGCGTTTATTGAAAGTGTTGCCGAAGCTGATGATGCCATGGTCGAAAAATATCTTAATGGTGAAGAATTAACTCATGATGAGATTTGTAAATATTTTAAAATTGCTTTTAAGCAAAATAAAGTTGTGCCGATTTTTTGCGGAAGTTCAGTAAAACAACTGGGGGTAAAACAGCTGATTGATAAAATAGTCAGTTATTTTCCATCACCTGCTTGCTGGGAAACTATGCCGGCAACTGATCCTGAAACCGGTGAGAAAAAAGAAGTTTTAACCACTGAAGATCAGCCTTTTTCCGGATATATTTTTAAAACCGTGTCTGATCCTTATGTCGGACAGCTGAGCATATTTAGAGTAGTCTCCGGAGCGATTAGCTCAAATACGGAATTTTTTAATGTCCAGGCAAATGCTGTAGAGCGCATCGGCCAATTATATGTTTTACAAGGCAAGGATCAGCTTGCGGTGGAGGCTATTTTAGCTGGTGATATCGGAGCTGTGGCTAAACTGAAAAACACGCATACCAGTGATTCTATATGCGATCCAAAAAGGAAATTGGTTTTTGATGTTAAAAAAGAAGCATCTCCGGCCATAGCTTTTTCTTTAAAACCCAAAACCCGGCAGGATGAGGATAAAATTTCTCAGGCTTTGGCGAAAATGACTATTGAAGATCAGGGATTAAAAGTCAGCCGTGATTCACAGACCAAGGAATTAATTCTTTCCGGTATGGGCAATATGCATTTGCAAATCGCGATTGAACGCTTGAAATTAAGATATCATGTGGAAGTGGAGGTTGGTACTCCGAAAGTGGCCTATAAAGAAACAATTAAAAAATCAACAAAAGTCCATCATAAGTATAAGAAACAATCCGGCGGACGCGGTCAATACGGAGATGTTTGGCTGGAAATCGCGCCTTTGGCAAGAGGCCAGGAATTTGAATTTTTGAATAAAATTGTCGGCGGAGCAATTCCCCGGCAGTATATTCCCTCTGTAGAAAAAGGGGTAATAAATAAAATGGCCCAAGGGGTATTAGCCGGTTATCCTTTGGTCGATATTCAGGTAACTGTCTATGATGGCTCTTATCATGATGTTGATTCATCGGATATGGCTTTTCAGATCGCCGGAGGAATTGCTTTGAAAAAAGGCGTGCTGGAAGCATCTCCGATATTACTTGAACCGGTGATGGAAGTTGAAATTGTTATCCCTGATGAATGTATGGGGGCGATAACCGGTGATCTTAGTTCCCGTCGGGGAAGAGTGCAGGGTATGGAGCAGTCCGGAAAAAATGAAAAAGTAAAAGCCCAAGTTCCCTTATCGGAAATGCTGCGTTACGCGACTGATCTGCGTTCAATGACTCAGGGCCGAGGCTCATATACCATGACTTTTTCGCATTATGATGAAGTGCCGCATAAGAACGCGGAAAAAATAATTTCAGAAGCAAAAATTGAGGATGATGAAGAACATCATCATTAAAATACCGGCGATTAAGGCTTATGTTTATGATTAAACAAAAAACTGGTTTTACTTTAATTGAAATAATCATGGCCTTGGCAATTCTGGGCATAGGTTTAGTTTCGGTAATGGCATATTTGCCGATTGCTTTGGACGCGTCTAAAAAAGCGTCAAATTTGACCCGGGCTTCAATGGTCGGGCAAAGAGTGATTGAGGAAATTAAATTAGCGGGTTCGAGTGATATTAAAGCGGTGGATGTTTTTGATACCGGAACCTATACTCCTGACGCGTATCATCAGGATTTTGAATATCTGGTAATTGTCGCTCCGCAGGGAGATGCTGTGGCTAAGGATATAACTGTTTATGTCCGCTGGCAGTCCCGAGGTAATTTGATAAGTGAGAAATTTCAGACTAAAATTCCGAAATATAATCCGGGTTGATAATTTTGTGTTTTGTTAGTTAAAAAAGAAATGGAGTTAAAATTATATGTCAGGACATTCAAAGTGGGCAAGTATAAAACATAAAAAAGCAGCAACTGATCAGAAAAGAGGCAAAGCGTTTACTAAGCTGATCAAGGAAATAACTGTGGGAGCGCGCGAAGGCGGCGGCGAACCGGACGCGAATCCGCGTTTACGTTTGGCAATCCAAAAAGCTAAAGACGCGAACATGCCCAAGGACAATATTACTAACGCGATTAAAAAAGGAACCGGCGAACTTCCGGGTGTTGTTTATGAATCAATTTTGTATGAGGGGTATGGCCCGGCGGGAGTAGCAATATTAGTTGATGTTTTAACTGATAATAAGAACCGCGCAGCAGCGGAAATCCGCAGTATTTTTACCAAGAAAAACGGGAATATGGCTGGAGCCGGATCAGTTGCTTGGCAATTTAAGCAAAAGGGAATTATTGTTGTTGATAAAGACAAAAGTGAAGAAGATAAATTAATGGATATAATTCTGGAAAACGGCGCTGATGATATGGTGGTTGAAGATACTTGTTATGAAATCAGTGTGCAGCTCAAGGATTTTGAAACAGTAAAAAAAGCAATTGAAGACAAGAAAATTGCCATGAGTCAGGCGGAAGTAACCATGGTTCCGGATACAACTGTAACAATAAATGAAAAAGCCGTGGCCCAGCAGATATTAAATTTAGTCAGTGCTTTAGAAGACAATGATGATGTGCAGAATGTCTATTCTAATTTTGATATTCCGGATGATATCCTTAATGAACTAGAAACCTAAGGATATCTATGCGTGTTTTAGGCGTTGATCCTGGTTTGCAGTGTGTGGGATACGGAGTTGTGGAAAGTAATGATCAGGGAATATCCTTTCCCAGCAAAGGGAGAAATAAAAGCTTTAAGTTAATTGAAGCTGGGATTATCCGAACAACCGCGCGGCAAAAATTGCCATTAAGACTTAAAAAAATCTATTCTGGTTTGGTTGAGGTTGTTCAGACTTATCATCCCCAGGTTTTAGCTTTAGAGGAATTGTTTTCGCACTATAAAAATCCGAAAACCGCGATTATGATGGCGCATGCCCGGGGAGTTATCTGTTTGGTGGCAGCTCAGGAAAATATTCCGGTGATTGGTTACGCGCCAAAGAAAATTAAAAAAGCAATTACTGGTGCGGGTGCTGCCCAAAAGGCCCAAGTTCAAAAAGTAATAAAAGAAATGCTGGGGTTAAAAGAAATTCCCCAGCCGAATGACGTGGCTGATGCCCTGGCAATTGCCATAACCCATATTAACATAAGCAGCAGGCAAATATGATTTGTAGAATATCTGGTAAAATATTACAGCGCAAAGAAAGCTCTCTGATTATCGATGTGCAGGGACTGGGGTATGAAGTGTTTATTCCCCAAGGCGTGTTTATCTCTTTGCCCCGACAAGCTGTTGAATGCGATTTATTCACATTCCATTATCTGCAGACTGACCCTAGTAAAAGTTTTCCGATATTAATCGGGTTTGTAAATGAAATTGAAAAAGAATTCTTTGAAAAATTTATCACGGTTTCCGGAATCGGACCCAAAGCCGCTGTGCGCTGTTTGAGTGAGCCGATTGCGCATATTGCCCGGGCAATTGATAGCGGAGATGTATCATTTTTAAAATCATTGCCGGGAATCGGCAACCAAAGAGCCCGGGAAATCGTGGCCAAACTTCAGGGGAAAGTCGGAAAATTCAGTTTAATTCAATCTCCGGAACAAGAACAAGTTCCTGAGATTAAAACTGATCTTGAGCAGGAAGCATTGTCGGTGCTCCTGCAGTTACAGTATAAGAAAACGGAAGCAGAGCTGATGATTAAAAAAGCAATCCAGAGAAATAATAATATAACTAATTCAGAAGAGCTATTAAATGAAGTCTATAGACAAAAATCAAAACAATAATCATGATGACGCGAAAATCCTCAGGGAACCCGTGCTGATTCAGCAGGAAACTGAAGAAGATCTTGTGCTGAATTTATCTTTGCGTCCGGTTAAATTCGCGGATTTCATTGGCCAGGATAAATTAAAAGAAAATCTCCTGATCGGTATACAAGCCGCTAAAGCCCGGCAAGAGCCTTTAGATCATCTTATCTGCGCCGGACCTCCGGGTTTGGGCAAAACAACTTTAGCGCATATTGTGGCGCATGAAATGGGCACGAAAATTACCACAACCTCTGGGCCGGCAATTGAGCGGGCCGGAGATCTGATTGGCATCCTGACTAATCTTGAACAGGGTGATATTTTGTTTATTGATGAAATTCACCGCTTGTCTAAAGTAGTCGAAGAGTTTCTTTATCCGGCAATGGAAGATTATAAAATAGATTTTGTGATTGATAAAGGACCGTATGCTAAGACCATCCAGTTTAACTTAAAACCCTTTACCTTGATTGGTGCAACCACTCGCTCCGGATTATTAACCGCTGCTTTGCGCAGCCGTTTTGGCATGTCGTATCATCTTGATTTTTATCCTTGGCAGGAATTGGTTAATATTGTGAAAAAATCCGCGGAAAAGCTGAGTTTAACGATTGATCAGGAAAGCGCGATTTTAATCGCTAAACGTGCGCGGGGAACACCCCGGGTGGCTAATCGGCTTTTACGCCGCGTGCGGGATTATTGCCAGGTAAAAGCTCAAGGCAAGTTGACTCCGGAGCTGACAGACGCGGCGCTTAATCTTCAGGGTGTTGATAATCTTGGGTTGGATGATATTGACCGCCGGGTTTTAAGCGTGATTATTGATACTTATGACGGCGGCCCAGTGGGCATTGAATCTTTGGCCGCGACTTTAAATGAAGAAAATGATACAATTGTTGATGTGGTGGAACCGTATCTTTTAAAAATGGGTTTGCTTAAACGTTCACCTCGCGGTCGGCAGGCAACTCAATTGGCTTATCAGCATTTAGGCCGTAAAAAGGATATAATCAGCGATGAAGCGTAAAACTATTTTACTGCATGTATGTTGTGCTCCTTGCATGATTTTTCCTTTGGAACAGCTGAGAGTCCGGAATTTCGAAGTAGGTGGTTTTTTTTATAATCCGAATATCCAGCCAAAAGAAGAATTGCTAAAGCGTAAAACAAATGTTCTTGCTTATTCCAACCGCACTGACTGCGCGATGTTTTTTGATAAAAATGAAGATAGTGAACAGTTTTTTGCTGCTTTTGAGGGAAAATTAGACGGTCCGGAACGCTGTCACACCTGCTGGTATTTAAGGCTTAAAAAAACCGCGGAACATGCTAAAAAAATTAATGTTGATTATTTTAGCACAACTTTACTGGTCAGTCCATATCAGGATGGAGAAAAGATTCGAGATATCGGTCAAAAAGTAGCAGGGGAAACTGGGGTGGATTTTCATTATGAAAATTTCAGTTCCGGCTATCAGCGCGCTGTGCAGATTTCCCGATTAGAAGATATGTACCGCCAAAAATACTGCGGCTGTAATCTCAGTTTTGAGCAAAGCCAGGCTGCTAAAAAAAAGAAAAACAAAACATAGCCAATGCATATAAACGAATTTGATTATCATCTGCCAGCACAGCTTATTGCCCAATATCCAGCTCAACAGCGTGATCAGTCTAGACTTTTAATTGTTGAACGCAAAACCAATAAAATCACTCACAGCCAGTTTAAAGCGATTAGCAGTATGTTTGAGCCGGGTGATGCTTTAGTGTTAAATGATACCAAAGTAAAGCCAGTGCGTTTGATTGGCAAAATCAGGGAAAAGGAAATTGATGTTCTTTTGGTGGAACGCTTGGCTAAAAATAAATATTTAGTTTTTGCTAAACCCGGGAAAAAACTAAAAGATAAAGTAATCATCAGCTTTGCTAACGCGCAATACACGGCGATTGTCCAGGATATTGAGCAGGCAAGACAGCAAGGCATGAAGTGCCTTGAGTTTCAGCTGGACACGGATATTGAAACTGTTTTAGAGAATTTTGGGATGATGCCATTGCCGCCGTATATAAAACGCAAGGTATCGAGCGCGGACAGCGCCAGATATCAGACTGTGTACGCGAAAAATCCCGGAGCAATTGCTTCACCCACCGCTGGCCTGCATTTTACCCCGGAAATCCTGAATCAACTGCGTGAAAAAAAGATAAACACAATTTATGTTACATTGCATGTGGGATTAGGAACTTTTTTGCCAGTAAAAGTGGATGATATTGAGCTGCATCAGATGCACAAAGAAGCTTATCAGCTGACAAATGCGTCGGCCCAGGCAATTGAGGCAGTCAAGCAAGCCGGTCATCGGATTTGCGCTGTAGGCACAACCGCCTGCCGGGTTTTGGAAAGCTGTGCTGATATTGACAATGGTTTTTCTATTACCGCGGCAGAAGGCACAACAGAAATTTTTATTTATCCGCCTTATAAATTTAAAGCAGTTGATATGCTGTTAACTAATTTTCATTTGCCGAAAACAACTTTGCTGATGCTGATCAGTGCTTTTGCCGGCAAGGAGCTGATTATGGAAGCCTATCGCCAGGCAGTTGAACAGGAATATCGTTTTTTTAGCTATGGTGATGCCATGTTAATAATATAAGAAGGTCACAAGGACACAAGGTAGAAGCTTGGGCTAATGGCTGATGGCTAATAGCGATAGTCAATGGTCTGGCAAAAATTCTCTTTGAGCGGCGCTTTCGAACGTAATTTTGACAGGGATGTCAAAATAGTGAGAACGCGCGGCTGGGCCTGCACGATGCAGGCTCAGGCTTAGCGAAAAGATGTGTTTTTGCCTAGCGTATAGAGTAGAAAGTTTGTAAAGTACATAAATTCATAATTCATAATTCATAATTCATAATTCATAACTATAAACTATAAAGGGCTAGAATAATTATTTAGGCGGGTTTAAAGCCTGATTTTGATAGGACTGTCAAAATCAGAGATTTATCCTCGGAGCATTACAGGAAGTAATGCGAGAATGAGCCAAAATGATTGATTCTAGACTGTTAAGAAGGGATAAAATAAATGAGTTTTCAAGTAGTGCTTAAAGATAAAAATTCTAAAGCCAGATTAGGCTTGCTTAATACCAAACGGGGAATTATTCAGACTCCGGTATTTATGCCGGTTGGCACTCAAGCCACAGTTAAGGCAATAACGCCTTATGCTTTAGAAGAAATGGGCACAGAGATTATCCTGGGTAATGCTTATCATTTATATCTTCGGCCTGGAACGGATTTAATTAAAAAAGCCGGGGGCTTGCATAAGTTTATGAACTGGCAGGGCCCGATTCTCACTGACAGCGGCGGTTATCAGGTGTTCAGTCTTTCGATTTTAAGAAAAATCACAGACAAAGGAGTTACTTTTCAATCGCATATTGACGGATCAAAGCATTTTATCGGACCCGAGGAATGTTTAGGGATTCAGGATATTCTGGGCAGTGATATCTGCATGGTTTTAGATGAATGTTCTCCTTATCCATGTGAATATGAAGACGCGAAGATCGCGGTTGAGCGAACTTTGAAATGGGCCGAGATCAGCCGTAAGGTAGATCTGAACAGCGGCAATAAAGTCTTTGCCATTGTCCAGGGCAGTACATTTAAAGATCTGCGTCATGAATGCGCCGAAAAACTAGTGGCTATGGATTTTGATGGCTATGCTGTGGGCGGAGTAAGCGTGGGTGAGCCGCCGGAGCTGATTTATGAAATAGTGGAATATACTTTGCCTTTATTGCCGGATAATAAACCCAAATATATTATGGGCATGGGCACTCCGGAAGATATTTTAGAAAGCGTGGGCCATGGCGCGGATATGTTCGATTGTATTATCCCAACCCGTTATGGCCGGACAGCTAATGCGTTTACTGCCAAAGGAAAAATTAATCTGCGCAATGCCGCTTATACCGATGATCTTACTCCTGTTGACCCGGAATGTGATTGCTACTTATGTAAAAACTTTACCAGGGCTTATGTGCGCCATTTGTTTTATGCTAAGGAAATGCTGGGGCCGCAATTATTATCCCAGCACAATGTGCATTTTTATTTGAATATGATTAAGCAGATAAGGACCGCAATAAACCAAGACCGGTTTATTCAATTTAAGGATGATTTTCTGAAAAAATATAAAAATGATTAATTCTTTTTAATCATATCGTTGACATCCATTACTAAATCCTGTAAGATTTAGTAATGGATTAAAGTGTTGTAACAATAAATTCTAAATTAAGGAGGAAGGTTATGAAGGGCGTAATTCCAAAATGTTTAGGAGAATTAATTGTAAGTAAATTTGGTAAAGACAACTGGAAAAAAATTTTAAAAGAATCAGGACTCAGTGAGAATACTCTTTTTATGGCTGTACAGGATATTGATGATGCGGCTGTAATGAAAGTTGTTGAAACTACCTGCCGAATATTAAATATTACTTTAATTCAAGCCGCTGATGCTTTTGGTGAATATTGGGTTTGTGAATTTGCTCCTAAAATTTATTCTGGGTATTATAAAAACAAAACAACTACAAAAGATTTTCTTTTAGCTATGGATGCGGTACATCAAAAAACAACGATAAATATGGCAGGGGCTCGTCCTCCGCGGTTTGAGTATGAATGGAAATCTGATAATACCCTTATAATGCATTATAAATCACATAGAGGTTTAATTGATTTTTTAGTTGGTTTAGTTAAAGGGGTTGTTAAATATTTTAAAGAAAAACATATAGTGACAAAAATAAGCGATACTAAAGTGCAAATTGTGTTTAAATAAGCAATGTGTTAAACAAATATTTATAGATTTATTTTTGCTGTAAAACAATAAACAGGAGAAGTTTTAAGGTTATAATGACTTAAAACTTCTCCTGTTTTTGTTTTTACCTTAAAACTCGATTATTTAGACCAAACATCGCTGATTAAAGAACCGTTAATTTAAGGAATAAAATTATTTTTCTTGTCTAATTCCATTAATGCTAACCAATTAAAAAGTATTAAAATGGATGACAAAATGAAATTTTAATCTTGACAATATTAAACTGGGTAGGTATAATTTATAATAGTTTTAAATTTTTATTTCTTAGGGATTTAGGCAGTTCTGAGTTATTTAAACTTTTACTTAAATATTACGGAGCGTAGTTTTGAATCAAAATTGTCAAAATAATACCTTTCCTAGAACCTCAATCAGTGTAATTAAATTCATTCAATCAAACCACATAATCTTTTCGGCAAAATTGTTAAAATATTTAAATCGTAAAAAGCATTATTTATCAATATTCATAGGAGGATAATACTGATATGCCTTTGTTAGTTTTAAGCGGTAATCTTTACGCTGGTGATATAGATTTGACAGTGAACGGGTGGGGACAAGCCAGCAAAGAAAAGGAGGATTAGAATGGGAAAAATTTTTACAGTGGTGTTGGTTATAGTGTTAGTATTTGTTGCTACGAATGTTTATGCAGGCACTGGGGATTTGAATGTCATTGGTGATTTGACGCTGGGTTCTAGTACGCAAAATCCATTATATAAGCTATTAATAACAAAAGACAATGATTATGCTAGATTAGCACTTATGCCGACAGGACCTGAATGTGGTTCACAAATAGATTTTTTTGATACAAACGGACTTAAGGCAACAATTAGATGCAATTATAATAGCGATTTAAATATGTCGTGTGATAATAATATTAGTTTTAATTGTAATTATTTTTTTGTTTCTGGAATCGCCATGGGAACAACTCCTTGGTATCAATATTCAGATAGGCGATTGAAGAAAAATATAGCGCCCTTATCTGGAGCCTTAGATAAGGTTATGAAACTACGGGGAGTAACGTTTGAATGGAATGAAGAGAATCTGCCGGAAGCCTATAAGAAAGATTCGGAAGGGAAAATTAAAAAAGGGGAAATTTTTCCAAAAGGATCACGTGTCGGCCTTATTGCTCAAGAGGTGAATGAGGTTGTGCCTGAGGTGGTAACTAAAAAAGGTGAATTTTTCGCTATTGCTTCTTCAGACCTGACCGGACTTTTGATAGAAGCGATCAAAGAACAGCAGCGTTTAATCGAAGCACAGGAGAAGCGCATAAAACGGCTTGAAGAAAAAATGCAATAAAAAGCGTAAGAAGGTCAGATCTGTTAAAACGTCCACTGAAATGGGGGAACAATAAGAGTTCATGAGAAGATACCTCAGACATAGACTAATAGTAATCCTAGCCCTAGGCTGGCTCTTACTAGCTAATTACGCGCAGGCAGCTGTCAGGATAGAAGGAGATTCAATTACCTACTCTTCTATCCAGCAGGCCTACGACAGCGCCCAGGACCAGGATACTCTGCAAGTCCAGTCTATGTGGTATTCAGAGGATTGTAACTTTAACCGTGATATAAGCATCACACTTACCGGCGGCTACAACCAAGACTTCACCGATAACAGCCTGGATGACTCAGTTCTTCTGGGAGCCTTAAATATTAATAGCGGAGAAGTTACTCTAGGTCAGCTCATCATAGCCACTCAGGGAATAGATACCACTCCTCCCACCGGAAATATCACTATCAACACTGATGATGTCTATACTACTTCCACAGACGTCACCCTGACTCTTTCAGCAATAGATGGTGAATCAGGCCTAGGCCTGATTCAGTTCTCTAATGACAACATCACCTACTCAGACCCTGAATCATACAACACTTTCAAAGACTGGACTCTAACCACAGGTGATGGAGAAAAAACAGTTTATGTCAAATACCAGGATATAGCCGGCAACTGGTCACAACCTTTTACTGATACTATTATCCTGGATACTACGGGCTATCAATTGATTTCTAATTTGTCTGATGCTCCGGACGCGTTTAGCCCTAACTC
>JAHITE010000122.1 GCA_018817585.1 Candidatus Omnitrophota bacterium
ATTAAAGTTATTTGCTTGATTATTCGTCGATTAGCTCAATTTAAGACTGGCCGAAGTTGACCGGAATAGGTGGCCGAAGTTGACCGGAATGGGTGGCCGAAGATTTCCGGAAATGGTGGCCGAAGTACTCCGGAATACGCAGTTTCAATCCCTTTCTTTGATTTTTTTTGAAAACAGTGCAAGACATAAATTACTTCAGAAAATCTTACCGTATAACAAGCTCTGTAGGTATCAGTACAATAATCTTCGATAATTTCCAGAACACCAGCTCCTCCAAAACCTTTCAAAGGTTTTGCCGAAGCAGGTTTATCACCTTTCTGAACCCGGTCAAGAGCATATCCTATATCATTCTTGACATCTTCAGGAAATTCTCGGATATCACCTAATGCTGAACCAATCCAAACTAATTTTTTATCATCTTTTCTCTTCATTTTAATCATACCATATTTGGTATATTTTAGCAAATTAATTTTACTTTTTTTTATTACACCTGCTTTTCCTAAATCCTAATTCCTAAATCCTAAATCCTGCTCCTCGCTCCTACGGAGCTAAGTCGCTCGCATTAACTGTAACTGTTACTGCCTGCCCGGTATTAAAATTAGTTGGCGGATCATATGTCAAAGTATAATCAGCCGGAGTTCCGGTAATAACTGGAGTTACGATTACTCCATTTACTCTCATCACAATTGTATTAATATCAACACCCACGCCGTCATCTTTAACATGCACCACAATATTAGCATCAGGCGCGATATTGATCGCATCACCCAAAGGCACATGTCCGGTTGTATAGGGAGCGGTTGTATCTGCCAAAGCTGCTGTCGAACTACTTGCCACATTTGATAATGCTGATATATTCGGCACCTCATCAGAAACTTTCATCGCGAAATAATAAGTAGTCGACGCGTTTAATCCGCTGACGGTCATTGTCTGCACTGTACCTGCTGCTGAAGGCGTTGGTTCTCCGCTAACCTGTGTCGCACTAGCCCAGTTTACAGTTGTTATTGTCGCGGTAGAACGCCGCACATCATAACTTGAGGCTGTTCCAACGCCAGCATCATCACCAGGAGCTGTCCAGCGCAAAGTTGCCGTGCTTGTTGTTGTCCCGGTTACACTTAAATTGCTTATACCAGACGGAGCGGTTGTATCTGCCACTACTACCGAAGTATTTTCATAGGCTCCGCTATCATAAGCAATACCTTGAGGCCTTGAGTTACCATCAAAATCTTGGGTTGGAGCATTCTTAGAGTTATAGGAACTTTTCCCCAGGTCTTTTGCGATACTCGAGTTAGATAAATGATAATCATTAATTGTCGGATTTACAAACAATCCGCTTGTTGATGAACTTTTAGCATTTGAAGTAGTATCTATATAATTACCCCCATCCTCATCAACAATCTGACTAGAGCTTACAACAACATTATTAAATACAGTATTGTTAGCACTCCCTGAACCGATTCTGATTCCAGCTATTCGCGGTTCAATAATTGTATTATTCACCACTAAATTATTACTGCTATATACTGAAGTCCCTGGCTCATCCACTAGATGTATACCTCCAGCTCCCGCATTTCTAGTCCCATTGTTATAAATAATATTATTTCTAATAATAGAATCCTGTACTGATATCAAGCTAAATCCTTTCCAACCATTATCATGCAATACATTATTTTCAATAAGCGCGTCTGAAATAATCCCGTCACCGCCAGAATATAAATCCCCATTAAGTTGTATCCCATTCTGATAGTTCCCATAACAAATATTACCTCTTATTATAGGAGCATCATTTGGGACATTACTGTTTGAAACATAAATTCCATGTTCTTCACTAGAATTAAAACAAGTATTATCTAAAATTTGTACAGATTTGGCAAATCCGCTAAATATTCCCCACTTAGTATTATTGCTGCATATGCAATTTTTGACCACAGTTCCGAGACTATTGACAACTCGAACACCAGCTCTTGGGGAATTCTGAATTTTAAAACCATCAATAATTATGTAGTCTACATTTTCTATATTTATATTATCAATCGTATTTGGATTTCGGGTGTTAATAATAACATTAGCGCCATTTGCCTTATACGTTATCGGGTCACTAACTGTTCCAGAATTGCTCCAATTACAAAAACCGGCATAAGTCCCATCATTGACAAGGACAATATCTCCGGCAACGGCAACATCTGAGGCATGCTGCAGGGTTAGCCACGGTAAGATTTGCGTTCCCGCATTAGAATCCAATCCACTGGAGCTTACATAATAAGTGTGCGCAGCCTGCGCTACACCAGAAACTGTAATCACAACAGAATCAGTATCAGCAGCTCCATCATTATCTGTTACAGTTAAAACTGCTGTATATGTGCCCGCAGAACTATAGGTATGAGTTGGGCTTTGTGATGCAGATGAGCTACTATCTCCAAAATTCCAAGAATAACTTACAATAGTACCATCACTATCTGTACCCGAGCCAGTAAAATTAACAATTAATGGAACTTCCCCGCTATTTTGATTAACACTAGCACTAGCAATCGGACTATTATTCTGAGTCCCACCATAAATTTCAGCAGGAATAGAATTCCCTAAATACTCCCAGATATAAGAAGTTAATGTTATATATCCTGTATCTGTACGTGGATTAGCAGTTGCGGCACAGAATCCTCTTGCACCACTAACTCCATTAGCATTATAAGAAGCCATATCAGACTTGATGTGATCTTCATTAGGCCAAGGCCATAAGTCAACATTAGTTAATGTATCCCAACCAGCTTCACCATAAAGAGTTTCAGCAGTACCATGTTGCTTCAAAACAGTAGCCCCAATATCTCCACCATCTGAACCAGCACCATCTAATGCTGAACCTGTTTCAATTCTTGGCAAGTAAAGCAAAGAAGTTGCCCTTATATTAACATTGGTAATATCGTTAGCACCAGCAGTCGCATTGTCATAATTACTAGTATTGCCATACATAGAATTGTAATTAAGCCCTGTCCATGTTCCTGATACATCTTTTTCAAACGCAGTTCTACCACAAGATACAGCAATAGAATTTGTTACCGCTATTGTACCAGGATCAATCTCCCAATAATAAGCATCACCAGTGCCATAAGTTCCATTACCCGTAACTCCTCCAACTGTGCAATGATTAACATTAACAGTTCCTATCAGGTCATTATAAAAACCTAAATGAAAGCCATTTGTCCCCCCCCAAGATATACAGTTCTCATAAGTTCTTATTCCTCTTACCTTAAAATCGTTATAACTCCAAGAATTTAACGCTATACAACCTTTATTTGAACCAGTTGTATCTGTCTGTGCATTATTTTCATTCCAAAAAGCTCCATACCAGCCACCTGTATCTCCTATTGACTTATCTATTGATATACAATTTTGGAAATGCACATTATTAGAATCATATCTTACAAATGTGGAGCATTGAGTAGATGGATGATAATCATGTCTAGCAACACATCGTCTAAAAATAATATTACTTGATTGGTAAGAAATAAACTTATATCTTCCAGTCCCCCACGCCCAACAATCCTCAAGTAACAAATAATTACACCCTGTCAAAGACACTGCCATAATATTCCAATCTGATACTGATGCACCCGTAAAAGCGCATTTGAGTATTTTCATATAATTACAACTAATAAAAGTCCCCGGCTGACCAGACCCATTGGAATTAAATTTTATACCTTCTATTTTTATATAGTTTTTTGATACTAGACGTAAAGCATCAGTAGCTACAATATTCACTCCCAAATTATTTGCAGCTTGAATCTTAGTATAATTCCCAATACTACCGCTTGGTACCCCAGATATTTGCTGCGTATATATTCCATCTGCAATAATAAGAGTATCCCCTCCACTCATTAATCCAATCCCTGAACTTATGTACTTTTTAGCTGTACCCATTGATGTGCCGCTGCCGCTATCATTAGCCATAGAACCATCAACATACCATGTCGCCGCATGACATGTCATGCTAGCGCTCAAAACAAACCAAAGCGTTAAAAGCATTAATTTCATCTTCATAAATATTACCTCATTTTATAACCCTGAAATAGGAATATATATCCAGCTCTTCATTCATAGCAATTATTATGCCTTAAAAACACTTTTAATATTATTTTTTCCATAAACACATATCTTATTACATTATATTATGTTAAGTAATCTAAACAATACAATCAACACATTTTTGTTTCGCATATTACTATATTTTCTTAAGAAATATTTTTCTTAAAAAGAAATTAATTTCAGATTTTCATTCTTAAAAATTAATTATTTTAATACAATAACCTATACGCCAAGAGTTTCGATATCTGAGCTATTATATAAAATTTAGGATTAAGAAAAGATGAAGATAATATTAATTTTTCCTAATGCACGAAAAATTCAACAGGAAAATAAACCAATATAATTAACAATTTACTAACAAAATATTACTAAGAGCATATAGTCATTAGATGCGAATCCTAAGCTTAACTAATTAAAAAACTTTGAGAAAAAGATAAGAGGTCTCAGCAAAATTCTAACAAAAGCCCTTACTGACTGCCTATCACGTATGCTATCAGCTATGGAAGGGCTATATTTATAGTATCCGTCAACAAACACTCTACCTGCCCAAGAGGATAGCAAGTAATTATCTCTGAATCGGCAAAGACTGATTACTTCCTGAGCCATGGGAGTTCCAAAAACTGCGGTAGCAATAAAACACCCCCCACCACCAGAGCTACCTGATGCAGATAGATTAACAGCAGAAATATCTGCAATCGCCAAAGCCTCATTCGAATAATTAGTTTCTTCACTAACATTAAAAGCTTTTACTCTGTAATAATAAGCTTGTTCACTAATAATATCAGTATCATTATATTGTGTGATATTTGCACCAACCTCAGCAATTTGCATCCAAAGTCCAAATTGCCCCTCTTTTTTTTCAATCCTATAGCCAGCTTCTTCTAATGAATTATCCTCCCATGTTAAATTAATTTCATTTGATAATGTACTGCCGGAATTAAAAACAGCAGACAAACCGCTGGGAGGAACTAAAAAAGGGACAGGATTTCCTAAATAACCCCAAATATACTTAGTTAAAGTCTGTCCATCAGCACAGAATCCACGGGTTCCAGATACATAACCTCCTGCCCATGTACGCATATCGTTTCGAATCTCATCTTCATTTGGGAATGGCCACAAGTTATCATTTGTCAAAGTTTCGTACCCCAAATCACCCCAAAGAGTTTCTGCTGCTCCATACTGCTTTAAAACAGTCGCTCCAATGTCTCCGCCATTAGAAGCTGCCCCCTTTACCGGAGAGGCCGATTCTACTCTAACTAAATACTTTAATCCTGGATTAGAGGTTATATCATGCGCTCCTACGGAAACCCCGCTATAATTATCTATATTGCCGTATAAACAGTTGTAATCAGATTCAGTTATTGATTTAACCCCAACTACAGCACATTCAGTAATTATAGAATTTTGAACTGAAGAAAAATTCATACCAAGTTGGTCATAAATACCTTCTCCAGCCTCCCAACTGCCGTCATTAGCAATAGCACCAACTGTCAAATTATTACAATACATTTCCCCATTGAGATTATAATAATTACCAGCGTTAATACCTAACGGAGCATCCCAGATAACACAGTTTTCTATAGTCCGAGTACCGTTAACTTTATAATCTCCTAAAACTGCAGCCCCCTTTATATTAAGAAAGATACAACCTAAATTTTTCCCAGTGGTATCAACTTGCGCATTATTTTCACTCCAAATAGCACCGTATAAAGCTCCATTAGAGTGATCCGTTAAACCAGAATCAATCACGATACAATTTTGAAATTCAACATTAGGAGAATCGTACCTAGTAAAACCAGAACATTGAGTTGAAGGATGATAATCGTGCCTTGCTACGCATCTCCTAAAGATCACCTGGTTAGATTGATAAGCTAAAAACTTATATCTTCCGGTCCCCCATGCCCAGCACTCCTCAAATAGTATATAACTGCAACTAGTAGTAGAAACAGCCATAATATTCCAATCGGAC
Source organism: Candidatus Omnitrophota bacterium (assembly GCA_018817585.1). GTDB lineage: Bacteria > Omnitrophota > Gorgyraeia > B26-G9 > B26-G9 > JAHITE01. Next base: position 6,050 of record JAHITE010000122.1, read on the forward strand.
GTAGTCGCCCCGCTAAATGAGCATCTAATTATTTTTATATGATTGTCAGAAATGAGAGTGCCTGCTTGTCCATTCCCGTTAGCATCAAACTTTATCCCTTCCACTCTAACATAACTGCGTCCTGAAATACTTAAAGCATTCATTGCTAGAACAGTAACACGAAAATTGTTTTCAGCTTGTATTTTAGTATAGTTTCCCTCTGTACCACTCGGAGGATCTATTATCTGTTGAGTGTATGTCCCGTCACGGATAATAAGAGTATCTCCACCGGACATTCGAGAAAAAGCTACGGCAAAAGAACTCCAGGGAGCCAAAGCTGTTCCATTGTTAATATCACTACCGCTATTAGAGATATAATATGTCGCTCCATAACACGTTGTAGGAATAAATAAAAATATTAAAAATATTATTTTTTTCATTTTCGCCCTTACCATTAAAATCTTTATTCGCAAAATCTAAACATACCTACAACTTTATTTGTAACTTACTTTTTACAACTATCCTGTATATTAATTAATAAGCCCTTACTAAAATTAATGTTTTGTTTCCAGCTAAAGCAACTTTTAATACGTTCCGTACTATGTATAACATTCTTACTAATACATTTCAATTTATAGATTAAAGAAATCTTTTTTTTCATTAAAAGAAAAACAATCACCTCAATAGTCCAGAATCCAAATTTTACAAAGACCATCGGCAAATAAAAGCAAAAAAACCTCTCGCCTGTAATATGTTTAAACTTATTAATATATGCTCGTTGCGTAGGGTAGTCTTCATCAACAATATTGAATACATTAAAGGATTGTTTTTCTTTTTTCATAAATAGCATTAAGGCATCAATTAGATTTTCCACATAGACTAAAGGGATTTTGCGCCCCCCCCCAAACACTACCAATAAACGCTTTCCTACCCGAATCCCGATATCCTTTGGTAAAATGATATCATTGTGCCCATAAACCAGCCCCGGGCGGACAATGCTGATTAACATATTTTTATTTTCAATATACTCTAATACAATTTTTTCTGCCATGAGCTTTGCCCCTGAGTAATTACCTCTTTTTTCCGGGTGATCTTCATACTGAAATTCTTCGTTGATCTGTCCATTTCTAGGATAATTTTTAGCATCATACACATTCAGCGTGCTGACATATATAAACTTATTCACGCCTTTCTGTTGTGCCGCTTCCAGCAAATTACGGGTTCCGGTCACCGTAGTATCTAAATGATAATTCCAATCGCCCTTCATAGCCGCTGCCAAATGAAATACTGTTTTTATCCCATTACAGGCATAACTAACATCTTCAAAATTGTACACATCCCCCTTGACCAAAGTAACTTGCCCTTCAAATAATGAATTTAATTCCTCATCATTAAGATTCCTATGCGACAAAACTCTGACCTTGAGGCCATTTTTAAGCAATCGGTTAACCAATCTTCTCCCAATACCTCCAGTTCCCCCGGTAACAAGAACATCAGCAGTACTTAATATCGGACGAGATACAGGTTTTTCATCATCCCCAGGTTTTGGAAATATTTCATTTGTTATCTCAAGAAGTTTTTTTGCCTTTTCCGCCGGCACTATTGATTTTAAAGATTTAGTTTCAACCGCCTTATAAAAATCAACAATTATATACTTCAGCCCATCATAAGGATCCAGTTTTCCCTGAATAAATTTAAAAATACTACTTAATGTTCCAAAGAATATCTGCCAAGAAATACTTAGATTGCCAATTATACGTTCAATCGGACCAGATAAACCAACAGATCTGCGCGTATAAAAAAGAAAGTTTCTGAAATCTATATTTACCAAACCATTTGAACACTCAAAAGTAACATAGTTTACTAAGGGAAAGACATTCAATGACATATGAAGTGAAGCAATAGCCTTTTTTGAAGAAAAAGTACATAAAACTTCATCTATTTCCCCATTGTTGTCTTTACGCAATGTAGCATTATCTAATTTAATCTCAGGCAAATACTCTTCTAGAATACAAAGAGGATGAGGTAAAACATCAAAAAAAGAAGCACCTGGGAGCTTGTTACGCCAACGTGAAGCAGCGTCAGTGTCCACTCGCGCTTTGCTATCATAACTGTATCCAGCAGAAATTTTAACAATCTCACCCAAAACACCGCTATCATAAATCTTCCTAAATCTCAGCATTGGGCTCTCATACAAACGCATATGATCAACACAGACAAGCAGTTTAGCATCTTTTGCTGCTTTAATTATCTCATCAGCATCCTCTACAGAAACGCACATTGGTTTTTCGATTAGAACATGCACCCCTTTATTCAAGCACTGTATAGCTATATCACGATGACTTGCGGGTGGCGTAAGAATATGCACTACATCCGGCTTGAATTTCTCAATTAAATCATTAAGCAGATTAAAATTGTTTGTAACTCCACTGTCTTTCGCGAATTCCTTTAAACGTATCGCGTCTTTCTCACAAAGCGCTATGTTCGACAAATCAACTAGCCCTTTCACATAATTCAAATGAACTTTCGCGATATTACCGCAGCCGATAATCCCAATTCTTAAATTAGATTTAATTTCTTTACTCATTATCTTCCCTTCTGCTATTTACTACTTATTTTTTGACTTAAGATTTTGTCAACCTGACTTACAACAAAATCTACTCGAGATTTCCAAGAAGAATCCTTCACTTTATCAAGTCTTTTGTTGAATTTTTCTTGATTATCATTTGACAAAACAAAATCTACTTTATCCAAAAACTCTTGATTTGTATCCGCAATCTCTATGACATCAGAAAAAGCTTCGACCTCGGGAACTCTTACTGAAACAACAGGCTTACCCATAGCTAAATATTCTCTCAATTTCAAAGGATTAAAATTAATAATCAGCTTATTTATTTTACAAGGAATAATTGCCACATCGAAAATTTTCGCGTATTCCGGCAATATCTCATATTTCTTACTACCAATAAACCGAACATTTGGCAAATCCGCGCAAGGATTATCCGTTACAGCAACTCTTCCAATCATTAAAAAATTCCATTTGGGCCTTGATTGCGCCAGAAATTTAACCAAATCCAAGTCAATCCAAGTCTCAATTAATCCAAAAAAACCAATAACCGGTTTTTTCATATCTCGCACTTCTTCCGCGATTTCAATGTCCGAAGAACAGGCTTTATTAAAGTGATCATAATCTACTCCATGCCGGCTTAAAACAACATTGCGATTCATATCCTTCTTGCTTTCTAACAAGGGCTCCACGGAAACAAAAACAATATCCGCTTTTTTTGTCAGCAATTCATCCATATTTTCCACCATCACTTTATTAACCCCCGGCAATGATGAATAATCATCTATACAGTAATATACCGCCAGTTTTTCATCAAGTTTGCCCATTACATCCGCGATATGGGGTACGACAAACCATAGAATTGGATTTTTAATTTTAAGCTTACGGCATAACTGTTTTAAAGAATAAACAATAATCGCGCTGTTTATTTTCCGCATGATCTTAAATTTATGAAATGGAATTTGAAAAAGAGTGAAGAGAAAAAAGTTTTCCTCCAACTTTCTTACGCCTTGTAAAGACTTCTTTACCTTAGAAAAAAGTTTCTTAATATCCCTTGATGATCCTTTGGGAGCTCTTAACCCAGGACACTCCACATACACAATTTTATGTTTTCCCCCAAGTAACCTAGCGATATGATGACTGCTCGTCCTATTATCTCCAAACCAATCATTACCAAAATAAAGTATTGTAGGCCAATTATCTTTCACTCTAATCCCTTCCCTTTTTATTTTTCTCAATCAAGATATCAACTATTCTCTTGGCCGCATGACCATCCCACAGTAAAGGGATTCCCCCTGTTTTCTTATCCCCATTTATAATTTTTAAACTTTCTTCAATAATCTTATCATTATCAGTTCCCACAAGGATA
>JAHITE010000123.1 GCA_018817585.1 Candidatus Omnitrophota bacterium
AACCTTACTTGACTCTTTAATCGCTTTATCAAAATCACCCACAAGCTCAGTCATAACCGTAATAAATAAATTACCAAAATTATGTCCAGCCAGTTCAGTGCCTTCCTTAAATCTAAATTGAAACAAATCCCGCATCAGCGGTTCCGCGTCTGCCAGAGCAACCAAACAGTTGCGGATATCTCCCGGAGGCAGCATATTAAACTGCTGGCGCAAACGCCCGGAACTTCCGCCGTCATCAGACACCGCGACAATCGCCGTCAGATTGGATGTATAGGCTTTAAGCCCATGCAAAAGAACTGATAATCCAGTTCCGCCGCCAATAACCACGATCCTCGGACCTTTGCTTAATTGTCTTTTTTTATAAACTATATCAACTAATTCTTTTTCTTGACCGCTGGGCATAAAAATTGTCACAAACGATTTGACCATTTTTTTTACCCCGGAAAAAATCAGAACAATACCCCAAAAAACTAAAATTATCGCCACCGCGGGGATAGTCTGTTTTTTTACCTCACTAACCCCCTCAATCGTGCCAAGAACAATTAAAATTATTCCGGCAGCGCTGAGCAAAATCCAGCGTTTGACATTCATGCCTGGGTACAACCATTTAAGCAAGCGCATTATTTAATATTATTTCTTTCCATCTTCGGAACGAAGAGTTTTAATTAAACTTTTCGCATCAGGAGCAGCACGCAGCGTATCCCGAAAATACTTATCTTTTAATAATCGGGAAATCCGCGCCAAAGCTTTTAGATGCGGACCGGCTGAATCTTCCGGAGCAACCAAAAGAAAGAATATGTAAACCGGTTCTCCGTCTAAAGAATCATAGTTAACTCCTTTGTGCGATATTCCAAAAGCAGCAACCAGTTCTTTAACACTTGATGATTTGCCATGCGGAATCGCTACGCCTTGTCCAATTCCAGTTGATCCTAAAGCTTCTCTTTCCAGCAGAATTTTCACTATCTTCTCTTTATCTTTAATTGCCTGAGCATCTGCCAGAAGATCAATCATTTCCCTGATTATCCCTTCTTTATCCGCGCTTTTCAGATCAGCAGATATTGCTTTTTCCTTTAAAAAATCCATGATTTTCATCAAACATCTCCCTCATCATCATTCTCAGTTTCGGAAATCAATTGACCAATTTTTTTAGAATCTTTTTTTCTATATGTAGTGATTTTATCCTTGTGTCTTCTTAATGCTTTTTCAATGCGGCTACAAACATCGTCAATCGCCACATACATATCAGTTTCAATACTCTTTTCCGTAATTTTAAGTTTTTTGCCAAAAACCGATATCTCGGCGCATTGGCGGTATTTTTCCACACTGAGCACAACATGTATATCAATAATGCTATTTAGATATTTCTCGAAACCCTCAACTTTTTTACTAACATATTCCTTTAACGCAGTGGTTATGTCAAAGTTGCGACTGCTGATTCTAAGTTCCACTATTAATCCTCCTTTTTTTAATAACAATGCAGTAATAATATCACTATTTAGGACAAACGTCAAGGATGTCCTCTACATAGCAAAACCTTCTCCCAGATATATCTTTTTAGCCTCGGGATTATTGATAAGTTCCTGAGCTGTTCCAGACAAAAGTATTCTGCCTTCAGTCATAATATAACTTCGATCTGTAATGCTTAAAGTTTCCCGTACATTATGATCTGTTAACAATATGCCTAAACCTTTTTTCTTTAAATCAGCAATGATCTGCTGCACTTCGAATACAGCAATCGGATCAACTCCGCTAAACGGTTCATCCAAAAGAATAAACGAAGGATTGGTAACCAGACAGCGGGTTATCTCCAGGCGGCGGCGTTCTCCGCCAGAAAGTGTATAAGCCTTGCTTTTTGCCAACTGAGTCATTCTCAGCTCTTCCAGCAGCTGTTCCAATCGCTGCTTTCTTTCTTTTTTAGAAATTTTCAGGGTTTCCAGAACAGCCATTATATTTTCTTCAACAGTTAATTTACGAAAAATCGAAGGATCCTGGGCTAAATAACCAATACCGCAGCGCGCTCGTTTATACATAGCCATATGGGTGATTTCTTTATTATCAAAAAATATTTTGCCTTTATCCGGAGTAATTAGTCCAACAACCATATAAAAAGTAGTTGTCTTGCCCGCGCCATTGGGGCCAAGCAAACCCACGACTTCCGCTCGATGAATATTTATACTTACCTGATTAACAATCTGTCTTTTTTTGTATGATTTACAGATTAATTCAGTTCTTAAAAGATGCTCTTCCATGATCTCAATTCCTATTATGAATACTTTTTAACTAAATCATCCCATTTATTCTGAGCTTTGAGAATAAACTCAATTGCTTCTCTGACCGCTCCATATCCCGCGTCTTTAGCGGTAACATAATCAACACAATGCTGAATATCATCACAAGCCTGCGGTACTGTCACGGCAAATCCCGCGACATTCAACACCGCCAAATCAAGCAGATCATCACCAATATAACACGCTTGCTCAGATTTTAGCTTATATTTTTTAAGAATTTTATTAAAAACGATTAATTTCTTATCGGTTTTCTGACAAACCATATTAATCTTTAATTCTTTGGCTCTTCTTTGCACAGCTTTAGAAGTTTTGCTGGTAATAATCGCTGATTTAATTCCCGCTTTGGACAAAAGAACAAAACCAAATCCGTCCTGCACATGAAATCTCCGATAATCATCGTTATAATTACCATAGCCAATAGTGCCGTCGGTAAGAACGCCGTCAACATCGACAATTACGATTTTTATTTTTTTTGCTTTTTTTGTTTTCATACTACCCCGGCTTTAAGTAAGTCCTGAACATCCAGCAGCCCCACCGGATGTTTATTTTCATCAACAACCGGGATTTCATCAATTTTCTTTTCTTTAAAAGTTTTCAGAGCTTCCGCGGCAAGTTTATTTTTAAAAATAGTTGTCGGATTTTTAGTCATCACTTTCGATACAGGACAAGCCAGAATGTCAGATTCGGTTTCAATATGTCTTCTTAAATCGCCGTCAGTAAAAATCCCCACGACTTTTTTATTTTTATCAATAATTGTCGCGCAGCCTGCCCGCGATTTCGTAATCTGCAATAAAACAGTTTTCACTTTATCTGACTGGAGAACAATTGGATTTTGCGCGCCTTTGCGCATCAGATCTTTTACTGTTAACAGTTTTTTGCCCAGACTTCCGCCAGGATGATAAAAAGCATAATCCTCGATTTTAAAACCTTTTTTTTCCAAAACCGCCACAGCTAAAGCATCGCCCATAGCTAAAGTAGCGGTAGTACTGGCAGTCGGCGCGAGATTAAACGGACAAGCTTCTTTTTTAACCCCCACATTCAAAACAACATCACTATATTCGGCAAGCACTGATTTCATATTTCCGGTAAAACCAATTAACCGCACTCCGATCTTTTTAATAATCGGCAGCAATTTTGTCATTTCCTCGGTTTGGCCGCTATTGGATATGGCAATCACAATATCATCTTTTGTCACCCTGCCCAGATCGCCATGCACTGCTTCTCCAGGATGCAAAAACAAACTGGGAATCCCCAGGCTGGCCATGGTTGCTGATATTTTAATACCAATCAGTCCCGGTTTACCCATGCCGGTAATTACAACTCTACCCTTGCAATCAGCAATTAAATTTACAGCCTGATCAAAATTCTTATTAATTCTAGGGATTAAATCAATTATCGCTTTTGCTTCAATTCTTAAAACTTGCCGAGCGATTTTTTGAAACATTGTATCAGACATTTACAATCTCCCATATTTTTTTCGCCTTTATCAATAATTTTTCCAGGTTTTTTACTGCCAGCATATTTGGACCATCACACTTGGCCTTATCCGGATTAACATGCACCTCCAGAAAAAGCGCGTTTGCTCCAGCGGCTATAGAACTAAGCGATAATGTTTCCACAAATTCCCGCTGCCCCAATGATTTCCCTTTACCAGCTCCTGGCAGCTGCACACTGTGAGTGGCGTCAAAAACAACCGGATAACCAAATCTACGCATGATTGGCATTGAACGCATATCACTGACCAGATTATTATAACCAAAAGTATTGCCCCGCTCAGTAATAATAATCTTGCAATTACCCCTGCTTTTAATTTTATTCGCGGCATTTTCCATGTCTTGAGGCGCCATAAACTGCCCTTTTTTAACATTAACTATTTTTTGCGATTTAGCCGCGGCCACTAAGATATCAGTCTGGCGGGAAAGTAATGCTGGAATCTGAATAACATCAACCACTTGTTTGGCCTGAGCAACCTCAGCCGCATTATGAATATCAGTGATCACCGAAACTTTTATTTGTTGTTTGACTTTTTTAAGAATCTCGAGTCCGGATTTTATTCCCGGGCCGCGATAAGATTGCACTGAAGTCCGATTGGCCTTATCATAACTAGCTTTAAAAATAAAGGGAATCTCCAGTTTTGCGCACATGGTTTTCAATAAATCCGCGTGTTCTAAAGCCATTTTTTCAGATTCAATAACACACGGTCCGGCAATAAGAAAAAAAGGGTACTTATTCTTTTTTTTGTTTGATTTAAAATCAAACATCGTTTCTGGAAATTTTTTCATATACTCTGAGTTTATCCTAAAGTACAAAAAATTAAAAATTAAGTAATCTACGGAAAGATATTTCCCTTTGAATTAACGCGGAACAACAGCATTATGTTTATTAAATAACTACTATAGTTTACAGCATAAGACTGATTAATTCAAGAAAAAACTGACAAACAAATATAAGAGAAACCTCCTGCTTTTAAAAAGCAGGAGGTTTCTCTTATTCAATTATAACCCTTAGAATTAAAGTACATTACATCTATTAACCATTTGATGTTGTTCTAGTCAAGAATCCATTAGGATCATAGTAGAAAATTCCTGACAAAACACCTTGAGCATTGTAGGAGAAATTCTGTCTTCCACTAACATCAAAGGTAACTGAAGAAGTGATTGCACCTTCATTGTAGTTAACAGATTTCAACATAAATCCATTCTTATCATAAGAATACTTAGATTGTAATGCGCCCTGAATAAATGAACCGTCAGCTTGTTTGGTCATTAAATATGATTCTGTCTGTTGTCCATACTTGTTAAAGTATGTTCTGGTTGTCTCAGAAGTCCAAGTACCAGAAGGAATCGGGTCACCCTGATCATTATATGCCTTCATCACGGCAAAGCTGGTTGTATAGTGTAAGAATCCTTGAGCAGAGTAGGTATACTGCTGAACAAGCGCGGAATTTCCTTCTGGCGTATGATTCCATACCTGATTAGGTCTGGAATAAACATCATAAGTAATATGACTGACCAAGCTGCCTTCTCGCCCATAACTATTGGTCTGGTCTATGCCGCCATAGATATTATAGATGTTTTCCTGGTTCTTAAATCCGCCGCCTTCAGCAATAGAACCATCAGCATTCACAGAATAATTAGCTACAGCATTCGCATTATAGTCAGCTCCTTGCGGATCAGTACTTTGCGCGTACTGATAGCCATCTTTAGTACTAACCCCGGTAAACAGCTGATAAGTAGCAGTTGCTTTTGAGTAAACATCAAAGGTTGTATATGAAGTTTGCACACCATTATTATAGTTTACTGTCTGAGCTAATTGACCTCTATCATTATAGTAGTATTGGGTTGTTGTTACTCCTTTGAAGTTCTGAGACTCGGTTGGTCTACCGGTATTATCATATATCAGGGATCCAGTAACAGCTTTATCTTCACCATAGTTAGTGGTTTTAGCAATAAAACCGTTTGAAGTATAGTAATTTTTCGATGTCTGAACCCCAACCTGATTATAGGTTGTTTCCGGACGTCCGTATTTATTATATACGCTGGTTCCTGTGTATACAGAAACATCATCAGAGGTATCAGTTGCCGTACCATTTGTATTCATTGAATACATTACCGCGCCGGTAACAAACCCAGTATTCGATGATCCAGAGAATTCAGATTTCCCATCCCATTCTGTACTATAAACAAATACCTGAGACACTGATGCGACTCCATTGTAAACAGAATAAGATGATACTGGTCTGCTCTTGCTGTCATATTCAGTATATCCAACTACCTGATAATAACCATGCTCAGTAACTCCCGCGGCATTAGTTACATCAACTGCCCATTGGCCAGTAGCAGCAGCATCTTCCTGAAACGCGAGATTTGTGGATTTAATCATAAATCCTGCGTCATTATACTCAAAACTGCTTACTACATAACCTTCAGCATTATTGGTATGAGTTTGTTTTCCATAATCATTATAATAGGTTGTTCCAGTTACCGGACCTTTAGCTTCAGTGCCTGGATCACCATATGATGTACTGCTTGCCAGAAAACCATTATCATTATACTGAAAATCCTGAACAATCGCGTTTCTTTCATTATAAGCTGCTACTGGTCTGCCGTATTCATTAAAAACGGTTTTACCTGTATAGCTATTGTTAATCCCATAATTGTTTGTTTGGCTCATGAATCCAGCACGAGAATATACAAATGCCGTTGTCTTTTCACCAAGTTCATTAAAGGATTTTTCCTGCTGACCATATTTATTAAATGTTGTGTATCCAGAAACCTCATTATTATCTCCATAACTAACCGTCGCTGTTAAAAATCCAGTATTAGCTGCCTGACCAACTAGTCCAAGAGTACTTGTTTCACTGGAAGCATCTGTATTGTATATAAAATCCTGGACTTTTGTAGCTGTTCCTGATTCAGAAACAGTATAAGAACCAACTGGTCTACCCGCGCCATTATATTCTGTATATCCAGTTAAAACTTCATTATTACCATAACTGTTTGCCTGAGTCATAAAGCCTTGCGTATCATACGCGTAATCAGCTACTTTTGCTCCGACTTCATTAGTCTGGTTAACAGCCTTACCATAAGCATCATAAGTTGTTATTCCGGTTAAAGTCGGTGCCATTGCTCCATTCTGAAGACTTGGTTCACCATAAGTATTGCTTGATTCCATAGATCCGGTAAACGCGTTATAATTAAAATTCTGGACTAATGTTCTCCGATTATTATAACTTTCTTCCGGACGGCCAAGATCATTAAAAACAGTACTACCTGTGCTAGCATTATCTAGTCCGTAATTGTACGCTACATCCATGAAACCTTGACTTGAATAACGATACTTTGTTGTTGTTTCCCCAAATTCATTTTTAGAAATAAGCTGTCTTCCATATTTGTCAAATTCTGTGCTTCCGGTAACAACTCCATCTTTTCCATAGTTACTTGTGCTAGTCAAGAATCCCTGTTGATAGACATATGTCTGGATAAGCGCTCCTTGACCTTCCCCTTGAGTATCCCAATAACACTGATATTACTCTATCGGACGAGAATTATCATTAAACAAGGTATATCCGGTTACAGCATAAAAACCGCGCTGACTATCGCCGTTTGTCGAATCAGAAAGATCATTCAGATTATTATGAACAGCATTAACTGCCACTGAATCAGCTGCATAGCCTATCTCAGCAGTTGAATCGGTTGTAGTATCTGCGACAAATGCCAATGATGTTGTTTTGGTCATAAATCCCTGAGAGTCGTATTCATAAGCAGATACAGTAATCCCCATATCATTTTCGCCTCTTAGCGCTTTACCATAACCATCGTATATTGTCTTTCCAGTCTTAGCCTGATTTTCCCCATAACTGGTACTTGCCTCTAAGAATCCGTATTGATTATACTCAAATGTCTGAGTTAATCCCTTTAAACCAGTACCGCTTGAGGCCATATTAAAAGCTTCAGTCGGCCTGCCCATTTTATTAAACACGGTTTTTCCAGTATACGCGCCCTGCAGCCCATAGTTATTTGTCTGTTTAAGGAAACCTTGATTTGAATACACATATTTGGAGACAACAGCGTTGTCTTCATTATAAGTGACGTTTTGTCTGCCATAATCATCAAATATTGTTTTTCCATTATCCACACCATTACGACCAAAGTTATTAGTCTGAACCATGAACCCATCTTTGTATACATATTCCTGAACTTTTGCCGACTGCTGTCCGTTAACGCCGTCATTATAAACAGAATATGTAGCAACTGGTTTGGACTTTTCATTAAATTCCGTGTACCCAGTCAGAATAGTATTTACTGTAGACACTCCATCAACAGTAGTAACCATAATGTTACCATTTTCGTCTGTTTGCGCGCCATAGGACTCAGACTTTGTCATAAAACCACGTTCATTATAGGCATATTGCTGAATTGTTACACCTTCCGCATTATCTACAGAAGTAGCTTTGCCATATTTATCATATTCAGTTTTACCTGTATATGTTGGCATATATTTAGCAGTTGCTGAAGTTGTTGATTTAGCAAACGCAATTAAATCTGTTCTATCAACATCACCATCTGAATCATAATCAAAACTAGCAACATAATTAGCATCACCGGTAACTGATTTATAAGCAGCGCTAAAAGCAGTTGAACCGCTAAAAGAATCCTCAAACAAAGCCTGATCAGTCGCGTCAACAGCTCCGTCATCATTAAAATCAAAATCAGTAGAATAAGTTCTATCTCCTCTGACTGATCCAAGGGCCTCACTAAATTTATCCAATTTAGCAAGATCTACTACTGTTGCCTCGCCCCAAGTCATACTTGATTCAAGAAAACCATCATCGCCATAAACAAATGTTTGAGTTACCCCTTTTAAGTATGGCTGCCAAGCTGGATTATCCAGATCAGCTGAAGTTAATCCTTCGGAAAGAGCTGAAACAAGATCATCAGGAAGAGCAACTGCTTTAGAACCATAATTATTAAACGCGGCAACTGGTCTTGAAAAATTATCAAAAACAGTAAACCCGGTAACTCTTTTATTCGCTCCATAAGAAACTGTACTCGAAAGGAATCCGCCTGCAGAATAGTTATATTTTTGAACTACTTGATCTGTTTCCCCAAGCGCTTCATCTCCTTTATTATAAGATTCGTTTTGTCGTCCATAGCTATCAAAAGTAGTATATCCAGTAACCGCCTGTTGATCTTTATTCTCGCCACTAGTAGCAATTACGCCATCTCCATTTGAATCATAAAAATCACCAAAGGTTGTTGTTTTCTGAACAAAATTTGAATAATTTGTTGATGTAACATTCACATAAATTGCTCTGCCATTGGCATCCACTTCACCAGTAGCTTGTTTTTCTGTTTTTTCATAAGAATATGAGAATCCCTGGGTTTTTGCGGTCTGAATACCCAAACTTGCCCCATTATCATCAAATCCCTCATACATTGAGTAAGAAGCCATTGGTTTGCCATCTCCGCCAAAAACAGTATAGCCTGTTACTGTAGGAAGATTAACTGTTGGCAGATCCAGATCCCCAACAGGACGATCCGCGGAATTAGAAAGCTGCGCAACAGACCAATCAGTTACGTTTTCTACTGCTGTTCCCGCTGCATTCCAAGCCTGCGCTCCGCCAAATTCAGAAACCTGAACTTTATAAGCAGAAATAGCCGCACTGGAGTTTCCGTCTTGTTCTAAAGACTGACCAAGCATATGATACGCAGTACCAACACTGTTGATTAAATATTCATTACCGCCTTTTGCTCCGTCACTAAACCACATAATTATTGTTAACGCGACCTTTTTAGTTAATTCAGCATCTCCTGAATTCCAAGCATTCCACATTGCGGACACAAAAGCACTGTCACTGAGATTTCCACCAGTAGCAGCAATAGCTTCTCCTGTATATGCCGGATCCCACAATGCTAAAATTGCTTCCTGATCAGCCATGGTTGAGGCAATAGATTCATTGACCCCTTCTGCCGCACTCATGGTAAAGCTTTGAACAAGCATCCCGCATTCATCATATACATATTTTTGCACTAAGCTTCCAGTGTGATTATAAACATCTGTTGGCTTACCCTTATCATTATATAATGTGGAACCGGTTGTAACTCCGTTTTCTCCGAGATTCTTTGTTTCGGTTAAGAATCCGTCCGCATTATAAATAAACAATTGGCTTCCTGAGCCTTGAGCATTGCTAGCAGTAGTTGGTCGGCTTAAACGATCAAATGTTGTCGTACCAGTAGTTTTACCACCAAAACCATAACTAACTGTTTGCGCAAGAAAACCATTGCTGTTATATTTATACTCCTGTTGTTTTTCCATCACAGGATTACTGTCCGCATCCACAACAATATTACCCAAATCATCACGCACCAAAGCATAAACAGCTTCTGGTCTGCCTTTTTTGTCATATTCAGTTTTAGAAGTTGTAATGTACTGAAAATTACCACTTGCGTCTAAAACTGCCTCGCCATAAGCTACATCATTTTCATCAGTATTTCTAATAATACCCAGCGAATATGTGCTCTCTAATGTCCCGTTTGCTTTATACGCGTATTCCTGAATTTTTACTTTATTCCCGCCATCACCTAACTGCCAAACCTCATCCGGACGGCCTTGCCCGTCAAAAAGCGTCATCGAAGTTCTTGCCTGAGAGCCCAAAGAATTGATCGCGCCCAAAGAAAATGTCTGCTGTAAAAAGCCATGCTCATTATATTGATATTCCTGAACTTTGACTCCAACATGATTATATGTTCCGGAAACCTGTCCATACTCATTATAATCGGTCCAGCCAGTAACAATACCTTCTTCTCCTAAATTAGTAATTGAAGTGATATTATTCGCGGCGTCATAATTATAAGCACCGATTGGCACCAAATGATCAACTACTGTTTCCCCGGTTAAAGGATCAATAACTTCATTACCATCAGCATCAACTTGATTAACAACATCAAAAATAGTGGTATAATATCCATTAACCACTTCCGTGATTTGATTTGAAATCACATCAGTAACTGAAACCAAGATCTCATTAGAATCATACTGAAATGTTTTAGTAATTGTACCCTCAAGATTTGTTACATAGGAAGGACGAATACCGTCTTGTTCAAAATGAGTTGTATTCCCGTTCTGATCAATAAATGTTTCCAATATTCCTTTTGAATTATAAGTATAGTCCCCAACCTGCACAGCAGTTCCGTCCATATTTGTATACATAATATAATCAGGACGCTGATTAGAGTCGTATATTGTTTTATTTCCCCATTGATCAGTAGAGCTTACCATTATTTCAACGCCATTTTTATCCAAACCATATTCATACGTAATTAAACCTTGTGCTGACGTGGATAATAACTGGCCATATTGGCTATATTGTCTTGTTTCAACAAGCGCGCCATTTTCATTATAAAGCTTAACAGTCGCGCCATCAAGTTCATACTTATAAGTTAAACTTTCACCGGTTTCGTCATTTTTAACTTTAATAGTTGCTCCGTTTAAAGTATAACTAACCTCAGTATAACCTTCCGCGGTTTTACTTACCTGAGCCGAAGCCCCTTCTCCCGAGTAAATATAAAGATCACCATTGGAAGTGGTAATTACCTTTGGGGGAGGCGCTACTTGCTGATTCAGATCAGCTGATTCACTTTGGTCTGCAACCTGACCGCCAAATACCCCTTGAATTACTTCCTGGGACATTAGCATGTCTTCCATTGCAGTTATATCAAAAGCAAACGCGAGATTCATGGTTGTCACATTAACAATAAAACAAACAAGCACTAAATAACTATAAAAACGAATATATTTGTTCATGACTGCTCTCCTTTCATAATTTTAAAATTATAAGTTGAAATAAAAAAGTGATAATCAGAATTTAATATTATAGTAATATGATTAAATAATAATATCGTAAAATTTTTAGCCATCTAACAAACTCCCTCCTTTCCCTTTTATTTTTATAGACAAAATAATAGCCAAACTGCTTAATTTTCGTCAGCCCGGCTGTCATAGCTTATAGTCGCGTTGTCGGTGCGCTCGGCGATCATTGCTTCAGCTTTAGACCCGTAGCTTTGCCCCAGCTTTACTAGCCAGGTCCCGCCGCATTTTGGCGGGAGTCCCCATCTTTCAATGAGTTTGCCTTTTCGGATTACTCCAAAAAACTAAACTTATGAAAAGTCTTTAATTGTAGACATAATAATTAATATTTATAAAAGACTAATCATTTAGCATCTCAGAGCTTAATTTGCGGATACAAATAGACTTAGATTTAGAGGACTGTTTTTTTCGAGGATAATAAATTCGTATTTGGATAAAAATAGGGTTACAAGTATAAATATTTTATTTTGTTCCCTCTACGAAACAATCCAGTCCCTCTTGACCATTGCCATACACAAATTGGCGCTCTTTTACTTCTAATTAAATATACCATGAATTCAAAACTTTTGCAAATTTAATAAAATTTATTAAAACTACTATTATTAGTACATTACTAATTATAATTAAAAACTGTTTTAATAACTTTTTAAGCATTATTTTAGTTTAAAAAACACTGACAATTAAACTTGCTCCTGCCTGATAAAACAATCCATTAACTCATACCCATTAGCAAAAATAAACTGGCTTTTTTTCGCTTCAAATTCATTATAAAAGCCAATATCATCTTTTGCCACACCGCTGCCATACATTAATAAACACACTGGATCTGAAGTATGAGTTTTTAAGGCAACCGGCGTAGGATGATCCGGCAGAATTAAAAGCCGATAATCTTTTACATCTTTAAGCCCAGCCAAAACAGTTCCCAACACCAGCTTATCAAAACTCTCGATTGCCGAAATTTTTGCTCTGGCATCGCCATTATGTCCAGCTTCATCAGGCGCTTCCACATGAATAAACACAAAATCGTCTTTTTCCAGCGCTTTTAGCGCATACCTGGCTTTTGCTTCATAATCAGTATCATAATATCCGGTTGCGCCAGGAACATTGATTGCTTCTAAACCAGCAGCACAGCCAATACCTTTAATCAAATCAACCGCGGAAATAACCGCTCCGGACAAACCATATTTTTCCTTAAATGAAGGCAAAATAACTTTTTTACCCTGGCCCCATAACCAGATCATATTAGCCGGGCTTTCATTTAAATCCCGCCGCACTTGATTAATTTCCTGCAAATCCAGAATATCTCTAGAGCGCAGCATAATATCATTAATAACTCCGGCTTTTTTCTTATCCAGCATATATTTTTCAATTTTCTGGCCCATAATGTCATGCGGCGGATAACACTTCACTTTACAAAGTTCATGATTTAAATCTTTAACAATCATTAAATGCCGATAACTAACCCCTGGATAAAATACTATACCTTGTTTTTTAAAATTCTTATTCAACACTTTTATAAGAACCTGAGCTTCCTTAGTCGTAATATGACCAGCACTATAATCAACCAAATAACCATTGCCTTCAGTTATAAAATTACAGCGGAAAGCCACTTCATCTTCTTTAAGCTCTATGCCCAAATGCGTTGCCTCCAGCGGCGCTCTTCCGGAAAAATACTTATTGGGATCATAGCCGAAAATTGCCAGATTAGCCACATCACTGCCCGGAATCATTCCTTCAGGAACAAAAGAAGCCTGTCCGATTTTACCATCTTTGGCCAGCATATCCATATTTGGCGTACGGGCAACTTCCAAGGGAGTTCGCCCTGCCAGATCATCCAAAGGATAATCCGCCATGCCATCCGGGACCATAACTATGTATTTCATTTTTTTCGACATTTTAATTTAACCTGTTTTATTTTTAGTCTAGTTTAATTTTTTCTAAAATAGCCTCAACCACCGGCGAAACATACTCCGGCTCTTTTATGCTGGAAATCGCTTGGTCCGGATCTTTTAAACCATGTCCGGTTAAAACACAGACAATATTTACTTTCTTTTTATTTTTAAAATATCCGGCTTTAGCTAATTTTATAATTCCGGCAACTGAGGCTGCTGATGCCGGCTCGACAAACACACCTTCAGCTTGAGCCAGGAGTTTATACGCTTGTAAAATTTCCTCATCAGTTACGGCATTAATCAAACCCTTTGACTCATCACGCGCGGCTTCCGCGCTTTTCCAGCTGGCTGGATTGCCGATTTTAATTGCCGTGGCAATGGTTTTAGGATCGCTAACAATAGCACCGTTAACAATCGGAGCCGAACCTGCTGCCTGAAAACCAAGCATTACCGGCAGGTCAACAATTTTATTAGATTGTTTATACTGATTAAACCCCTTCCAATAAGCCGTAATATTACCCGCGTTACCCACAGGAATAGCCAAATAATCCGGCGCTTTACCTAAGGAATCACAGACTTCAAAAGCAGCGGTTTTTTGACCTTCAATCCGAAATGGGTTTAAAGAATTTACCAATGTTACTGGATAATTATCAGTGATTTCTCTGACCAGTTCTAAAGCTAGATCAAAATTACCATCAATTGCTAAAACTTCAGCTCCGTGAATCAAGGCCTGCGCTAATTTACCCAGAGCAATCGCGCCATGGGGAATCAGAACAATGCATTTTAAACCCGCGCGCGCGCTGTAAGCTGCTGCCGAAGCAGAGGTATTACCAGTGGAAGCACACATAACTGCTTTTGCCCCAGCTTGTTTAGCTTTGGAAATAGCCATGGTCATCCCTCTATCCTTAAATGAACCAGTAGGATTAAGTCCCTCATATTTTAAAAATACATTGGCATTTTCATTGATTAAAGCACTGATTTTTGGCGCGAAAATTAAAGGAGTATTTCCTTCGTTTAAAGAAACTACCGGAGTATTGGCATCAACTGGTAATAATTCCCGATACTCCTCAATCAAACCTTTCCAACCCATGTGTTTAAATCCTTTCCGTACGAATTGCCACACTTTTTCTTTTTATAACCGGCAAATTATTAATCTCAAGCAAAGCCTGCGCAATGTCTTTTTCCTTGGCATCATGCGTCATCATTACCACATGAACTGATTGCTCTTGTCTTCTGCCTTTTTGAATAACACTGTAAATACTAATATTGTTTTTACCTAAGATAGCCGCGATCTGCGATAAAACCGCTGGTTCATCCAAAGCGGAAAATCTAAAATAATAACGGGTTTCAATATTATCTATTAAATTAACTTTTAACTTTTCAGGATCAATATTAACCAGACAATTATCTTGCCTTAATGAACCCTGCATTTTTTGAGCAATAGAAATAATGTCCGAAACAACCGCGCTGGCTGTTGGTAATTGGCCGGCTCCCGGACCATGCAGCATTTGTTCACCGACAAAATCACTGCGTAAAAGTATCGCGTTGGAAACGCCGTCAACATTAGCCAATATATGCTTTTTCGGTAAAAGCGTGGGATGAACTCTTAATTGCACTGAACCTTCTGATTTTTTAGCAATTGCCAATAACTTTATACAATAGCCCATTTCCGCGGCATAACGAATATCACATAAATCTATATTTTCAATACCCTCAACATAAACATCTTTAAAATCAACTTCATGCCCAAAACTCAGTCTGGCGAGAATTGCGATTTTATGCGCCGAATCACCACCATTAATATCCAGACTGGGATCACTTTCCGCGTATCCTTTTTTTTGCGCTTCTCTTAAAGCGATTTTAAAATCACAGCCTTTTTGCGCCATCTGGGAAAGAATATAATTGCTCGTTCCATTAATGATTCCATAAACAGTTTCTACGCGATCAGCCACCAGCCCTTCTCTTAAAGTGCGGATAATGGGAATCGCCCCGCCAACACTGGCTTCATAATAAACATCCACCCCATTTGCTTTTGCCGCTTCAAATATTTCCGCGCCTTCTTCAGCCAGCAAAGCTTTATTGGCCGTAACCACAAATTTTTTATTTTTAAGCGCTTGGAGGATAAACTCTTTTGCCGGATGAATTCCGCCGATCAGCTCAACAACTATCTGAATATTTTGATCATTAAGTATTTTCTGAACATCCGATGTAAGAATATTCCGGTCAATATCAAGCCCGCGAGTTGATTCAATATCTAAATCACATATCCAGGCAAGACTGATATTTAATCCCAGTTTTTTTTCCAGGGTTTTAGCCTTCTGCTGGAGAACTTTAACCACTCCGCTGCCGATTGTGCCAAAACCAATTAAACCAACATTAATTTTGTTCATTTTTTCTCTTTGTCTATTTTTGCCGACAAATGAATTTTATTATCTTCACTGGCGCAGTTTTTAATTGTCTGTTCAAGAATCAACAAATCCTTATCATCAACTTTTATAAATTTAATCCCAATATCAAATAATAATTTTTTATTTTTTTCCTGTTGCACATAAACAACTTCTGCCAAAACCTCTACCAAATGAGCAACCTTAGGTAAACGTAAAGTCACATGGAGAATTGTTCCCATCGGGAAATTATAATCAGTGGTAAAACAAATACCGCCTAAACTCACATTACGGGTAAGCGTCATATCAGTTTTATTAATTTCGCCAGGATAAACATAATAACTAACTACGAAGTTAGTGTTTATCCTGATAAATTGGCGTCTTTCCTGAGGAGTATAGTAACCACGAGAATCAGATGTTTGCATTTTTACCCCGAATTGGCTTTAAAGTTAACTACAAGAATAATCACCTGTTAAAATGGTCGGGGCGAGTGGACTTGAACCACCGACCTCTTGAACCCCATTCAAGCGCGCTAGCCAAACTGCGCCACGCCCCGTATTGAATCTAAAACTTTGGATAAACTATCCGCAGATTCAATAAAAATATTAAACACTTTATTTTTAATAAAGTCTAAATTTTATAAAAACAATTTAATTTCTTAGATAGATTACTACAAAGCAAGCTAAATTGCAAGCAAAATATTCTTTTTTATCGTCGAAAAAACTGAGTTATATCTCATTTTTCTTCTGTCTTTGCATCAATAAACGCATTGCCGAAATCGGCGCTACCTCTTGATACAAAACTTTATAAACAGCCTGGGTAATCGGCAAGACAACATTATATTTTTTAGCAAGCTTAAGCGCGGTTTTTGTGGTAAGCGCTCCTTCGACAACCATTGAGGTATTTTTAAGGATATCTGCCATTTTTTTTCCGCTGCCAATTTGTTCGCCAAACCAACGATTGCGGCTTCTCAGACTAAAACAAGTAGTTACCAGATCACCCATTCCCGCCAGACCATTAAAAGTCTTATAGCAAGCTCCCATTGCCACTCCCAGCCTGGTAATTTCCGCAAGCCCCCGCGTAAGCAAAGCGGCTTTTGTATTCACGCCAAAACCAAGCCCATCAGAAATTCCGCAGGCAATAGCAATTATATTTTTAAACGCGCCGGCCAGCTCAATGCCATGCAAATCACTGGCCGTATAAACTCTAAACTCTGGAGTCATAAAAACATCCTGAACCATGCTTGCCAATTTTTTATTAGTTGACGCGCAGACAGCGGCTGAAGGAATAGCTTTAGCAACTTCATACGCGATATTCGGCCCGGACAAAGCAGCTAAGCGAATATTGCCCAACTCTTCTTTTATCACAACCGACATACATTTAGCCGTCGCGGCTTCAATGCCTTTAGCCACAGTCAGGTATCCGACTTTTTTTAGCTTATATTCCGCTATTTTTCTCAATACTGGCCGCATAAATTGCGAAGGCACTGCTAAAACAATCAGATTTGCCTGATCAAGGACTTTTCCCAAATCATTTGTAATTAAAATTTCTGAAGGGATTTTAATCCCGGGAAGAAATTTTTTATTTTCTTGTTTTTTTACTAATTGATTTACATTTTCCGGAAACGCGCCCCATAAAGCCGTGCTTATCCCTTTATTTTGCGTAAGCACGGCCAAAGCCGTACCCCATCCGCCATCGCCGATTACTGCTACTTTCATTTTTTTACAAATACCTTTCTTTCTCTGCCGGTCAGCAGCCTATTTATATTCGCCTTGTGCTTAGCGACAATTATCACGCATAAAATTGAAGCCAGAATCACATAAGCATAAGGCGCTTTTAATCCCAGCATAAAAAACGGAATTAATATACTACAGACAATCGAGCCTAAAGATACATATTGGGTTATACCCACAACCAATAAAAAAACCAGCATACCCATTAAAACAGCAACCGGACTCAAACAAAGCAAAACCCCGGCGCTGGTGGCAACCCCTTTGCCGCCTTTAAACTGCAAAAACACATTAAAAACATGCCCGCAAACAACAGCAAGACCTAGCAATGTTTTGATTATCGGCAAGAATATTTCCACTCGCTGATCAATAAAGTTAGCAATAAACACAACCGCAATCACGCCCTTTAAGATATCAAATCCTAAAACCAGCAAACCCGGAAGTTTTCCTAAAACCCGGGCGGCATTAGTTGCTCCGGTATTACCGCTGCCGCATTCTCGGATATCTTCGCCCTTGAGCATTTTAACCAAAATATAAGCGGAAGAAACTGTTCCCAATAAATACGCCACGACAATACCTAATAAAACCAGAAAAATATTCATCAGGAAATTCCTTTCTTTCTGACAATAATTTTAATTGGCGTGCCTTGAAAATTATAACTGCTTCTTAGCCTGCTTTCAATAAACCGTAAAAAAGGCGGTTTTACTAATTGCGGCTTATTAACAATCATCGCGAATACCGGAGGATTTACCCGCAGTTGAGTAATGTACTGAATTTTTAAATGCGGACTTTTCCCATCGCGGCGCTGATGTTCATGAATCTTGTCCAGGGTTTCCGCTAAATGATTTTGTTTAATTTTCTTTTGTGAATTATTCCAGGCCTCATGCGCTAAAGCCAAAGCCGCATGCACATTTTTTCCGTTTTTCGCGGAACATAATATGCTAAAAGCAAAATTCATATAAAATGCTTGCGCGCTCAAAGTATGCTGACACTCCGCGATATCAAGTTTAACTAAATCACATTTATTAATCGCGATAACACAGCATTTATCCTCTTCCTTGATCAAGCTTAAAATATGCAGATCATCCCGGCGTAAGCCGATTTGCGCGTCAATTAAAACAATGCAGACATCCGCGCGCTTAATCGCCTGAATTGTTCGGGAGCGGGAAAATAGATCAATAGCTTCTTTCGGCATTTTTTTTCTTTTGATTCCCGCGGTATCAATCATTAAATAATCATGCCCATCGATACTAACCCGCGTATCCACCGCATCCCGGGTTGTCCCCGGTACATCGGAAACAATAACTCTTTCTTCGTTTATCAGCGTATTAAAAAAAGAAGACTTGCCCACATTCGGTTTACCGATCAACGCGACTTTTAAAGCAGACTCTTCAACTTCTTTTTTGCTATCTCCTGGTTTTAAATGCTCCACAACCACATCCAGCAATTCATCAATATTTAAACCATGCAGCGCTGAAACAAACAACATTGGTTCAATCCCCAGCTCATAAAAATCAGTCAGCTGCGCGATTTTCGACATATCATCCACTTTATTCACAACCATAATAATTTTCCGATTGGCTTTTCTTAAAAAATTTAATATTCCCCAGTCTTCGGGAGTTAAACCAGCGGTTGAATCAACAATAAATAAAATCAGGCCAGCCTGCTCAATTCCTTTTTGCGCCTGCTTAATAATCTGATCAGACATTTGCGTTTTGGCTTCAAAATGAATTCCTCCGGTATCGACTAATTGAAATTCTTTTTTCCCCCAAGTCACAGTAGCATAAACCCGATCCCGCGTCACGCCGCTGGTTGGTTCAACAATCGACTGCCTTTTTCCCACCAGCCGGTTAAATAAGCATGACTTGCCGACATTCGGCCGCCCGGATATTGCCACCAGCATTTCTTTATCTATATTCATCTTTATCCCTGCTCTCTAAAAATCGTCGCGCAAACTATTTGCCTGCACTGAGTAATCTATTGCTTTTGTAAATATAATCAAGACCCGAAGCAACGGTAATAACCGCCGCGACATCCCATAATAAAAAAGAATATGAGAATTGCAAAAGGATGCCAATCACAGTTGCCATTTGCGAAAAAGTCGTTAATTTTCCCCAGATGCTCGGCTCAATTTTCAAGTTACTGGTAGTCAGATGAACCAGCAATGAACCTAAAGCTAAAATCACATCCCGGGATATAAATAAAATCAGTACCCAGATCGGAAGTCTGATCTTAAAAGAGATACTATTGGCAAAAGCCAGCACAATAAAACTTGCGCTAAGCAAAAGTTTATCCGCCAGGGGATCTAAAAAAGAACCTAACTTGGTTTGCATATTTCTCGTTCTGGCAATATATCCATCCAAAACATCACTAATCCCGGCAGCCAGGAATATTCCCACAGCCAAAAAACGCAAATAATCTTTTTGCGGTGAGCAGTAAATAATGCTCCCCACAAAAAACGGGATTAACAGCACCCTGAATATTGAGATCCAATTAGCTAGATTCATAATTTTATATTTAAGTTAGCTTTAATTTATACTTTTTTGAAAAATTATTCAATTATCCGCATGCGATACGGCGGCCAATATACAAGCATTGCTTTGCCAATCAGATTTTTTCGCGGGACAAAGCCCCAATAACGTGAATCACGGCTATTGGCGCTATTATCGCCTAAAGCAAACAAGGCATCATCTGGAATCTCGATTTTCTGACCACCCTCACCATAATCACCGCGATTATAATAATAATTTTTTCTCAGATTTTTATCATCAATTATATTGTCATTAATAAAAATCCTGCCGTTTTTAATTTCTAAAGATTCATTACTCAGCCCGATTAATCTTTTAATAAAAGCCAGCTTAGTATCCTCAGGATATTTAAACACAATCACCTCGCCCCGTTTGGGATCGCGGAATTTGTAAATAAATTTATTAACCAGAATCCTATCGCCTTCAATCAATGTCGGGCGCATAGAACCCGTGGGGATTTTAAAAGCCTGCACTACAAAAGTTCTGATAATCATTGCCAGGACAAAAGCAATCAACAAAGATTCCGCGTATTCTTTAATCACTGCCTTAACTTTATTATCCATTTAATCATCCTTTTTAATCATTGATTTGTAATATAGCCCGAAAAGCTTCTTGAGGAATCTGGACCTTACCGAATTGCTTCATTCGCTTACGCCCCATTTTCTGCTTTTCCAAAAGCTTTCTTTTTCTGGAAATATCTCCACCATAGCATTTTGCCGTAACATTTTTCCCCATGGCTTTTACATTTTCCCGGGCAATAACTTTAGCGCCGATCGCCGCCTGAATCGCTACTTCATACAGCTGCCGGGGAATAAGCTCTCTAAGTTTCGATACAATTTGCCGGCCTTTATATTGCGCGTTATCGCGAAACACGAGAAATGACAAAGCATCACAGGCTTCTCCATTAATCAGAATATCCAGCTTAACCAGCCGGGTTGCCCGATACCCGATAAATTCATAATCAAGCGAACCATATCCCCTGGTAATTGATTTTAGTTTATCAAAAAAATCAACAATCACTTCCCCTAAAGGAAATTCATAAGTAAGCATCACTCTTTGTTCATCAAGAAATTCTTTATTAACGTAAATTCCCCGCTTAGATTGAGATAAAGACATGACCACACCCAAACAATCTTCCGGGACAATCATAAATGCTTTAATATAAGGTTCTTCAATATCCTCAATTTGTGTTGGTTCCGGAAATTTAGCCGGATTATCGATTTCAATCAGATCGCCGTTTGTTTTTAAAACACGATATACTACGCTGGGAGCTGTAGCAATTAAGTTAATTTCAAATTCGCGCTCCAGTCTTTCCTGAACAATATCCATGTGCAAGAGCCCTAAAAATCCGCAGCGAAAGCCAAAACCCAGAGAAGGACTGCTTTCCTGCTCAAAAATAAAACCATAGTCAGTTAATTTAAGCTTATGCAAAGCATCCCGCAGATTATCAAAATCAACACTGCTGACTGGATATAATCCACAGAAAACCAAAGGATGAACTTTTTTAAATCCCGGCAAAGGTTTTTCCGCCGGGTTCTTAAAATCAGTAACTGTATCACCAATTAAAACTTCCGCCGGATCCTTGATATTACAAACAATATAGCCTACTTCACCACAGGATAATCTATCCACTTTTTCTGGCTTAGGATTAAAAATTCCGGTTTCCAACACTTCATATCTTTTACCTGAATCCATAAAGCTGACATGCATCTTTGGCTCAATAATCCCATTAACCACCCGCAAATAAACCACAACTCCCTTATAATTATCAAAAACCGAGTCAAAGATTAAACACTGTAAAGGATTATCTTCGCTGCCGCCGGGATGCGGGATATCCCGCACAATCCTTTCCAGGATTTCCACAGCCCCTTTTCCATCTTTAGCGCTTGCCAGCAAAGCCTCTTCTTCAATGCATAGCACATCATGAATTTGATGCGCTACCACGTCCGGCTGCGCGTGCGGCAGATCAATTTTATTAATCACGGGAATTATTTTTAAATTCTGCTCAGTGGCCAAATAAAAATTAGCCACTGTCTGGGCCTGAATTCCCTGGGCCGCGTCCACCAGTAATAAAGCGCCTTCACAAGCCGAAAGCGATTTAGCAACTTCATAACTAAAATCAACATGGCCAGGAGTATCAATAAGATTTAATTGATATCTTTGCCCGTCCTTTGAATTAAAATATATTCTTACCGCCGAAGCTTTGATCGTTATTCCCCGCTCCCGCTCAAGCTCCATATCATCGAGCATTTGATCATGAAACCCCCGCTTTTCAATTGATTGGGTTATCTCCATTAAACGATCAGCCAAAGTTGATTTGCCATGGTCAATATGAGCAATAATACAAAAATTTCTAATGTTTTTTCTTTTCATAATAATGCACAGCCAAAATCGATCAAGGCCTTTGTTCTTTTTAAGGTTTTTGATTCAGCGTAAATCCGCGCCACTGGTTCAGTTCCCGAAGAACGAATCAACAGCCAGCTTTCATCACGCATAATAAATTTCGTACCGTCATATGTCTTAACTTCCACCACGTCCTGTCCTAAAATATTTTTCAGACGCGCTATCGGCTTAGTTACCTTTATTTTTAAATCGCGCCGCAAATAGAAAAATTTGCCAAATCGTTTTTGCATATCATTAATAATTTCAATTATCCCCTGTTTACGACAAGCCATTAATTCCAAAAGCAACAAACCGGAAAGCACCCCATCGCGTTC
This sequence comes from Candidatus Omnitrophota bacterium, assembly GCA_018817585.1. Classification (GTDB taxonomy): domain Bacteria; phylum Omnitrophota; class Gorgyraeia; order B26-G9; family B26-G9; genus JAHITE01. The sequence goes on from JAHITE010000123.1 coordinate 22,909, forward strand.
CGGCATATAGTTTTTAAACCCAATTCCCCCTGACTCTTCACCGCCGATCAGCACATCTTCTTTTATCATTTTCGCGGCGATATTTTTAAAGCCAACCGCTACTTCTTCCAACTCCAGATTGTAAAAAGCGGTAATTTTATCAACTAATGTAGTGGTGGTAATGCTTTTAACAACCTTGCCTGTCATTTTTTTATTCTCCACAAAATGCAGCAAAATTAAACATATTGCCAGATGCGAACTAATCAGCTGCCCATCCGGACACATTGCCCCGATTCGGTCCGCGTCACCATCTAAGGCAATAGCCAAATCATACGATTTAAGTTTCAAAGCTTTATCTAAAGCCAGCAAATTCTCGGCAATCGGCTCAGGATTAACTCCGCCAAACAAAACATCATGATTTGCCCGAATCGTCTCCACTTGACAAAGGGAATTCTTTAAAACAGTTTCCACGATTCCAGCCCCGGCACCATGCATCGCGTCAACCAGAATTCGAAATTTATTTTTTCGAATAATCCCCATATCCAGATAATTTTTTAAAAAAACAATATAAGGCCTCAGCATATCAACATTCATAATTTTTGCCGGCTTATCTGATTTCAGTCTGGGAACATTCAATCCGCCCCTGATTATCAGCTCGATTTCATTAGTCATGTCTTTAGACGCGGTTGCTCCGAATTCATCTTTAATTTTAAATCCGTTAAAATCATAGGGATTATGACTAGCAGTCAGGACAATCCCGCAAGCAAGCCGATTAGCGCGCACATACAAGCTGACTGCCTGAGTAGGAATCGGCTGCTCTGTTATAAAAACCGGCACACAATTTTGACTCAAAATATTTGCTGTTGCCTGAGCGAATTTATTTGATAAAAAACGTTTATCATAGCCCAGAGCAATTCCCTTTTTATAACTTGACTGCTTATACTTTTTCAAGTACACAGACAAAGCCAGACTAATCCGCTGGACATTTTCAAAAGTAAAAGTATCCGCGATAATTCCCCGAAACCCGTCTGTTCCGAATTTAATTTCCTGCATTTCTCAACCTTTCAATTGCCCGCGCTCTGTTTTTCGCTTTAAACACATAAGAACCGGCAACCAGCATATCCGCGCCATTAGCTACCACTAAAGGCGCGGTCTGATCAGTAATTCCGCCGTCAACTTCAATAATGCCTTTAAAAATTTTGCGCAGCCGGCTGATTTTCGGCAATACTCCAGGCATAAAACTCTGTCCGCCAAATCCCGGATTAACACTCATCACTAAAACCAAATCAGCATAAGCTAAAAATTTTTTTATTTTACTCAAAGGCGTTGCCGGATTAAAACTGATTCCCAGCATGATCTTATGTTTATCCAGCTTTGCTTTAATTTTTTTAATCAAACTCAAACAGGAAACTTCACAATGAACGGTTATAATTGAACTGCCGGCATTAATAAAATCATCCAAATAGAACCAGGGATCATCAATCATCAAATGCACATCTAAAGGAAGCTTTGTCCGTTTCTTAATGCTCGCGGTAACCGCGGAACCAATACTTATATTCGGCACAAAGTGTCCATCCATAACATCCACATGCACCCAATCAGCGCCGGCTTTTTGAATTGAATTAACCTCTTTTTCCAAACAACTGAAATCCGCTGATAAAATTGAAGGCGCGATCAGCAGTTTTTTCTTTCGCATTAAAACCTCCGTAAAATATTAATTAGTTTTTTCCGCTTTTGATCATCCACCGGGCCGACAACCGAAAGATTGAGCTTATTTTTAGTAAATATTTTCTTTGCCAAAAACTTTACTTCCTCAGCTGTGACCTTTTCTATACCTTGAATAACTTTTTCCACATATTGCGGCTTGCCATCAGTCATAATGCTTTCACCAAACCAACTCATGTGTTCAAGAGTATCTTCCAAACCCATTAATAATTGTCCGCGGCAGTATATTTTAGCCCGGCTTAATTCGCTTTTTTTAACATTAACCTGAGAAATCTTTTTTAACTGTTCAAGAATTAAGTTTAAAGCATTTTCCGTATTCTTATTTACCACTCCGGCATGCACAATAAACGCGCCGGTATCACTGAATCTTTTGGTTGCTGTGGCAATTTCATAAGCATAGCCGTTTTTCTCTCTGACTTCATTAAATAAACGGCTGGACATATTTGCTCCTAAAATAACATGCAGCAAGGTCATCGCGTGGCGCAGCGGATCTCTCCGGCGCAAAGCATGAAACCCTAGACATAAATGCGTCTGCTGTGTATCTTTTTTCAAAAAAACATAATTTGGCTTTTTCTGGTCAATAACCACCGGCGCGTAAGACAACTCTTGTCTTTTATTTAAATCATTGTTTTTATTTTTTAAAATTTTATTCAGATAATTTAATATCTGGCTGTGCGAAATATTTCCGCAAGCCGTAACTAAAACATTGCTCAAATCATAATATTTCTTCATAAACCTGAGCATAAAATCTTTATCAATTGCTTTTAAACTATCAAAATCACCTGCCAAATTTCGGCCTAACGCATGGTTTGGCCAGAGCAATTCTAGTAAGCGGTCATAAGCCAAGTGATTCGGCAAATCAAAATACATTTTAATTTCTTCAAAAATTACCAAACGCTCCTTGGTAATATCGCTTTTTTTAAGCAAAGGGTTAGTAATTATATCCAACAAAACATCTAAAGTGCTTTGGCTATGCTTGTCTAGGACTTTAGCCATAAAGCAGGTTACTTCCTCGGAAGTAAACCCATTTAACAAACCGCCCAAACCTTCAATTGATTCTTTGATCTGGCGATAAGTACGTTTTTTTGTACCCTTAAAAACCATATGCTCAATAAAATGAGAAATACCGCTGGAGGATTTTGCTTCATATCTGCCGCCCACTCCGATCCAAACACCCAGAGCAACACTTTTTGCTTCCGCTGCTCTACAAGTGGCAACTTTTAAACCGTTTTTCAATTCACTTATTTCATACATATATTATAAAAATCATTCTGGTTTTATTTAATTTCAAATACTTAACTTATAGATTTTACTCAATTTAGACTAATATGTCAAACAAAAAAGCTCCTCAACTGGAGGAGCTTTAAAAAAAATCATAAAAATAGCTAAAATCTACTATGTTCAGTGTTTCATTAACTGCTTAATTTGTGCCTCGGTTTTTGTGAGCTTAACATTCAAAGCATACTTTGTAACATAAAGTTCATTGTTTTTATAAAAATAATAGGCTATATATAATGACCCGATAAAGTTGACCAACCCAGAATCTTGGTCTTGCTGAACCTGAAATCTGCGCTGTATGAATAAATTATTATTATTCACAACAACCTCCTTTCCCTTTAATTTATATGTACATTTTAAAAGTGCTTAATAATATAACAATATAAATCTTATAACAAAAGTATACCATATGGAATTATTATGTGCAAGTCGTAAGACAGCGCTTAGCGGAAAGCGTTTAGTGAATAGATAATAATTATTAGTTATGAGTTATAAATTACGAATTGAAATAGTTTTTAGCTCTTAAATTGCGGATTAAAACATCTAATTTATCTTTTGCTTTAGCGCTATCCTCTAATCGCTATACTCTGCCCTTAGAATTTACAGGAAATGCCGAATTGGTGCAGATAATCCTCATTGCCTACCGCAGGATCCTGCCAATAAACAAACGTATAGTCAAAGTAATAACATACAGGATGCGTTACAAAAAATTCCGCATACTGCCAGCCCAATCCCAAAGAGTAATATTTACTGGAATCCATGCTTGAATTAGGATTATGCGCTCCCAGCCTCAGAGAGAAATCGTCATTAAAATAATGTTCCATGCCCAAGCGTACATTTTGACTGTAATCAGATCCTCGATCCTGCGTATTACCAGTTAAATCATAAATATCACAAGTTAATACAGTAGACTCATTCATATAATAAGCCAAACCCGGACGCCAGACTCTGATCAATCGACTATTTACCCCATGAATCGTAAAAGTCGGCTCATTAATATTTTCCACCAATAAACCCAAAGCCATTTTTTCCGACATATACCAGAGAAATCCCGCGTTTAAACTTATTGCTGTATCGCTGGAACTAATCCCGGGAATTTCTGATTTAAAATTAAAATAATTTAAAGAAACTCCCCAAGCCATATTTTCACTGGAAAAGAATTGACGGCCATAAGCAATACCTGGCTGCATCAAAATTGTTTTACTGCGAGTTATTTCGTTTTCATAAGTACTGTTTTGATAATAGACCCCAACTGATCCGCTTTTAGAATCGGTCTGCCCCAGCTGCTTAGTATATACAATATAATCATCACTAATAAAATCACCAGTAATATAATCATTTCTCGCATTGATTGTTGCCGAAGCGCTAAATTCCTGGTCTTTTTGCCAGGCAAGACCAGCCGGATTCCAAGTACTGGCATTAGCATCATCAGCCAATGCGACAAATGCTCCGCCCATGGAAACCGGTCTGGCTCCGCCTTGAGCTGCCCAAACATTTTGATTACAAATAACCATTAACCCCATTATTAATAAAATAATAAAAAATCTTTTGCTTAAATATTTGCGCATTATAAATCACCTTTATTAAGCAGATCAGCTAATTTAACCAAAGAACTAAGACCATAGCGTACTGCTTTTTTAGCCGCGTCATTAGCTCTGATCATATCTGCCAGTTTTGGCCCAATTATATAATAAACAGCCACAAATTCCCTGCCTCGATAATCAGCCATTAATTGTTTATCTCTAAATTTCCGCAGTAATACCACTTCCGGAGCTTGTTGGTCTCCATAGCAGGCTGTTGCCACAAAACAACTACTACTGCTGCTCGATGAATCAGCACTGCCTGAGCCTCCTAATACAGTTGTGCTGGCCCGGTTATTAGCAGCCACCGCTCCTTCATAAGTAGTCCCATTATAGCCAAAAGCAACATAATGATAAGTTGTATCAGCCTTAACATCAGTATGATTATAAGTTTCGGTTGTTCCTGGCGTAGCAGCCTTAGAAACCAGCAATGTACCGTCAGTCTCACTGGTAGGATAGGTTCCGTCCGTGCGATAGCGAATCATTACCTGAGTTAAATCCGCCCGGATTGAATTTTTCCAGGATAAAGTCACCCAGCTGCTGTTGGCAAAAGCAATATTATTTGCTGTAAAATTTGTTGGTGATAAAAAAGCCGCGCTTAAAGGAGTTTGCGGATCGCCTAATAAATTAGTCGCGAAATAAGCCCAGCGCTCAGCATCATATGAGGCAACCAAGCCAATTGTTTCCTGCTTTGCCAATTGTAATGCTTTGCCGATATTTACATTTCCATCACGCACCACTGAGTCCCAGAATTCGCGATGAATCCGCTGCGATGCGCCATTAGTCCCTCCGGGATTATACCAGCCATACCTTGAGTTGCCGATAAACGAAAATGCCCCATTAGCTTCTGTAGTAAAATGCTCTAAAATACAATCTGAAGCACCATAAATCCCGTCACTCTGCCGATTATCAAAAGCTCCGGAATAACAGCCCTGAGTATAACCAAAAAAATACTCAGTGTTTGTTAAGCCATCAACATCAGCATTCGACATTGTCTTAGCAACTACAGTATTAGTAGCATGCCCCAAATGATTAATGACGTGAACACCCGCGTTAATAATTGCCACTAAACTGCTCGTAATCCAAGTAGCATCCTGATCATATAGATTATTAAAACTAAAATAACCAGATTCTGACATACCGCTGGTGGAATAACCATTAGCGCTGGATCCATTACGAATTTCTTCCAAATATGGTTTTGCGTAAGTATCTGTAACCAATTCACCCGCCATGCAAGCCCGGGTAAGATAATCCGCGTTAGAATTTTCATAAGCAATTGTTTTTTTTACAAAATTAGCCAACTCAGCCGTGGAATCAACCGGAGCCCGGCCAATATAGACCTCAGCAGTTAAATCAATACTCCCGCCGCCAGGCCCATCACCGATCTCTCCATATATCCCATTATTATTAAAATCAAAATCCCCATCAAAACAAGCATAATACATATCACAGGGAATATTATTATCAGGATCTAAATGTGCCGGGTAATCATTATTTACCTTGCCATAAAATCCTCTATAGGGAATTATCGGCGCTGCTTCGGTTTCTCCAGTAGCAATGCCACCGCCGTCAGCATCACCGACTAAAAGCACATATTGAGTTAAATTATCTGTACAATAAGCAATAATAAAATCGCGCAGATTTCCCGCGTTATCCGATTTAGCAGTATAATTCGCATAAACCCAAGTTGTGTCAAATATTTCAGTAGATATTCCCTTAGATTCTTTATGAGTTTTAAGATCATTCAGATTATTTACACCAACATAGTTTTTAAATCCTAAGCTCGTAATAATTAAATAATCGACCGTAGCTAAAGGAGCTGCCAATGAGGTTATAGCATTTTGACTATACGTACTAATATCTTCCGGATTATCTACAAAATCATTTACAGCCTTTTGATCAGCAGCAATACCGCGATAAAACTTATTATTCGTACTCAGCGTCGCCAGCTCATCGGATAAGACAATATTAAGATTAAGATTATCATAATAAGCTAATTTACCAGTTGCCGGAATATATTCCACGGGAAAAAGATTAATAATCAGGATTTTATAACCACGCATTTCCTGCGTGGAAACAACTTTGTAGACAGATTCAGGATAAGCAGTATTACGGCTATAGATTTCAGGATTAGGCAAAGTGGGATTAATCGGTCCCGCATAATCTGTTCGCGCTGGGGCTTGTGCCGGCTCAACAAAATAAGTACCGTAAACATATTTTTTACTGGTCCAGCCTAGAGTTACATTGCTGACTTTTTTCCCTTGAGGAATCAAATATTTTATGGTTTTAATTGGCAGCAAAGGTTCACCTGGTGCGGCAAAATTTTCCAAACCTTTAATTTTAACCCGATGATAATTATTTATTTTAGTAACTTCTACTGAATCAAGCTGTGTGCTAATCAGATTATTTTTAATTTTTAAAGAAAAACTCTGTTCTTCGCCAGCAGAATAAGCATTAAAATTAAATAAAAAAACAAAAACGCAAACACAGAAAAATATCCAGGTTGTTTTACTGCTGTACATCTGCTTTATCCTCCCACTCCCGCCATTTATAAACAGCCTGATCCAAAGCTTTTTTCATTGCCTGATCCCGCTTTTCTTTAATATCCATTTCCCCTGTATTCTGATTAACAATATGCGGCGTAATAAAAACAACTATTTCTTTTTTCACATTCGACGTGCCCTGGCTTTTAAAAAACATTCCCAAAACAGGAATACTGCCGAGTATCGGCACTTTTGATTGCGTCTGCGATACAGTATCTTTGATTAATCCGCCCAAAACAATTGTTTTTCCGTCCCGAACAATAACTGTGGTATCTGCCTGGGTTGTGTCCACTGCCAAGGAATTATTAACCTCAGCCACCCTTCTGGCGGAACTGACTTCCGGATGGATTTTAAGCGTAATAAAACCATCATCACTGATTTTCGGAGTAACTGTAAGCTTTACGCCCACATCAATAAATTTAGTTTCTTCGGTCTGGGTATTTGAATCTTTATCAATATAAGTTACTAAATATGGTTCCGAAGCACCCACCAGAATATTCGCCTCATTATTATTCATAACCGTAATCCGCGGATTAGAAAGGATATTTGTATCTGTCATGCTTTCCAAAGCCTGAATCGTGACTTGATATTGATCAGCGCTCAGAGTTCCGATTCTTAAAGTTCCGCCATTACTCACGCTCACGGGTAAAACAGCAGACACATTGATCGTATCTCCGTCCGTATCATTAAGATATTCCCAATTTACACCCAGCCCCTTACTTTTGTCAACTGAAATCTCTAAGATTTTGGCTTCAATCAATACCTGCTTTGATCTTTGATCCCAGTTTTTTATCAACATATCAATTTTAGCAATTGTCTCAGCAATCACCCGAATAACTAAACTATTTGTTCTTTCATCAATAAAGATTTCCCCTTCCTGCTTGGGAATTAATTCCGTAAGCTTGGCCATCATTTCCTTAGCATCAGCATAATTTAAGTTATAAACCTTGGTAATCATCTTATGATCAAGCGCCGCGATTACTTCTTCAGCCTCAGCAATATTAGCCACTGTATCCGTAATAATAACCTGATTAGCCATTGAATTTATTTCTACTCTGCCGCGGGGAGATTTTGTGGAATTAAGCACTTGTCTTAAATCCGCGACTTTGACATTGCTTAAGAAAAATACCCGGCTGACTAATTTTTCAGTCTGTTCCTGCTGCAAAACATCCTGCTGCGTCAAAACCCGGATAATTCCCTTGTCTTCAACAAATAAAAAATTATTCGCGGTTAAAATAGCATCCAACGCCTGGATAACCGTAATATCATTAAGCTTGGCAGTTACCCTCCCCTGCACATTCCGGCTGGCAACAATATTAACCTGCCCCTGTTCAGCCAGCAATCTTAAGACATCAAGAATACTCATATTCTTAACATCCAGATCGATTTTAACTGTATTCATATCCGCGGCATACAAATGTTCAAAAGAACACAGCAGGCTTAATAGCGTTAATAATGTGACTAAACATAAAAATTTATTTTTCATAGTCTTAACTCGAATATTTCATCATCTTTTTTCAGAATAACTCTGTCTGATTTAACTTCCTTAACAATAAAACCCTCAACATTTTCATTGCCATAACAGTAAAAAGAGCGATCATTAGTCACATTGCTGATTATTGCCTGAGGGCCTTGCGCTCCAGAAACAATACCCAAAAGCTGTAATTGCCCGAGGCTTAAATCCGCTTGTTCGGTTTTTACCGCTAAATCTTTTTTTTGTCCGGAATTAATTCCAGATTGCGTGATAAATAATTTTCTGCGCGTAAGAATCCGTTCATAATATTTTTCTGATTTTTTTACTAGCTCTAAACTCGCTATTGCCGGCATTGTTTTTTTACCCATTTTAGTCTCAATATCCATATTCTGGACACTAAAAAATAATATGCTGAAATAAATCAGGATTAATCCCGCGAAAAACATTAATCCTATATTAACACGATTTATATATTTATCTTTAAAAATAATTCTATTCAATAAATCATTTGCCATAATAAAAAATTAGTCCTTCGCGAGAATAGCACTTAACAGTAACTGCACTTTTAAAGGCTCGCCTTCTGCCTGAGCATTAATTTGCGTGTGTTTAATTGAAAACATATATGGCGATTTGTCTAAAGCATAAAAAAAACTGCCCAAATTTTTTAATTCACCTTCTGTTTCCAATTTAAAATCAAATTCATTATAGATACCATCTTCTTTTAGCGGAAATGGCTTTACATTGGTCACATTAAGTCCTGCCATTCCGGCTTTACTTTTAACATCCTGTAAAATATCTGTTAGCGCTGGCTTGCCGGAATTGGCCTGAAATTTTTGAACAAAATCATTATATTCTTTTTCAATCACTGTTTTGCCATTAAGGATCTGATTTATTTGACTTAAACCTGTTTCCGCGGCCTGAATCTTTGAATTAATTATAGTATACCGAGGATAAGCAAACTGGAAAAAGAAAAAATACAAGCCAATGCCTAAAATAAGACATAAGTATAATGACATTAGAAATAATTCTCTGCGCATTAAGCTCATAAATAATTATTTTCTCGTGTTTCCTGGCTGATAGTTGTCGATGATCCATGCCCGGGAAAAACCAATGTTTGCGGATCCAACCCCTTTATCAGCTTCTGATTAATTGAATTAAGCAAGGCTTCAAAAGATCCGCCCGGTAAATCAGTTCGCCCGACTCCATGACAAAACAAAGTATCTCCGCTGAATAAGACATCCCTTACTTGCAGACAAATACCGCCGCGGGTATGTCCGGGAGTATGCAATACTTTAAGCTGTAAATCACCAATAGAAATAATATCATTGTCTTTTAAAATCTTTATTTTTGGCTTAAATTCCTGGCCGGTCCCAAAGCAGGCTGAAAGATTTTTTTCGCTGTTTACCAGCATTTCCGCGTCATCCGCGTGAATATAAACCGGCAAATCAAAATGATTCAAACATCCAATATGGTCATAATGCCCATGCGTTAAAACCACTGCTTTAAGCTTAAGTTTTTCCTGATTAACTACTGCCTTAATTTTAACTATATCCGCGCCCGGATCAATAATTACAGCATTAAGGGTATTACTGCAACCCAAAACATAACAATTAGTCTGCAAAGGACCAACAATGATTGTTCTGACGATTATTCCTTTATCCATGTTTTGACTTTTTCCCAAGGATAATCCGCTTCCAGTTGTTTTTCAATATTATTTAATTGCTGTTTTATTCGAATAGTTTGAAATTTAGACAAGTTTATGTTTTTCAAATCACTAAGCAACGGTTTAATTATATCTGAAACAGTTGCATACTCCTGCTTATATTCGTCTAAAGCTAATCCCTGCATTAGTTTAATATACTTAGAAGCATTATGTACCATGCGGTAAGTCCACAGCTTATTTTCCTGAAATGAGGTTTGGGCTTCTTCCAAAGAAGATACTGCCAATAAATGATATTGATTGTAAAGTTCTTGACTGGATTTAGGGGCAGCAATCGTCTCTTCGTACTCAAGCACTGGGGTATTTGGTTCAGACAACTGCTTATCATCAGGGCCGCCGATTTCTACTCCGGCGACAAAACCGCATAAAAATAATGCAGTTATAATAATACTGATCAAATATAAATATTTTTTCATCGTCCCTGACCAAGCCTTTGCGCTAGATATTCAGCAATCCTTGCTTTCCTTATCTTAGTTTGAGCTTTAGGAATATTATAACTAATTCTTTTTATTTCCACAAGTCTTTTTTTAGTGTCAGATACTGCAGTGTCAGATACTGCACCTTAAAAAGTTATTTCAAAACCCTTAAAATCATTTCCAGCCTTATCCCAGGAAATTTGCTTATCCCGGACATACTGACTCAAAACCGCATCGATTTTTGCTAAAAAATCCAGAAGAGTTTGTTGTTTTGCTTCAGCAATTAATTCCACCCTTCCGTCAGCCAGGTTTCGCACTAAGCCCAGAACCGCGAACTCAGTAGCAATATTTCTTACCTGATAACGAAAACCCACTCCCTGAACCATTCCTGAATAATAAACATGTATTTGTTTTGATCTCATTATACCTTCTTTTCAACTTTGATTTATCAATTATTTTAACAAATTAACCGCAAACACGTCAAGGGAACTTTATTTGCTTTACTAAAACTAATGATTTAGTGTAAAATAATTTAAAAGGATTTAAGATGATAAAGAAAAATATATTTTCTATTGGTTTAGACAGTCAAACAATCGAATCGCTTTATGCTTATTTAGCTGATGGTTTTGATTTTATTCTTATTGAGACAGCCGAAGACTTGATGAGTAAAATTAAAAAATACAAAGTAAGTTTAATGTTTTTAAACAATCATTTACCTGACTTTGATAACTGCCAAGAGCTGTGCATTGCTCTGCGTTCTCAGCCAAACACAGAAACAGTGCCTTTAATTGTCCTGACCAATGACCAGCCGGAATCACTTCAAAAAGAAAAAATCTCGCTGTTTCAAGCCGGGTTGATTGACGGTTATTTTTCCATGCCCTTGAATGCTGAAGAAGTAACCGCGTACTCAAATGTTTTTCTACAGCGCCAGGCTTTACAAGAAGAACTGGAAGAAACAAATAAACTGCTGTCCCAAATTTCTACCACTGATGAATTAATGCAAATTTATAACCGCCGCTATTTAATCCATCGCTTAGAAGATGAGCTGCTCAGAATAAAACGCTATAATTATCCGCTTTCGGCAATTATGATTGATTTAGATTATTTTAAAAAGATAAATGACCAGTATGGGCACGCCCAGGGGGACAAAGCACTCAAAGGATTAGCGCTTTTTTTAAAGCAAAACATTCGGGCAATGGATATTCTTTGCCGCTATGGAGGCGAAGAAATTGTGATTCTCCTGCCCCACACCAATGCCAAAGGCGCTTCGCTGACTGCGGAACGCCTTCGTAGCCACATCAAGGCGCATAATTTTGGAGATAGCGACAATCCGCTCTGCTTTACTGTAAGTATTGGCCTGGTTACTTTTGACAGACAAGATGACCTCAATGTCGACAAAGTTATCAGCGCTCTTGATATCCAGCTTTATAAAGCCAAAAATAGCGGCCGAAATAAGGTTTGTGAAGTTCTATACAAAGACACTATCTTGTAAACCCTAATTGATCCCTATTAAATCAGATACAAGTCACCAGGGTTATGGTTATGGTAACGATGCCCGTTTCGTTTTAGGGCAACGTCTATCGGCTTAAAATTTTTAACCGTGACCGTTAAGCGTTACAGATACGGGCTTCGTCACCAACTACCCTTTACCCGTTCTTTTTCTATATTCGGTTCTCTGTCTTCCTAAGCGTAATTCACATCCCTGGAATTTTAAGATCACCCATAACTGACTTTAATTGTTCAGCAGCAACCTTCTGGACTTTATCTGACGCCGCGTTAATGCCGTTAACCAGTTCTTTTTCCAAGCGCTCCTTTTTATCCGCGACAAGCAAAGCCTCATTAATCACTACTGCGATTACTCTTTGAGTTCCGCTCATTGTAATTTTAATTTGGCCTTGAGCTGTTTCATGATCAATAATAACTTTTTCCAAACCTTTTTTAATATCATTCATCTTTTTCTGTGCTTCAAAAATATTTTTTAATTTACCCAGCATTACCGCCTCCTTATTGGTTGTTTCGCGTTTACGCGTTCTGTTTTTCACTTTATAACTTTACAAACTTTCTACTATGTACTTCTGCCTTGAAGTTAGTATCATAATACATTTTGAAATATTTTTCAATTATTTATTGTCAATAAAAAAACCCTATGTTAACATATTAATATGAAACAAAATTTAAAAATCTTAATCAATCAGCAATTACGCTCTTTTATCCTGGCCCGATTAAAAAACTATAAACTTAATCGGATCAACAGCGTCCTGGATAAAAGCATTAAAGAATTTATTTTTCGCGATGGTAAAAGAGTCAGGCCGATATTTTTTCTTTTAGCCTACAGCGGTTATTCCCGCAAGAAACAACTGAGCGATGATCTAATTCAAACTTCCTTAGCCTTTGAGTTATTGCATGACTTCCTTTTGGTACATGATGATATTATTGATAATGCTGATACCCGCCGCGGCAAACCAACCATGCACCGAATGCTTCAAAAAGCCCTGAAACAGCCGGAAAAAATCGGAAAAGATTTAAGCATTATTGTCGGAGATATCATTTATGCTTTAGCCCTTGAAGCCTTTCTTATGGCAAAAGCTATTCAGACAAATAAAGAAGCTGCTTTACATATCTTTCTCAGTTCCACCATCCTGACCGGAGCTGGAGAGTTTATTGATGTTCTCAATGGCTTAAGTCCAATCACCAAAGTAGGCTTAAAGCATATCCGAATGAATTATTTATTAAAAACTGCTGAATACACATTTAAATCACCGTTGGCCTGTGGTTGCGTGCTGGCCGGAGCACCGAGAACCGAAGTAAAAAAACTGCTCCAGCTCGGTGAATTTCTTGGTGAGGGTTTCCAGATAAACGATGATTTAATCGGAATTTTCAGCCAAAGCAAAAAAATCGGAAAATCTGTTTTAAGTGATATTATTGAAGCAAAAAAAACTCTCCCCTTATTCTTAGCTTATAAAAAAGCCTCTTTATCTGATAAAGCTTTTATTAATAAATCTTTGGGTAATACAAATCTTAAATACTCGGATCTGCAGAAAATCCGAAAAATAATTATTGATACTGGCGCTTACGCGCGGACAAAACAAGCAATAAACAAACTAATCGAAAAATCAGAAACATTAATTGACTCTTTAAAAATGCATACAAGTCAAAAACAATTGTTTAAAAATTACATTCTTTCCTTTATTAAAAACTAGGTTTACTTATGAAAACTATCACAATCACAAAAAGCGCGGGATTTTGCTTTGGAGTTCGCCGGGCATTACAATTAGCCGAGCAAACAGCCAGCGCTAATAAAAAAGTCTACATGCTCGGAGAAATTGTCCACAATCCCCGGGTTGTCAATGACATTAAAAAAACCGGGGTTATTAAAATTAATGAACTGCGCCCGCAGCACAACGGTATTCTTCTAATCCGGGCGCATGGAGCGCCAAGGGAAACTTATAAAAAAGCGGAAAAGCTGGGATATACAATCATTGATGCTACCTGCCCGATGGTAAAAGAAATCCATTCCATTGCCCGGGAATACGAACAGAAAAAGTTCAAGATTATTATTATTGGCGATAAAAAACACGATGAAGTTATCGGAATTAAAGGTAATTTAGAAACCGAACCAATCATTATTGCCAAAAAAAAGGAAATCACGCCAAAAGCATTTTACCGGGTTAGCAAAGCAGCCGTGGTTGTTCAATCAACCCAGAATATTGACAAAGTATTAGATATTGTGGAGAAGCTGGAAAAACACATTAAAAAAGTAGTATTCTGCAATACTATTTGTCTGCCCACCCGCTTAAAACAGCAAGAAATTCAGGAGCTTCCGGCAACACAGGATATGATGATTATTATTGGCGCAAAAAGCAGCGCGAATACCAAACGTTTGTATGAATTATCCAAAAAAATAAATCCTAATACTTATTGGGTAAATTCAAAAACTGATATTCGAAAAAGCTGGTTTAAAAACAAACAAAAAATCGGAATTGGCGCCGGCGCCTCAACTCCCGAATACATTATTAAAGAAATTGCTTCTTATATCCGCTCAATTTGAATAATAATATCACAAGGTCACAATGACACCAGGTCACAAGAGATAAGTTATTAGTTGTTTGACTTGGCAAAAACACATCTTTTCGCTAAGCCTGAGTCTGCATCGTGCAGGCCCAGCCGCGCGTTCTCACTATTTTGACATCCCTGTCAAAATTACGCTCGAAAGCGCCGCTCAAAGAGAATTTTTGCCAATGCGTCCTTCGTCCTAGCGTAGCGATCGTCTTTCATCATTCGGTCTTCCGCAATACGCGATACTCACGACGCAATACAGAAACATAGGTTTAATTTTTTTTAGAGTTTATATTTTTGGATTTATTTAGGATTTAGAGTTTAGAGTTTTTTAAAAAAAGTGTCAACTATTTTATGTAGCTTTTAACTTGTGTCCTTGTGACTTGTGTCTTTGTGACCTTATACAAGGATGCCTCTGATTTTTTCAGTAATCGCCGCGACTTCGGATTCAGGATAGGCTTCTTTTTGCTGATTGCCCCAAACAACATTCGGCCAGCAATAATCAGTGGGATTGCGCCCGACAATATGGATATGCATTTGACTGACAATATTCCCAATTGCCGCCACATTCAGTTTGCTTACTTGCGGATAAGCTGATTTAACAAAATTCGATATTAGATTTATTTCATTTAAAAGTACGGTTTGCTGATTTTGATTTAACTCACAGAGCTCTTTGCTATCAGTTTGCGGAACCAGAATAAACCAAGGCACAAGCTGATTATTCATCAATAATAAGACGCTCAAATCCAGTTTTCCCAAAACAAAACAGTCAGCAGCCAACCTCGGGTCTAAAATAAAATTATTTAGCTTTAAATCCATATTCTCCGCGCTTTCTAAATAATAACTTTGAATTTTTTATTTTCAAATTCAATAATATCGCCGGTAACAATTTTTTTGGCTTTACGGGTTTCTATCTGATTATTAACCTTAACATGCCCCTGCGATATTTCCAATTTAGCATGACCGCCGCTTTGCACCAAATCATGCAGTTTAAGGATCTTACATAATTCACAAGGCTGATGCGCTAATTTGATGGTTTTATATTCTTCCATATTCCCTCTTTGATTTTCAATCATTTATATCTTTTAAAAAAAAGGGAAGCGTTAAAGCGTCCCTTTAAAAACAATAAATCAAATTAATTCTGATTAATTTTAGCCCAACTGGACATCGATCCTGCTGATCTTACCGTCTCTGAGCATTTGCGCGTATTCACTATCCAGCACACTGCTTTCCACATTTACCCGATTGCCATTATCCAAAGCAATCCGCATTGATAAAGGCTTTACTCCGCCTTTACCATAAGTATTTTTATTCTTAGGATTATGATAAATAACTAAAGTCGAATTTAAGAATTTAAAAGCATATGAGTTTTTCGGCAAATCAATAATCACATGCTTATCCTTGCCCAAGCAATACTCAAAAACTGCTTCTTCCTGAGTAAACATCCACGCTGGCAAAGCTGGCTCAAACCGCGCGATCAAGCCCTTGTTTTCATTTAAGCGAAAAGGATTTTGCCCAACATTCATCCACAACCACATGGTAATAAACTCAGCAGTAGAACCGCTTAGGCGGGCCACAAATCCATTACCGTGCAGGGTTTTATCAGGAAAAGCACTGCTAACCAGAAATGAGGAGTTTTCCAAAATACTTCGGCCGTATCTTTCCGCCGGCTGGAATGGTATCAGCACGTTTTTAAACTCAGTAAAAAACTCTTCATATAAACCATTGCGTAATAATTCCAAGATGAACTTATATTCCATATGCAGCCAGATTGACTCATTTTCCAACCATCCGGGAGTAAATACTCTGGCGCGACCAATATCTTTAGTCACTTTTTCCAAAGAAGCATTTACTTTAAACATTTTCAATGGTTTATCATACAAAGCGCTCTTTCGGGTATTAGCATAAAGCGCTTTTACTTTTTTAGCATCCTGAACGCATCTTAAAGCATGAACCTGCGCTTCTAAAAACAAGGGCAAGGGTTTTTGTTTAAACTGTTTTGGCTGCACGCAGAAAAGACCATCTTTGCTTTTTTTAAATCCATCGCGGGTTTTAATTTTATTAAATTTAGTTACTTCATTTATAAAATAAGTATGATATAAACCGGTTTTTTTATCTTTAGAATTAGCCAGGCTTATTTCCAGCTTTGCTGACATCTTCATTAAAATTGCTTTAATTTCTTTAATTTTCAAATCAACTAATTTGCCATTAATTCCTCGGGAGATTTGTTTACGGTAAGTTTCTTTAAGCGCGTAAGACTTATCCCAATAAAGCATTTCCCGACTCTTGGTCTTGCTCTTAAGATAATTATTAACTAATCCCACAAGCCCTTGAATAAAATCATCCAATTCTTTCGGAACACTGACCAGTAAATCAGATTCGAGTTTCAGCTGCTCTATACAGTTTAAAATAAAATCAATCAACCGCTTAAGCTCAAAGGTTTCGCATACCGATGAACCAAACAATCCGGGCAGACCATTTAAAGCATCATACCAACCCGGCTTATTCGCTTCCATTTCAATTCCACAGCCAAAAGCATCCAAAGATGCCATTTTATTAGTCAGCAGACAAAGCATTTTACTCAGTAATGTGGTTTTATAAATACTGCCGTTTCCCTGCTCAGTTCTAATTGCCCAATCATCACTGTTTTTCGCTCGGCAAAATTCAGATTCATCTTTAACGCCGTCTAAACCAACCGCGTGATACTGCCGAACCATATCATTATAAAGAATATATTTTTCATCACGGTTTTTAACTTTCACACAGTTATTAAAATAAACAAATTGTTTTTTATTCAACAGAATATCACTGAGTCTTTCCGGATAAATTGCCAGATAAGACTCCAAAGCATCCAGATTATAAGTCCAATGATCAACCCAGAATCCTTCACCGTGTTCCGCGTTTTGCTGACGTTTGCAGCTGGAAAGCAATTCAGTAAGAAATTTTTCTTTGCTTACCTTTAAATTAATCCCATTAATCTCTAAAAATATAAATAAATCGCCCAAAGCAAATTGTTTTTTAATAAACTTTTCTACTCTTAGCGCGTCGCTTTTCTTTTCCAGCACTACTTTGATATTTTTAAATGACTGATTGTCTTTAAGCTTAAATCTATCACCATAAACAACCAGAGGATTAAACCCATCCAGCTGAATAAGATTAAAAAAAACAATTATATTGGCATCCTGAACCATAGGATTAAACCAAACATCATCCCGCCGATTCTGATTAACATCCCGGTAATTTCCATTTCCCTGCGACAAATATGTCGGCTCTATTAAGAAATTATTATAATCCCGCTCCAGATCCCCATGCTTACGGGAATAAACATGATAAACATGTGATTTCTCCTTACCCTCCAGAGTTATTGCCAATCCGCCTCTTAAAACATTGTCCAGATATGTTTGCTTACAATAAAGATCATATGTCGAATTTCCGCTCTTAGTAAAAATATTACTCTGAACTTTGGCGACTTCTTGCTTATATTCACAAGCTTTATTGATTAAAAAATCATTATTATTTGCTTTAGCGATCAATGCCTGCAATTGCGCTTCTTCCCGGGCATAGCCGATCAAGCTGGTAATTGTCACTTCTTCCTGCGGCTTTAAAACCAGATCAATATAACTAAACGCCGAAGGAGTTTTGCTGGAAGTTATCTGCTCCTGTGGTACTTTAAAGTTTTTTTGACAGAAAAAACGCGGATACTGAAAGGTTTTATTTTGACCAAATACCACATCCGGATCAACAATAAACTCAGTTTTCTTATTAGAATTATTAGTATTGGCGTAACTATAATAGAAATTTCCACCTTTTATATACAGGACTTGCGGACTGTCCGAAGGATCAACCGCCAATTTATAAAACGGTGCTTTAAATTTTGTCACAAACTCTACCTGCATCCAGGCTTCAATTGTCCTGCCAATATCTTTTAAAAAACGGTCATTGGCGCCGCAAGGAATCACCTGCGCTAATCCATCGATAATTTCCAAAGATTTAGGCTTATTTGAAATATTTTTTATGGTTAAATTACGCACCAGACAGCCCAGAGGCTCATTGGACATAGTAAAATATTTTGCTTCGATTTTTAAACCAATTGTCCGATTATCTTCCTGAACACTGAAATCTTCCGGACTGATAAACATCTTGCGTTCTAAGAGAGTTTGCTGATTTTGCAGCTGATTACGAAAAGGTTCATAACAGGAATTTTCTTTATCATTTATGCTTTTAATAAATGTTCTAAAACCGCGTCGGGAAGCAAACTGCCAGGCTTTATTCGCCGGAAAAAACTCAAGAATCGCGTTTTTCTTACTTTCCACGCCAAAACTGGCAATACCTTGACCGCGATTCACATAAAAAACCCACATCGGAATACCAAATAAGCCCGCAATCCCTGGAAAGAAACTTGCAAACGGTTTAGCCAAGTCATAATTGGTAATTACAAATTTTCCGTCATCCTGCAAATAGTATTCGACATTACGATCTTTCTTCACGCTTGCTCCCATCCTGTTTTAAATTTTCAGTTTTCAGTCCCGGAAAGTATTTTTTTACCATGAAAATGATTTTTGTAAAGCCAATTAAGAACTTAAGCTACCAGATATTAAGCGGATGCCCAGACTATTAAACTGGATATAAAGCAGGTTTATTATACTTTTAGTCATGGATTCTGCACTTTTAAAAAATTTTCTAAGTACGCTTTGTCCTGTTTATCCATATAAGTAACTTCAACACCCGCCAGATAAGTTGTTTTCCCCGAAACAGGATCAATGCTTTTTTCTCCAATCCATCTAACATTGCCTTCTGCTACTGTCATATCCGGATTATTCGGTACATCAATATTAAGTTCAAGATTATCATTTAAATTTAAGCTTGAAGACGAAGTAATCTTTACGCCCTCCAAACTAATATCCTGAGTAAAAGCTTCATGTTTTTGTTCCGGCTGGCCTTCAAAGTTAAATCTAATAAAAACCGATGATAAAGCTCTTTGGGCTTGGCGTCTTTCTTTCATAACATTCTCCTTGTCTAACCATAGATTATAAAACCATATAAAAACTCAAGTTTTACATCATTTTATTTTCAGATATATTCTACCATCACTCTGACATTTTATCAAGAAAAAGAGAAATTAAATAAATTAGCGATATTCTTTTATTAATGCCCACATCCGCCGCCATGACCAGCACAGCCATGTTCTGCTTTTAATTCTGTTTGTTTCTTATCTGTAAATAAATCTATATTAAACTTCACAGTCCCTTGCCGCGCTCGATAAACCTTAACTCCCTTACTGTTTAATTTATTAATCGCTCCCGCACCGATACCGCCGACCACAATCGCATCCACAGTCTTTCCATCTAAGGCTTTCAGCGGATTACACATACCATGGTCATGACCTAAGTCTTGATTATCTACAGTTTCCAATG
Organism: Candidatus Omnitrophota bacterium; assembly: GCA_018817585.1. Classification (GTDB taxonomy): domain Bacteria; phylum Omnitrophota; class Gorgyraeia; order B26-G9; family B26-G9; genus JAHITE01. Next base: position 43,094 of record JAHITE010000123.1, read on the forward strand.
CTTTTGTTTGTGTGTCAAAAACCAAAAAAGCCGGAGCTAAACCAAAATGACCAAACACCTGACTATCTAATCCCTTATCCTCTTCCACCGAAAAACATATTTTCATCGCGTTTCTCCCATCTGTTTTAGTTTATTGAGTTTTAAAACGGTTAAGACATAAACCTATTCATTTAATCATGCGCGGTTATTATAACATAAAAAATCATTTAAATTAAATATGCTCCGCTGGTTTATATTTATCCTGATTTTTTCTGTTTATTTATGCTCTGGATATTTTTCCTTTACCACTACTGCGCCTTTGGATACAGACATGCGGGTTTTATTGTTCTGAAAAATAAAAGACTCTTTACAGTACAGATTAAATTGCCGCAAAACGCTCTAAGGATTTTTTAACTAAACAAGCTGTTCCGTTATTAATGATATCTTTTATCTGCTCGAGGGTTAGACCTGCGCCTAAGGCAATATTTGTTGCCTTTTCCCGGGTAATTAAGTTGTCTGGACCATGACTATCTGTATTTACAACAAAGCCTGTTCCATACTGCAAGCCAAGCCTAGCCACATGGCCATTACCCAGGCAATGCCCAGCCCTGGCGCTGATTTCCAGATAAATACCTTTACTGGCAGCCAGTTTAACATCATCAGCAGTAATCAATCCAGGATGGGCCACAATATCCACACCAGCCTCAATTGCCGCGCGATTAGTGCCAGAGATAACTGGCTCAGACAGAGTCTCCCCATGACCAATAACCAAACAAGCGCCTAAACTCCGAGCATAGGCAGTTAAATCCTTAAAATCTTCTAAAGGAATATGGGTAAGTTCCACCCCGGGAATTAATTTAATATCGACTTTTTTCGATAAATCTTTGCATACTTTCACTAAGGCAGATAAAACATGTTCAATATTTGAGCGGTCCACATGATCTGTTATCCCCAATACTTTATAGCCCATAACATGGGCCCTTCTGACTAGTTCAGAAGGAACTAAACAGCCGTCACTAAGAATAGTATGTGTATGTAAATCAATCATTTTGACCTCATGAATTATTGGTGCCCCTGAGACGAATCGAACGTCTGGCACTTGGTTTAGGAAACCAATGCTCTATCCTTCTGAGCTACAGGGGCAGCATGATAGTTGTACTTTCCGTAGCTTCTTATCCCGCCGCATTTTGGCAAGGGCTACACTTTTTCGATTTAGGTTTTGGCTATTATTTTGCGGCACAATTCCTCTTAAATTTAATTTTCAGTTATTTTTTTAAAGATTTTGCTTTTTCTTTTTCATACCTTGCTTTTATTTTATCCAGTTTTTCTAAATTGCTGATTATCGTCTGTTTTCGAAAATCATCGCTTTTATCTAAAACTTTATAAAAATAAATTCCCGCGTCATAAAAATTTTTTTCAATTAACTTAAAATCATCCTGCGCGAATAAATTTACCAAATCAAAATTATACAAGCCCAGCATATAAAAAATATCATCCTCCGGATATTCGCGGGCTAATGCTTCTAATTGCTCGATTGCTTTTTGATAGGACAGATATCCTTCTCCGGCAATTGCTGTAAAAATTCCATATCTTGCTGTTTGTTCATCGATCCCCTGAGCGGAATCAAGAAAAAAATCCTCACGCTGCGAAGCGCGTAAATACTGCTTATAATAATCCAGCATATTAGCCCTATCACCCTGCTCATAATAAACCGCTGCCAGTTCAGCCAAAGCTCTTTTTACACTGCGGGAATCCGGGCCTTTTAATTTTTTAAATACTCTTTTGTTCTTAGGATAATTCTTAAGAACTTCTTCATAATTTTCCAATGCTTTAACATAATCCTTCTTAATATAATACAAAAAAGCAACATACCGGATTAGTTCAATTTTGCCAGGCTCCATAGACAGTATGCCCTTACCTAAATTTATGGTCTTATCGATTTCTTCCGGAGTTTTAGTCTTAAGAAACTGCGCGATGAAATTATTTTTCGCTTGATTAAAATCAGTAATTAAATAGGTATTATCCTGTCTTGAACCGCTTTTTTTAAATGAAGAGCCAGTATCAAACATCATCGCAATAAAGCTCCGAATATTTGAATTAAAAGCAGCATCAATCTCTTGCCACTTGGGAATAACAACCGTAAACAGTAAAATTATGCCAATTATCGCGCAGACAATCTTTGCAATAAATACAACTGTTTCTCTATCCATCATATTTAACCTGCGTTTAGCGTTTAGTCAATGGTCAATTAATTTTAAAAATCGTAGGGGCGCTGCTTGCCTGCGCCCGTTTATTAATAATTTCATTTGTTTTTGGTAATTGTATATTATTACGGGCCGGGACAAGCGCGGCCCCTACCTAGTGTTTTTCTTTTATTTTAGCATTTTATCCAAAGAAAAGCAAAAAAAAGGGTACGGATAATCTGTCCGCGCCCTTTTGGTTTAATATCTAAGCAAACATTAATATTTGATCAAGGAAGTAATTGAATATCCTTTAAGTTTTTTTCTGCCTTTCAGGAACTCCAGCTCGATCAAAAAACCTATGCCTGCTATTTTAGCTTTAGATTTTTTTAACAGCTGACAAACAGCATTAATCGTCCCGCCAGTTGCCAAAACATCATCCACAATCAGGACGCTGCCTTGCGCTTTGATCGCGTCTTGGTGAATTGCCAAGGTATCTTGCCCGTACTCTAAGTCATAAGTAACTTCATAGGTTTTATAAGGCAATTTACCCTTTTTTCTTACCAATACCAATCCAGCATTAAGCTTATAAGCTAAAACTGCTCCAAAAATAAATCCGCGGGCCTCGACACAAACAACCGCATCGATTTTTTTTCCTTTATACTGCTTATACATTGTATCCACTGTTTGTTTAAACCGTTTAGGGTCTTTTAACAAGGTAGTAATGTCTTTAAACATTATCCCTTTTTTAGGAAAATCCGGAACATCTCTGATTGATTGGGCAAGTAAGGCTAATGTTTTCATTGATCAGCTTCCTCCATAAAACCCTTAAGTTTTTTCAAAGCATTGTTTTCTATCTGTCTGACGCGCTCCCGGCTGATTTTAAAACTCTTAGCTGTTTCTTCTAATGTCCGAAAAGTTCCATCTTGCAGTCCATATCGAAGAACTAATATCTGTCTTTCCCGCTCAGACATTTTTTCCAAAAGCTCAGCAATTTTTTCCTGCCTAAGCATTCGGCTTAATTCTTCAAAAGGGGAAACTACAGATTCATCTTCGATTAAATCCATAAATTCCCCTGAAGAATCTTCACCAATTGGTTTGTGCAATGAAGTTGTCCGCGTCACAATCTCGCTTAAACCCTGCGCTTTTTTAATTGTTATCCGCATCTTCTTGGCAATTTCCTTAATCGCCGGAGTTCGCCCTAATTTCTGAGTCAACTGCTCAGTAATCCGTTTCCACTTGGTGATGGTTTCAGTCAAGTAGACAGGAACGCGGATAGTTTTACTTTGATTAGCAATTGCTCTGGTTATGAATTGACGGATCCACCACGCCGCGTAAGTACTAAATCTATAGCCTTTGCTTGGTTCAAATTTCTCAACCGCGCGCATCAGCCCTAAATTTCCTTCTTCAATCAAATCCGTAATTGGCACGCCCAAAAAACTGTATTTTTTGGCGATGTTAACTACCAATCGTAGATTTGAATTAATCATTAACTTACGAGCATTAGCATCACCACGTTTTGCTTTTTTAGCAACCTTCATCTCATCTTCCGGAGATAAAAGTGGGATGTTTTTTATATCTTTTAGATATAATCGGATCGGATCCATCACCATAATTTATTATTTCTTTCCTTTGCTTTCTTCTAAAGCAGCCTGAGCCGCGGCTAAGCGAGCTATCGGTACCCTAAAAGGAGAACAGCTAACATAGTTAAGGCCAACACGATGACAAAATTTTACTGATTCAGACTCTCCACCATGTTCTCCACAGATTCCGCATTTTAAATTCGGCTTAATTTTTCTGCCTAAATTAACTGCTGTCTGAACAAGCTTACCAACACCGTTCTGGTCAATCGTCATAAACGGATCATCAGATAATATTTTCTTTTCAATATAATCCGGCAAGAAAACTCCCGCGTCATCACGACTGTAACCAAATGTCATCTGAGTTAAATCATTAGTTCCAAAAGAGAAGAACTCGGCTTTTTCCGCTATTTCATCAGCAGTAAGCGCGGCCCGAGGAATTTCAATCATTGTTCCCACCATGTATTTAACTTGGGATTTTGCTTTACTGATAATCGCGTCCGCAGTCTCTCTGACAATCGGTTCTAAGAAATCAAATTCCGCTTTAGTTCCAATTAAAGGAATCATGATTTCCGGAAGAACTTTAATTCCCTTTTTCGCCATATTAACCGCTGCTTCAATAATCGCGGTTGTCTGCATTACACACAATTCAGGATAGGTGATTGACAGACGGCATCCGCGATGTCCCAGCATTGGGTTTAATTCATGCAGCTTAGTTACATATTCAAGAACCTTAGCTGTAGAGATGTTTAAACGCTTTGCCATTTCTTTCTGTCCAGCAGCATCATTCGGTAGGAACTCATGTAATGGCGGATCAAGTAGACGAATAGTTACTGGGAATCCGTTCATTTCTTTAAAAATTCCTTCAAAATCTTTCCGCTGGTAAGGCAGAAGTTTTTTCAATGCTTTTTGGCGGCCTTCAGTATCCTGCGCAAGAATAAACTCGCGAATTGCCCAAATTCTCTCACCTTCAAAAAACATATGCTCGGTTCTGGTTAAGCCAATACCTTCAGCGCCTAATCTGCGCGCAGCCAATGAATCTTTCGGAGTATCGGAATTGGTTCTTACGCTGAGCTTGCGATACTGATCAGCCCATTGCATAACCTGTACAAACATCTTATAAATCGGATCTTTCTTTGCCTGCGCATTATTTTCAACAACCCCAGAGATTACCGGGCTTGATGAAGTTTTAATATGGCCTAACATAACTTCTCCAGTTGTTCCATCCAAAGAAATCCAATCGCCCTCTTTAATTACTAATTTACCCACAGTTATCTGCTTTTTAGCATAGTTGATATTTAAAGCGCTGCAACCGGCAATACAGCATTTACCCCAGCCGCGAGCCACAACTGCTGCATGAGAAGTTACACCACCTGTTGAGGTAAGAATTCCCTCAGCCGCTGCCATTCCAGCAACATCTTCCGGTGAAGTCTCATGACGCACCAAAATAACATTCTTGCCTTTTTGTTTCCAAGCCACTGCTGCATCAGCAGTAAAAACTACCTGACCTGAGGCTGCCCCTGGACCTGCAGGCAAACCTTTAGCGATTTTTTTAGCAGCTGCACTAGCTTTAAGATCGAAAATCGGAAACAAAAGCTGATTTAACTGATCGCCCTCAATCCGCATCAAAGCTTCATCAGGTGTAATCATTTTTTCTTTAACCATGTCCACAGCTATTTTAACTGCAGCCAGGCCGGTACGTTTTCCGGTACGAGTCTGAAGCATAAACAATTTGCCTTCCTGAATCGTAAACTCAACGTCCTGCATATCTTTATAATGTGTTTCTAATTTATTCCGGATATCATTGAGTTCTTTATAAATTGCTGGCCATTCTTTTTTAAGATCACTGATCGGCTCTGGAGTTCTGATCCCGGCAACAACGTCTTCTCCTTGAGCATTAATTAAAAATTCGCCAAAAAATTCAGTACCGCCATTAGAAGGATTACGAGTAAAAGCAACCCCTGTTCCTGAAGTATCACCCATATTACCAAATACCATTGCCTGTACGTTCACGGCAGTACCAAGTAACCCGGTAATTTTATTAATTCTTCGGTAGATTACCGCTCTCGGAATATTCCAGGAACCAAATACAGCATTAACTGAAGCCATTAACTGTTCTTTGGCGCTGGATGGAAAAGGTTTTTTTACATGTTTCTCATAAACCTTTTTATATTCTCCACAAAGCTCTTTAAGTTGATCTGCGTTTAGATCATTATCTAACTTGGCTTTGTATTTTTTCTTTATTGCCGATAGTTTTTCTTCAAAATGTTCATGATGCACTCCCATAACTACATCGCCGAACATATCAATAAACCGACGATAAGCGTCCCAGGCAAGTCTTGGATTATTTGTCTTTTTAGCCATACCTTCGACTGCCGCATCATTAAGTCCAAGATTAAGAACAGTGTCCATCATTCCCGGCATAGATGCCGCAGCACCGCTTCTAACTGATACTAACAACGGATTATTAGCATCGCCTAATTTAGCATCCATTGTTTTTTCCAGCTTAGCGATATTTTCATCAATCTGCTTTTGAAGTTCATCCGGATATTTATTACCATTTTTATAGTAATAATCACAAACTTCGGTTGAAATCGTAAACCCAGGAGGAACCGGAACACCGATACTTGCCATTTCCGCAAGATTAGCACCTTTACCACCGAGAAGAGCCTTCATGGATTTGTCGCCTTCGGATTGTCCTTTACCAAAAAAATACACATACTTTTTTGCCATTTCTAAAACTACCCCTTTCCATCATTTAACAATTAACAACATTAATAAAATTAACCTAATTTTTCCTGCAAATATTTATCCAACTGATCTAAGCTTATTCTTTCCTGCAGCATAGTATCGCGATCCCGGATTGTAATCATATTATCTTCTGTAGACTGAACATCCACGGTAAGACAATACAAAGTACCGATTTCATCTTGACGGCGATAAAGCTTGCCAATTGAAGCAGTATCGTCGTATTTTACCACATAATTTTTCTTTAAGCCACTAATAATTTTTTTAGCCATTTCAACAATTTGTGGGTTCTTTTTTAGCAGCGGTAATACAGCGATTTGAAACGGGCAAAGCTCTTTATGCAAGCCCAAGACAACCCTTGTTGCTCCTTTCACCGCCTCTTCACGATAAGCGTCAACCAAAAATGCGAGTGTTGCTCGGTCAACACCACCGGACGGCTCAATAACATGCGGCAGATATTTCAGATTAGCCGCTTGATCAAAGTACTGCAGATCTTTACCACTTTGTTTTGCATGTTGGCTTAAATCAAAGTTTCCTCGATTAGCAATTCCTTCTAACTCTGACCAGCCGAAAGGAAATTCATATTCGATGTCAGTACAGCCGCTGGCATAATGCGCCAGTTCATCATCAGCGTGAATCCGCAGCTGTAGTTTTTCTTTTTTTATTCCATATTCCTGATACCAGGCAAATCTTTGCTCAACCCATTGTTTATATGCTTCTGAAGCATTATCCGGATTTACAAAATATTCGATTTCCATCTGCTCAAATTCCCGGGTGCGAAATGTAAAATTACCGGGAGTGATTTCATTGCGGAAACTCTTACCAATCTGAGCAATCCCGAACGGTAATTTTCTGTGCCGGGAATTAACCACATTTTGAAAATTAACAAAAATTCCCTGCGCTGTTTCCGGTCTTAAATAAGTAATCGCGCTTTCATCTTCAATTGGCCCAAGAAATGTTTTTAGCATCAGATTAAACAAACGCGGCGGATTTTTAATCAAATCTATTTCTGCCTGACAATCCGGACATTTACGCAGATCCCCGGATCCCGGCAAGTGATCAACCCGAAAACGTTTTTTACAGGCTTTGCAGTCAACCAAAGCATCAGTAAAACCATCCGTATGTCCGGAAGCTTTCCAAGTCGCTGGATGCATTAGGATCGCCGCGTCCAGGCCTTCCATATCATCTCTGTGATGCACCACTGAATTCCACCAAGCCTGTTTTACATTGCGTTTTAATTCAACACCCAAAGGACCATAATCCCAGGTACTGCCCAATCCGCCGTAGATTTCAGAACTGGGAAAAATAAACCCACGGCGTTTACATAAAGAAACAATTGTATCCATTGTTACATTAGACATTAGCTAACCTCAACTTCTTTAAAAATTCAAGACTCTTAAATTGTATTCCCAAATGAAAATCAATAAACCTTCGCAAAATCTGTTCTAATTCAACACTGATACTGCTGATTATTTTAAATGACTGCAAATCTTCTAATTTTGTTTTTTCAATATGCTCAATTGTCGCCACTGTTCCCTGCATTAAATTATGAGCATTAATATCAAAATTGTAGCATTTTTCGCACAGCAAACCGCCCAAAACATAACTGAATTTGCTCATTGTAAACATCTGACTGGTACAATGCACACAATAATCAAGGCGCGGCTTAAATCCGGAAAGATCCAAAAACTTTATTTCAAAGATTTGCGCAATGTTATTTATTTTATCGTTTTTATCAAGAAATTTCAAGAACTTCATTACTAAATCGAAAATTTCTCGATTCTTTTCACCAAAAGGAATTGCCGCGCTGATCAATTCAATAATATAACTGGCTAATCCGAATTTTTCCACATTTTTGTCAATATTCGGAAAATGTTCAATTAGATCAGCCTGGCTGACAATATGCAAATCGCTTTTCAGACTTTCATAAAAAACAATTGCATTATGAGTAATCGGACTAAAACTTGAACCAAATTTATCAATTTTTCTTCTTGCGCCTTTTGCCTGTGCATGAATTTTGCCAAAATCAGAAGTAAACAAGCTAACCAAATAACTTGTCTCGCGATAATCTCTTCTATTTAGCACTATGGCATCAGTTTTATGTATCAGCATCTTATAATCTTAAAAGGAAAAATATTAAACTGGTTAAGCCTAAACCAACCAAAGACCCGGCAATTACTTCTTTTAAACTGTGAAACCCTGGTCGGATTCTGCTTTGCGCGACCAGCAAAGCCAAAATAAATATCAGAACAATCAGCAGTTTACTGGGAGATAAAAAAAGAGTTATTGACCAGACGGAAAAAGCCAATGCGGAATGACCCGAGGGCATTCCGCCGCGCAAAGGCTGGCCTCTGCCGATTTTCGCTTTGGAAAATATAACTGTTAAGAGTACAATCAAAAAAGAAATAAAGGTTATGTGCAAAGGATTATTCCGAATATAATCAATGCTCGTTTGAATCGTATTTTTTGGTAAATTGGTCAAAAATAAAAGATAACCGACAAATACCGAATTAATTGCCGCTACCAAGACTGATCCGGCAGCAATATCTTTGATAATTCTCGCCAAAGGATGAAACTCATCAGTAATCAGATCAATGATCAGCTCAGTGGCAGTATTCAGCATCTCAGCCAGCAGCACAAACGATATCGTAATCAGTAATAATATAAGTTCTGGTTTTGACAAGTTGCAATACAAACCTAAAAGCAGCATAATAATGCCCGCCAGAAAATGAAAACGCATATTTCTTTGGGTTTTCAGAACATAAAGAATCCCTTCAATCGCGTAATTAAAACTGTCAAACAATCGGCGTTTATGCATACCTTTCCATCAGCTCCTCTTGCATTTTTTTCATTTGCTTAAATTCTAATTTAGTTTTATCGCTGAATCCTAATAAATGGAGTATGCCATGAATAAGGTAGAGATTTACTTCCGATTCAATGCTCAACTTTAATCGGCTGGCTTGAGATTGGGCAGTTTCCACAGATAATATTACGTCCCCGAGAATTTGCGGATTAATTTTTCCAAATTCACCATCAGACATTCTAAAGGCCAGCACATCAGTCGGCGAATTCTTATTTAAATAACGTTTATGCAAATCCGTAATCTGTGGATCATCAACTAAAACAATGCTTAATTCCCCGGAATCAATTCCCCGAGATCTAAGCACATTATTTGCCAAAGTTTTCAGTTTACGGCTGTTTATTTTTATTTTTTTCTGAAGATTCTTTATGCTTATTTTGTTCATTAGTAAATTGTTTAATGTCCGGATATTCAATCCTTGTGTGAAAAATACCGTTTAGAATATGGATAAAAACATTTGATATTGTATGCAAATCTTTCAAGGTTAAATCGCAGCCGTCTAATTGTCCGTCAATAAATTTATTATTAATCAGGCGATTGACAATGGCCTTGATTTTCACTGGAGTGGGAGCCGGCATGGCCCGGGATGCTGCCTCAACCGCGTCAGCCAGCATGACAATAGCCGCTTCTTTTGACTGCGGTTTTGGTCCGGGATAGCGAAAATCTTCAGCCTGCACACTGTTTTTTTCCTGACCATTCTGTTCCAGCGCCCGATGATAAAAAAACTGAACAATATCATCCCCATGATGCTGCACAATAATATCATTAATTGCTGATCCCAATTTATATTTTTTAGCCAGGTCTGAACCTTCTTTAACATGATTAATGATTATCAGACTGCTGATTGTCGGACTTAAATTTTCATGTTTGTCTTCTGAATGCGCTTGATTTTCCGTAAAATAAGGAGCCATGCGTAATTTTCCGATATCATGAAAATAACCTCCCACCCGCGCCAGTAAAGTATTTGCCCCCACTGCTTCAGCCGCTGATTCAGCTAAATTACCGACAACTAAACTATGATGATAAGTCCCCGGAGCTTTTAACACTAATTCCTTTAATACCGGCTGATTCAAATCTGATAATTCCAGCAAACTAACATTAGTCGTTATCCCAAACAAGACTTCAAACACCGGCAAAAACGCGGTAACAATAACTCCGGAAATAATTCCACTGGCCAAGCCCCAGGCTCCCTGCTTAATAATATAATTAATTGAAATAAAATTTATCATCCCCATCGCCACAATCGAAATCATATTAGTTAAACCAATTAAAATTCCGGCTTTGGTCAAATCTCTTCTTCTGCGGACATTGATCACCGAATAAATACTTACAATCCCGCCGGCAAGCATAGCCACCATTACATCCAATCTAACACCAGTTAAAACTCCGATAAAAATACTCAAAATAACCGTAGCCATCAAAGAAACACCTGGATCAACCAAAATAGCCACCAGCATTGAGACACTGGCAATCGGAATTAAATAAACGCTCCAACCTGATAATATTATGGCTTTAGCCCCTAAAATCAGGAGCAATGACACTAAACACAATAATACAACATTTTTTAATTCAGTCAGAACCTTAAGCTTGCGGATAGTTTGATAAGTAACAGTTATAACACAAAATATAATCATTAGCAGTAAAATCCCCAGAATATAATAAAGATTTTTCGGCTGTTTTTTATTTTTTTTCAGCTCAGTATTTGCCAGATGCTGGGTTTTATTGATCTTTTGTCCGCGTTCAACAATAATTTCATCCTTTTTAACATTGATTTCTTTTCCGTCAATATCAATAAACGAGAATTCAAACGGCGCGTATATATCCTGCTGAGATATCTGTCCGACTTCAACTGCCGGCTGGGGAACTAAAAAACCCTTGCCCATAAAAATAGTTGCCGCGACAGTCAAAAAAACAAAAATAGCAATAATCAGATTTATCGCGCTCTGATTATTGCTATTATCTTTTTGAGCTATACTGTTTTTATTCATATATGCACCTTTTTATCCTGTATAAAAAATTCCGCGTTTTTTAATCAGCCAACGACCCAAAATGCCTGCCTTTAACCATTCAGTTAATCCTCTGGCCAAAACCATGCTGCATTTTTCACCTATTTTTGAAAGAGTTTGCTTGCGGGCTATTAAATTTATGGGGAGTTTTTTGTTTAAAAATTCTAAATTCGCATCAACCCTGTTAAAAAGCATATTATTTTCCTGATAATCATGAAGTTTATCGGCTATTATCATACTTTTTAACTCTAAAAATTATCCTGAAAATTATTCCGGAATCTTGATCATTTGTCCAGGATATATTTTGTTAGGATTTTTTAGAGAATCTTGATTAAAATCATAAATCTTTTTCCATTTTGTACTTGTTCCGTAAACATTTTTGGAAACTTTTTGTAAGGTATCACCTGGTTTTATTTTGTACATAGAAAAAGAAGTTTGAGTTTGAGCTTGAGTTTGAGCTTGAGTTTGAGCTTGAGCTGGCTTTGGCAGAACAACTTCCTGCTCAATTGCTTCTTCAGTTACCGTATAGCTTTTTTCATCTGGTAAAACTATTTCTTCGACAGCAGTTTCTTCTGTTGATTTGGACTGCCGCTGATTCATACTCGCTGGTCCGCCATAAATATAACCTCTATTGCCCCAGATTTCTTTGTCCGGGGTTGACTCAGACTGTCTAAAGTTTTTCCACTCCGGATATGGCGGAACCTCCATGGTAACTTGATAAACTTTTCTGGTAGTAACCCGCTGTTTTGCCTGATCTTCAGGAGGAATTGAACCAGAAATAAACCCTTTATTTCCGCTAATATCCTGATCTACTCTCGGCTCGTCTACTGTAACCATAGAAAATCGCTTAACACAACCGCTTATATTTAAACTCAGCACTGATAAAATTATAATCAACGGCAACATTTTTTTCATTTTTCAGACCTCCTGCAATCAGTAGCAAACAATCTTCAATTTTTATTATTTATTTAAAGCATTTTTTATTATAATCTATTCCTCTTTTATTGTCAAATGCAGCTCATCCAGCTGCGCTTGAGCAATTTTCGACGGAGCTGAGGTCAAAGGACAAAATGCTTTTTGGGTTTTAGGAAAAGCAATAACATCTCGGATACTGCTGCTGCCAGTCATCAGAGTTAATAAACGATCCATCCCCGGAGCAAAACCACCATGAGGAGGCGCCCCATATTTAAATGCCTTGAGCAAGAATCCGAACTTGGCTTCAATTTCTTCTTTACCCAAGCCTAAAATAGAAAATATTTTTTCCTGCAATTCAGGATTATGAATACGAATACTACCACTACCGAGTTCCGTTCCATTGACAACCAGATCATAAGCGCAGGATCTTACTCTCGCTCTATCGGTATCCAAAAACTCCAGGTCTTCTGGTTTAGGAGACGTAAACGGATGATGTTCGGAATCCCATCTTTTCTCCTCTTCATTATATTTAAACAGCGGAAAATCAGTTACCCATAAAAAATTAAAATCATCGCTTTGATCAAGTTTCAACATTCCGGCAACATTAACCCGCAACTGCCCGAGAACACTCAATGCGGTTTTCTGTTTATCCGCAACCAAAAGTAAAAGATCTCCTGGTTTTGTTTTAAATTCAACTGTTAAATTTTTTAATAAGGAATCGCCTAAATGTTTTTTTACCGGCGACTGAAAATCATTTTCCTGAACTTTTATCCAAACCAAGCCTTTGGCTCCCAAATCAATTGCCTGTTTGGTCAGATCATCGAGCTGTTTAAGCGTAAACTGCGCGCCGCCCGGAGCTTTCAAACCCATGATCTTGCCTTTAGACTCTATAACTTTTTTAAACACCATAAACTCGCTTGATTCGGCTAAAGAATTAAGATCTTTTAATTCCAGATCATAACGTGTATCCGGTTTATCTGAGCCAAAACAAAGGATTGCCTGCTCATGAGTTACACGCAAAAAAGGCGTTACTAGTTTTTTATTCATGGTTTTTTGAAAAACTTCAGCTAGAAGCCGCTCTAAAAGATCATATATTTCCTCTTCTTCGACAAAAGACATTTCCATATCCAGCTGAGTGAATTCCGGCTGACGGTCTTTACGCAAATCTTCATCGCGAAAACATTTGGCAATCTGATAATATTTATCAAACCCGGAAACCATTAAAATCTGTTTAAATAATTGGGGTGACTGCGGCAAAGCAAAAAACTCTCCATTATTCAATCGGCTGGGGACAAGATAATCACGCGCTCCCTCAGGAGTGCTTTTAGTCAAAATCGGAGTTTCAATTTCTAGAAAACCCTGCTCACAAAGAAAACTGCGGATCACATTAAACACCTTAGAGCGCAGAATCAGATTATCTTTCATTTTTTTTCTTCTTAAATCCAAATAGCGATAAGCCAGTCTCAGTTCTTCGCCAACATCCTTATCATCATTTACTTCAAAAGGCAAAGCCTGCGCTTTATTTAGAACCTCTAATTGCTCAATGATTATTTCAATCTGTCCGGTTGCGATTTTTGGATTAATTGTACCTTCTGGTCTAGCGCTGACTTTTCCCTGCACTGAAATAACAAATTCACTGCGCAAAGACTGCGCTAATTCATGCACTGACGAATTGACCTGAGGGTCAAAAACAATCTGAGTAAGCCCTTCTCGATCGCGCAGATCAATAAAAATCAATCCTCCATGATCGCGGCGCGAATTAACCCAACCACTTAAAACAACCTGTTTATTTTCATCTTTCAGATTCAGCTGACCACAATTATGAGTTCTTTGCATGTTATTCCTTTTAGCTTAATTTTATTAAAAATTATTTACCCATTCCCACTCTTTGCGCCTGCTGGAATATTTTTCCTTCGGTTTGAATTGAAGGGGCAATTATGATTTCAGTTAGGTTCATTTCTTTAATTGTTTTCGCGCCAAGCGATCCCATCGAAAGCTGCAAAGCTCCCATAAGATTCTGAGATCCATCATCCAGCCGGGCCGGGCCAAAAAGGATTTCTTCTAATGTTCCGGTTGTCCCTACGCGGATTCTTGTGCCTCTGGGCAAATTCGCGTGCGGCGTAGCCATACCCCAATGAAAACCGCGCCCCGGAGCTTCTTTGGTTCTGGCAAAAGCTGAACCAACCATAACCGCGTCAGCACCGCTGGCAAAAGCTTTGCAGATATCTCCGCCGGAACGCATTCCGCCGTCGGTTATAATCGGCACATATCTGCCGGTTTTTTTCATATAATAATCCCGCGCTTCAGCACAATCACAGGTTGCAGTTACTTGCGGAACACCGATCCCTAAAACCCCGCGGGTAGTACACGCAGCCCCAGGTCCAATCCCTACAAGCAGAGCACTTATTCCTGCTTCAAAAAGCTCAAGCGCTACATCATGCGTAACACAATTTCCCACAACCACAGGAATTTTCATTTTAGAACAGAATTTTCCAATATCCAGCACTTCATATTCTGAAGAAACATGCTGGACTGATGTAACTGTTGACTGAACCACAAAAATATCAGCTCCAGCTTCCTGTGCTAAAGCGCCAAATCTTTCTGCCCGCTGAGGAATCGCGCTTACAATACAAGGAACTTTTGCTTTTTTAATCTGTTCAATTCTTACTGATACTAATTCTTCTTTAATCGGCTCATTATATATGCCCTGAACCAGCTTGGTTGCTTCTTCCGGCGTTGCATTAGCAATTCTATCCAAAACCTCATTAGGGTTTTTATATCGTGTCTGAACGCCTTCTAAATTTAAAACCGCGAGTCCGCCGAGTTTTCCCATGGCTATAGCAAAATTAACATCAACAACTCCATCCATCGCCGCGGCAATAATCGGAACCTTATACTTAACACCACCCAGAATGAAACTGGAATCAACTTCATTAGGATTGATCGTAACCATTCCCGGGACAAGTGCGATCTCATCAAATCCATAACAGCGACGTGCTTTTCTGCCTTTTCCGATAAATTCTGCCATTGTTTTTACCTCCCCTTATGCTCTTAACCAATTATTTAATAACAGTTTGTAATATATACATAATAAACTATTACTTATAGAAATTTTGAGAGTTTAATATAGCATAGAATCGAGTATGTGTCAATTACTTAAACTTAAGATTACTTAAACTTAAGAGACAAATCAGCGTATAACTTATCAAACATCAGAAATGTTTTCTCAAATCCCTGTTCCGAGCTGGTCGATGCCTGCAGCACTGCTGCGACTTCCTGTTTAAACTCAACTATTTTTGAGTTTGGTTCCTGCGCCCAATAATTTATCTCTATTTCATGAATAAGTTTGCCGATTTCTTTTACTCCATCATCAGAAATTTTATATTTATTTATTACAGTCTCAAAGGCGCAAAACTCGGCTGTTCTTCTAAACTCAGCATCCGGAGTATCAAAAGCAATTCCTTCGCTAATGATCTCTCCCTTTGGATAAAATTTAAATATCGCGTTCTTATCTACAAAATTCTTGATCAGCCAGGCAGTCGCGCAAGTATCCACTTCTAATGTATCCCAGGTTGAGTATACTGAAGCTTTAGTTTGCCCAAAAACAACAGTCGGCAAAAATAATAAGCCGATTATTCCCACCAACACAGGTATAATTAGTTTACTTTTTTTAGAATAAATCATTTTTATTTTACTCCCATGAATTTTTTCACAAACAGATTATTCGGACTATTTCTGATCTCCGTCAAACTGCCTTTTTGCTCGATTTTACCTTGATGCAGCAAAATAACATTATCAGTTATTTGAGCCGCTTCAGCCTGATCATGGGTGACATAGATCATAGTTATATGCGTATTTTTCCGCAAATCAAGAATCAGTTTTATTAAATCATCTTTTAGTAAAGGGTCGATACTGCTCAAAGGTTCATCCAGTAAGAGTATTTTAGGATTAGATATCAGGCTTCTTGCCAAAGCCAGTCTTTGTTTTTCACCGCCGGAAAGCTGCTGCGGATATGCCTTTGCTTTATCCAGCAAACCAACCGCGCTAAGCATATCAGTTACTTCGGTTTTAGTGTTTTTCTTATTCAAGCAAAAAGCCAAATTTTCTCTAACGCTCATATGCGGCCATAAGGCCAGATCCTGAAACACCATACTTACCTGGCGTTTTGAAGCAACGGCATTATTCATATTTTTCCCGTCAAATAATATCTGCCCCTGTTCCGGAGCATCCAATCCAGCAATCAACCTGAGAATTGTTGTCTTGCCGCTGCCCGATGGGCCAAGGATTACTAATCTATCCGCCTTTTTAACCGCGAAAGAAATATCTTCCAGAATCTTATTTTGCTGTTTAGATTTGCTGATGTTTTTTAATTCAATCATATTTCTCCATTGATTAAAAGTTTATGCTTATATTTATTATACATCAAATATAGTACTAAAATCGGCAGCATAATAATTAAAACTAAAATCACAGATAAGCCGCAGACAAGTTTATGCGCCCCATAATGCATCAAAGTATATATTCTTATCGGCAGAGTTGCCTCACCTGCCGGGATAACCAATAATGTCACACCCAGCTCAGCCATGCAAAGCGCGAAGCACAAAACCCAGCTGGAAATTATCCCGGGCCATGCCATAGGTAATAAAATAGTTCTCAACCTTTTTGTCCAGGATGCGCATGCAAGCTCTGCTGATTCTTCAAGATTGCGATTGATCTGATTAATATTTGAACTAATCGCTCTTATCGCGAAAGCCGCGAACCTGGCGGTATAGCCAAAAATTAAAACCAGAGATGTCTGATAGATAATTGATGTTAGGGGTCTATTCCAAAAGCGGATCATTGCCACCCCGAATATTGCCGAAGGAATAGCAAACGGGATAATTGAACACAGATCAATAAATAAAGACATCTTCCTTCCCGCGCGAGAAAGCGCGTACCCCAGAGGAAATCCAATCAGACAAATAAAAGTTGCCGATACACTTGAGAAAAACAAACTGTTTCTAATTTGCGGCCAGGCTGTTTTAAACGCGGTTGCATAGGTTGACAGGCTACCCGCGCCTTTAATCAGCATAAACATCGGAAATCCTACTGATAAAATAAATATCAGCGTACAAAATAATACTGCTAAGATTTTCCACCTGTCTAAGTTAAAAACTATTTTATCAGCATTTTTTGCTCTTAAAGTTACATATGATTTATTGTTCATGAGATACCTCTGCCAAAGTACCAGTAAAAGACAAACCCCAACCATGGGTAAGGATAATAATACTGCCTTTGTTGTATCATAAAACGCGCTAAACTGAACAAATATCTCAACCGGATAAGTATTTAAACGAAGCAAGTCAGGCACCCCATAATTAGACACACTAAACACAAATACCAGAATTGCGCCGGATACAATATATGAGTTAATCAAAGGCAAAGTTATTTTAGTAATTATCTGTGCTTTCGAATGAGTTAAAGCAGCTGCTTCCTCTAACCTGCTATCAACTGAATTTAAACCGGTTATAGTCATTATCATAATAAACGGAAAGTAAGCCAGTCCAAGAATAAAACTAACTCCCAGCCAACTATAAATCAATGAATTTCCTGCTAACCCACAACCCGTGATCAGCTTTATCCAGCCAATTGATGTTATATGCGCAGGAATAAATAAAGGTAACAAGCCGGAAAACAAGAAGAACTTTTTAAAAGGAATATCACTGCGGCTGATAAAAAAACCATATCCCACACCTAAGACGAGAGCAAACACCACACTCCCCAATCCAACCAGCATACTGTTCTTAAAAAGCGCGATTTGCCTGGCATTTAATAAAAAAGCCTCCGCGATATTATCTACAGAAGCTAAACACTCAGCAAAAATAAGCAATAAAGGCCCAAGAACTATAATCAAAAATAGGACAAGACAAAAAACAATTATTGGTTTAGGCAAAAAACTCATTTCAGAAAAAGTCCTGTTAAAAATTCCCCGGAGTCTTTTAATTTATGAGCTACTGCTTCAAAATCAACAGCCATTACAGCCAGCGCGTCATAATCCGGCACATGCTTTGGTTTTTTAACATCTTTGCGCAGTGGTATCTGCATACTCTGTGAAAAAGCCAGCTTTTGCTCAACTTCTCTACTTAAGATATAATCAAT
Source organism: Candidatus Omnitrophota bacterium (assembly GCA_018817585.1). GTDB lineage: Bacteria > Omnitrophota > Gorgyraeia > B26-G9 > B26-G9 > JAHITE01. Next base: position 61,500 of record JAHITE010000123.1, read on the forward strand.
CAGCTGCCTTGCCTCATCAGGATGCGGAGCGTTCTTTATCAAACAAACTGTATTTGGAATAAGTAAAGTTCCTATACCCCCGGCATCAGGATATATCATCCCCACATTCTTTCCTTCACTGATTGCCACCCAGGCATCATCAGTATCGGTAAACCCAATAGCTAATTCCCCATCAACCACCCGGTCACGGGAAACTGAGTTGCCGGGAACCATCACTACCCCATTAGCCTCTAAAGATTGAAAATACTGTTTGGCTTTCTCATCACCTAAAGCCACAAACAATGCCGCGCAATGAGTCGCCGTTGTCCCAAACAATGGATTAGCCAGGGCAAATTTACCATTCCATTTCACATCACTTAAATCAAAAATAGATTTTGGCAGATCATCAGCCTTGACTAAATCCTTATTATAGATCAAAACCCGAGCACGCGCTGCAAACCCTGTCCAGAACCCGTCTTTATCTTTAAATTGCTCAGGAATATCCGCGGCTTGAATAGATAAATATGGAGCAAGTATTCCTTTATCCTTTAATAAAATACTCCTGGCTATCTCATTATTCCAAAACACGTCAGCATTAGAATTGTCTTTTTCCGCGATTAAACGGTTCACCAATCCTGTTGTTTTAGCTGCTTCTGTATCATAAACAACTTTTACCTTTATCCCAGTTTTCTGTTCAAAATCCTGGATAATCGGTTCAGAAAATATCTGATCCAATGCTGTATATAATACTACTTGTTTTTGTTGCTCTGCTCTTACCTGAACCCCAGATACTGCAACGATCCCAATAACTAAAAATAAGCTAATTATATTCCGTAAATTTATCACTTATCTTCCCCCTTTAGAATTTTATCTTAAACTGGGTTTGCCTCTTTATTCCCCGGATAATAATTTTTTATCCACTTCTGAATTTTAGGATCATCAGGCTTATGGGAAAAATATTTCTTAGATACAAGTTTTTTAAATTCTTCGTAAGGATCTTTTTTATCTCCGGCTTTGCGTAAATGTTTTTCGTCATTCAAGTATAGATATAAAATAAGCTTTGGCTGGCTAGAAAAACAAAAAAATAATCTATACCGCTGCAGGCCCTGCTTATAACGACGATATTTTTTAAGCTCATCGCGCAGGCGATATTCTTCCCGGTTTGGATCCTGAGGAATAATTTCTTGATCAGCTTTACGGATACGATAAGCAAGTTTTACAATCTCATGTTGCTGAAATTCTTCATTACCAAGTTTGCTGCGCAATTCTATTACTTGTTCTTTTAATTTTGCTATCCGTTGAAAGTAAAAATCATGGTATTTTAAAAGATAACTACTCTTCATCGGCAGCAGTAACTCCCTTAAGAAGTTCGTCCCATTCCTTATCCCAAACCTCTTTTGCCGCATGAAGTTTTTCTGGATGTTTCATAGCGTCAACTGTCAACGCGTTAATAAATTTAGAAAACAACGATTCTGATTCAATAGTATCCAATTCTGTTTTGTGACGAATGCTTAATTTCTTTGAAGTACCTTCTAAAATAACTTCAATAGTGTCTGCGTTTTTAACAAAATCCATTGGGATATCTACCGCGTAACTACCACCATGTTTAAATAATTTTCTCACAAATACATTCATAATATATTCCTCCTGCTATAAGTATACATAAAAATATACACTTTGTCAACAGCACGCACACGCACAAATCCTTACCATAATGAAACTTTGAGTATCAGTAACACTCTCTCTATAAGCCTAAATGTGCCGTCCTGGTTATGATGCCGTTTCCAAACCCGCATTGGATTGTGATTGTATCTTCCACTCATGCCAACTACTTTCTAATGTAGAGGTCTGGAGTTCCCCTCTTATTTTCCCCAGACAATAATAGTGGGTGGAGTTCCAGGTATTGAAAGTTCTAAAAATTCAAGTCCGTTCGATCCCTCTTCTGTTAAATCAATATGCACTAATATATTATTAGAAAAAAATATTTCTATACTATCCTCTTCTTCTTTGATTTTTTTTACAACTAAATTTTGAATGGAACAAATTTTTTTATCATCTGATAAGTAATATTCGTTATAAATATTTAATATTATACCTCTCTCAAAAAATATTTGAGTATAATCATGGATTTCTAAAATTTTATTCACCGTAAGTCCTTCTAATATTTTCAATTGAGATTCCATAATTTACTCCTAATTAATATTGTAGTGTGTTTCTGCAAAAGAACCAGTTCTTCCCGTATAAGGATTTACGCCTTGATTGTAGCCATTTGAATATTTTATATAACCTTTTGGAGCACGTAATGTAGCGTCCATTATTCTCATTGTTGATACTTGTCCATTAGTACCTCCTTTACCTCCTGTAAAAGCAGCCCCAGTTATATTTCTCGATTCGTTTATAACTGCGGTTGGCCCTATTGCTCCTTTTGGAACGGGATACACTGTCCCATCAGAGGAAACAACAAAATCAGGAGCAGGTGCTTTTGTTGCAGACTTAGAAGAGTTGGTTGAAGTGCTAGAACCTCCAGCAGCAGACAAACCTACAGATAAAATAGTAGCAACAAGCGAAACATCCGTTAGCATCCCTGGCGCAGTCTGCCAGGAAGGATTTGACATAAACGTACCAGTACCTTCACCTAAATGACCTATTGCTGCCGGAGTTTGAAATACTCCCATCCCAAATTCCATCACCGTAGTAATTACTGTGGCCTCATATATCCCTGCAGCATCTGTGGCCATACCGGAAATAATAATATCCTTAGCCTCTTCCGTTTGCATAGATGCCCACAAGGCAAGCCTGTCATACCACAACCCTTTTTCCCCGCACAACCCCATCGGATCGACATAATTCAAGGGGTTATTGGAGACGTAGGAATAAAGATTAATCCCTCCATAATATCCTATAGGATCGGTTTGCAGCAATACACGGTACGTTCATTTTGAAAAAATTTCGTAACTGCCGATACCTATACCAGTTAAAAATATTCAGCTAAAAATCAAAGAGCGGTTAAATACCTATTTTTTCTTCTACTTTTGTTATTCTTTTTTCGTGGTTATCTATATTAGTATCAAGTTTCTTCTCGACCCGGTCTATTTTTCTGCTATTTTCCATTACCGCCATTTTTACCGTACCTAACTCTGACTCCACATTGCCAAGCCTTGTTTTTATTTCGCCGATATTCTTATTCATTTCTCCATGCTGCTCAGCAATAAGACTAATGCTTTTATTGACCTGCTCCAGCAATACTCTGGTCTCCCGCTCCGAATCGTATGCCGGGGTTTTTCCCTTTTTCCCTGCCATCTTCTTGTTCCTCCTGTTACCTTTGTTAATACTAAAAGTATATCCCATCACTCATACTAATTCAATGCTCTTTTTAAACCACTCTCATTCTTTCCCGGGGATGGTACCGGCTAATCGCGGTTTTTAATTCCTGGGGCACGATGCGCGTATATATTTCCGTGCTTCTTGGACTGGTGTGTCCAAGTAGCTGCTGAATGATTCTTAGATTACTGCCGTTTTCTAAAAGATGCGTAGCACAGCTGTGCCTGATGCTGTGTACTCCAATGTTTTTATCCAGCCTTAGTTTTCTGATGTATTTTTTTACCAGGTAACGTAATGCCTTTTGCGTTATCCGGGTTCCGCTTAAACTAATAAAGACTGCTTTTTCTCTTACGTGTTTGCATAGTTTCATGCGGCTGGTTAAAAGATAGTTCTCTACGGCTTGTTTTGCTTTTTCTCCGATGGGCACGATCCTGTCTTTACGGTTTTTCGGGATTCTGATATGAATGCTTCTATCTTTTAGGTTAAGATCATAAATATCTAAATTACAAAGTTCCTGGCCGCGCATTCCCGTGCTGTAGAGCAGTTCTAAGATTGCTTTGTTGCGTATATCCATAGCAGTTTTAGCCGGTACGCTTAGCAGTCTTTCGGCTTCTTCCTGGCTCAGGATATGTTTCGGCAGATACTCTCTGCCTTTTGGCAGTTCGATGTCTACACTGGGATCTAAAAGTATCTCTTTGTGCTTAACCAGATATTTAAAATATCTTTTGAGTGTATGCAGTTTAATAATAATCGTTATTGAAGCGATTGGCTGGGCGTTGTGTTTACGATATTCATTTTTAAGATAGAGTTGGTATTCTCTGATAGTTTTAACAGTTATCTGTTTTATGTCCTGCTGTTTTATTTCGTTTAGCCAGAGATCAAAAGTATCTAAATGCTTACGGGTATCTTTGAGCGTGCCCGGTTTAAATCCTCTGGTCTTTAGATATAATAAATACATCGAAAATTTCCGTATCATTAGAAATAATAATTTGAATATTTTGAATTGAGGTGGTTTGGTCGAAATAATTGATCGTCAAGGACTGGGTGGTTGTGTTCACAGATGATACAGTCCCGCTAATAGTCTGGACTGTTTGCTGGCAATAAGCAGTTGATATTGAAAAGATTGAAGAAATTGAAAATAAAATAATTAAGATATTGTTCTGAATCCTTTTTACCATCATACTTCCTCATTAACTTTTAAAAACCTATTTAATAGTTAAATAAAAATACCCTTACCAAAATCGCCATACGATCTTTGTAAGGCCAAACGATTCAATCCAATAACTTTAGGTAAAATTATAAAATATTTCATCACTAAAGTCAAGCCGCAAAATAAAAACCCGCAAGAACATAAGTTCCCGCGGGTTTTATTAATCCAAATTTGGGGGTAATTAATATCCGCCCATTCCACCCATACCACCCATGCCGCCCATGCCACCCATCGGAGGCATTCCGGCACCGGCTTTATCATCTTCTTTTGTGTCTGTGATCAAAGTCTCTGTGGTTAAAAGCAGACTAGCAATACTTGCCGCGTTTTCTAAAGCACTCCGGCTAACCTTAGCAGGATCAAGAATACCCGCTTCGATCATATCCACATATTCATTAGTGCTAAAGTTATAGCCAATATTACCTTTTCTATTTTTAACTTGTTCTAAAACAACAGAACCTTCTAATCCCGCGTTTTCTGCAAGCTGACGAATTGGCGCTTCGATTGCTCTGCGGATAATCTCTGCACCAACTTTCTCATCACCTTCCAGCTTTAAACTATCTAAGCCTTTTGCCGCACGCACAAGAATCACTCCTCCACCAGGAACAATTCCTTCTTCAACCGCGGCCCGAGTCGCGTGCAAAGCATCTTCAACTCTTGCTTTTTTCTCTTTCATTTCAGTCTCAGTTGCCGCGCCAACATTAATTACCGCGACTCCGCCGGCAAGTTTTGCCAAACGTTCCTGTAGTTTTTCCCGGTCATAATCAGAATCAGATGCCTCAATCTGCTTCTTGATTTGGCTGATCCGAGCTTTAATATCCGCTGTCTTGCCTGCGCCTTCAACAATCGTTGTATTATCTTTTTCGATTCTTACTTTCTTCGCTCTACCTAAATCAGCAATATCAATATTTTCTAATTTTTCACCTAGCTCTTCAGTAATTGCCCGACCGCCGGTTAATTTCGCGATATCTTCCAGCATTTCTTTTCTTCTATCGCCATAACCCGGAGCTTTAACTGCAGCACACTGTAATGTTCCGCGAATTTTATTTACCACTAAAGTAGCCAATGCTTCACCGTCAATATCTTCAGCAATGATCAATAATGGTTTTCCTGCTCTTGCGGTTTTTTCCAATAAAGGCAATAAATCCTTCAAACTGGAAATCTTTTTTTCATGAATTAAGATAAACGGATCATCCAACAAGCAAATCATTTTATCCGCATCAGAAACAAAATAAGGCGATAAATATCCTTGATCAAACTGCATACCTTCAACAACATCCAGAGTTGTTTGGGTTGACTTTGCTTCTTCAACTGTAATAACCCCGTCTTTACCAACTTTTTCCATAGCATCCGCGATTAAAGCGCCGATTGTCAGATCATTATTTGCGGCAATTGAAGCAACTTGCGCAACTTCAGTTTTATCTTTAATTGGTTTAGCGATCTTCTTCATTTCTTTAACAACTGCTTCAACTGCAAACTCAATACCTCTTTTTAAAGACATCGGATTAGCACCCGCTGTTACATTCTTGAGACCTTCTCGATAAATTGCCTCAGCTAAAACTGTAGCTGTTGTTGTCCCATCACCCGCAATATCACTGGTTTTAGAAGCAACTTCTTTTACTAATTCAGCACCCAGATTTTGATACGGATCAGATAATTCAATTTCCTTTGCCACAGTCACGCCATCTTTAGTGATTGTCGGTGATCCAAATTTTTTATCAATAACCACATTTCT
>JAHITE010000124.1 GCA_018817585.1 Candidatus Omnitrophota bacterium
GATTATTATTCCGCGGGGCATAAGCAGGTAATTGTTATTGCCCATGGTTTTTTTAACAGCAAAAATTCCGTTTTGCTTAAAAAACTAGCGGCCGGAATGCTAACTGACTTTGACATTATATTGCTTGATTTTCGCGGGCATGGAAAAAGCGAAGGTTTGTTTTACTGGACTTCTAAGGAATATTTAGATCTAAACGCGGTTTTAGAATTTGCCCAAGCAAAGTATGAAAAAGTCGGCTTAATCGGATTTTCTTTGGGCGCGGCTACGAGTATTATTGCCTTAGCGAAAAATAGTAATCTGGCTCAGAGTCTGATTGTCGTCAGCGGCCCCACAGAATTTGAGAAGATAGATTGTAAGTTCTGGGAAATTAATCTGGAAAACGATATTATCTATAATCTGGGGGAAGGGGCAATTGGTAAAGGAGTGCGTCCCGGGCCGTTTTGGTTAAAAAAAGATAAACCAATTAATCTCGCTGAAAAATTATCAATGCCGGTTTGTTTTATTCATGGAGATAAAGACTGGGTTATTTATCCTAATCATTCGCGGGAATTGTTTGAAAAAGTTAAAACAAAAAAACAGATCAGGATTATAAACCAAGGACCGCACGCGGAGTATTTAATGCGTAATCATAGCCAGCAGATGCTGGAAATAATAAAAAATTGGTTTAAGGATACTTTAAACCAGGAATGATCGGATTATGTTGAATATAAAACAATATTTAAACTCAGAGTTTTGTTTGGAATGCAAAGAATGCTGCAGGTTTGAAGCTGATATCTGGCTGCCGCATTTATTAAAAGCTGATGAAAAGGCTCTGGGTATTGCCTGTGTTAAAGCAAAAAAAAGCTCAGAATCGAGTCTTATTTGTAAATTCTTAGAAGAAGCTGAGCATAAGTGTCGAGTATATGAGCGCCGTCCGTTTGAATGCGCTTTGTACCCGTTTTTACTGGTCAGAAGAAATGGGGACTTAGATTTAGTTGTACATCTGGGCTGTCCATATATTCTGAATAATGTAAATACAAAAGAGTTTGAACAATACGCGGAGTATCTTTCTCAGGCACTTTTAGAGCCAGATAATTTTAAGCTTTATGCTCAGGAACAAGATAAGTTTCATTCTTACCCGGATGTGGAACTTTTTTTGATAAAAAAAAATCTTTTGTCTAACCGCTAAGGTTTATTATAATGCCAATTAAAATACCAGAGAAAAACCGACTAAGCATCGCGGATAAGAAAATGTTTGATCAGTTTTTAGCAATTAAAACCCATGAATTAAGTCCATATAATTTTGCCAATATCTATATCTGGAACTGTTTGTTTGAGATTTTTTGGTATTTAATTGATGATTGTCTATGTGTGTTTTTTAATAATAGCGCCGGCTGTTTTATGTATTTAAGTCCTTTAGGGCAAAGTCTGAAAGCAAGTGTTATAAACCAGTGTTTTGGAATAATGGATGAACATAATGCTAATTGCCAATTGTCGAGAATTGAAAATATTGAAGACCAAGAGCTTGGATTTTATCAAAGTCTTGGTTTAGCCCGAAGCCCAAAAGATGGGGATTATGTTTATAGCCGCCTGAAAATCGCGGAGCTTAAGGGCAATGCTTATAAATCAAAAAGAGCGGATTGTAATTATTTTATGAATAATTATTCTTTTGTTTATAAACCTTACTCAGAAGAGTTTGCTCTGGAATCTATTGGTTTGCTTGAAAATTGGATTGATAACCGGAAAAAAAATAATTCTGACCAATTATATCAGTATATGCTGGAAGATATGTTGAAAGTTCAGGTCAATGCCTTAAAAAATTATTTAGAACTGGGTTTAGTCGGCAGAGTTGTTTTGGTTAAAGGCCGGGTAGCGGCATATACTTTTGGTTATGCGCTTAATCCGGATACTTTTTGTATAATGTTTGAGGTGGTTGATCACCAGTTTAAGGGGCTTTCGCAGTTTATTTTTAGGGAATTTGTTCAGGAAATGAGAGCTTATTCTTATATAAATACCATGGATGATTCAGGCCTTAAGAATTTAGAAAAAGTGAAAATATCATATAGACCAGATAAAATAATTAAAAATTCGATAATAACCAGAAATTAATTTTAAAAAATGGATAGGGATTGACAGATAAAAGTGAATGCGCTATAATTAATTAAGTTTAATTTGTAGGAGAATTATGTTGTTTATGGGGAATTTTTACTTGGAGCGGCTAAACAGCGAAAAAGGATTTTTGCGTAAATCAGGTACGCGTAAATCCAATGCAAACCAATAATCTAATTAAATTAAAAAAAATAGAAAATTAATCAGAAGCAGTCGAAAGACTGCTTTTTTTTGTCTAAATTTAATTAAATTAACCGGAGGAATAAACATGAAAAAAATTATTATTTTAGTCATGCTTAGCATTCTGTCATGCGTAAATTCAGTGTATGCCGCTA
>JAHITE010000125.1 GCA_018817585.1 Candidatus Omnitrophota bacterium
AAAACCATCCGTGTTCTTTTGAAAGTTTTGAGCCGATCAAAGGCCAATCAATATTGTATATTTCTAATCAAATGACGCCTAAGGATATTAAAGCCTTTGTTTTGGATAAACCGGTAGTTTTGCGTAAAGGGCTCTGGCATAATGTTGTTACCGCGGAAAAAGAATCACATATTAAAATCACTGAGAATAATAGCGTGAAGTTGATAAAGCATAAGCTGGGCTATAATCTGGGGTTTTAATTAAAAGATTTCAGGTAATTGCTAGTTTTTAGATGATTTTCAGATGAGTCTGACTTTATTGACTCATTTTCAATTTTATGATATCTTAGAATGTAATATATCACGAGGCTTATAAATAAGTATGGAATATCAAACATATCAACTCCAAAAAGAAAAAGAATTTGAAGCAGCTTGTCAACGCTGCGGTAATTGCTGCGGAGCGCTGGATGATCCCTGTATGCATCTAGTAATTCAGTCTCAAGGAAAGTATTTTTGCGATATTTATGATTCTCGAGGGGGAGTGCGGAAAACATGTTTAGGTAGATTTTTTGAATGTGTTTCTATTCGAGATATTTTACATCGGGATTGGCTGGGTAACTGGAATTGCGCGTATAAAAAACAGATAAATAACGCGACATAAAATAGTTTTTAATCTGAGCATTATTAAAGGAGGGCAGATGACTGATCATCGAATAATATTAAGTAAAAAGGAACTTCCCAAATCCTGGTATAATATTCAAGCTGATTTTTCTAAGCCAGTACCTCCGGCATTAAATCCGGCAACCGGAAAACCAGCTACTGCTGAAGATTTTGCTCCGATTTTTCCCATGTCGCTTATTGAACAAGAAGTAAGTGTTGAGCGCTGGATAGATATTCCCGAAGAAGTTTTAGACATTCTTTCGATTTGGAGACCTACCCCTTTGATCCGGGCTCGCAGACTGGAACAATTTTTAGATACTCCGGCAAAAATATATTTTAAGGATGAATCGGTTAGTCCGGCCGGATCGCATAAGACTAATACCGCGGTTGCTCAAGCTTATTATAATAAACAAGCCGGAATTAAGAGAATTGCCACAGAAACCGGTGCCGGGCAGTGGGGAAGCGCATTAGCTTTTGCCACTAATTTTTTTGGTATTGAATGCGTGGTTTATATGGTAAAAATAAGTTATGAGCAAAAACCGTATCGCCGTTCTTTGATGAATGTTTGGAATGCGACCGTTTATCCCAGTCCTACTCAGAATACTAAAACCGGACGAATGATTCTAGAAAAAAATCCCGGGTGTTTGGGTAGTTTGGGAATCGCGATAAGTGAAGCAATCGAAGATACTGTAACACATAAAGATACAAAATATGCTTTAGGTAGTGTGTTAAATCATGTGCTTATGCATCAAAGCATTATTGGTCTAGAGACCAAGAAACAGCTTAAACAGGTGGGAGAAACTCCGGATATTATGATTGGCTGCTGCGGCGGCGGGAGTAATTTTGCCGGATTGATTTTTCCTTTTGTTTTTGATCCAATGAATGCCAAAAAACAAATTCGTTTTATCGGAACCGAGCCAACAGCTTGTCCGACATTAACCAAAGGACCGTATCGTTATGATTTCGGTGATACAGCCCAGACAACTCCTTTGATTAAAATGCATACTTTGGGGCATAACTTTATTCCTCAGGGAATTCATGCCGGTGGGCTGCGCTATCATGGCATGGCTCCATTGGTCAGCTTTTTGGCTAATCAAGGAATGATTGAATCTGTAAGCTATCATCAAAATGATATTTTTAAAGCAGCAATAACATTTGCGCGCACGGAAGGAAGAGTGCCGGCTCCAGAAACAGCGCACGCGATAAAAGCGGTAATTGATGAGGCACTAAAGGCAAAACAAGAGGGTAAGGAAAAGACAATTGTTTTCAACTATAGCGGACATGGTTTTTTTGATCTTGCTTCTTATGATAAATATCTGAGTAATCAGCTTCATGATTTTGAATATCCAGATGAAAAAATTGCCGAATCTTTAAAGGATTTACCGAATATTAAAGAATAAGGACAACCTTTGATTATTGAGTTTTTAGTTTTAGGTGGAAAGCGGAATAATGTTTATTAATATAAAAGTAATTACTAACGCGGCTAAAAACGAAATAACTGAGCAATCAAAGGGGCAGTATTTAGTTAAAGTGACTGCTACGCCTGAAAGAGGCAAGGCAAATAAAAAAGTAATGGAATTGCTGGCAGAATATTTCGCGGTTGCGAAAATGGATATACTAATAGTAAAGGGCAAGTATAATTCTAAAAAATTGCTGAATATTATAAATAAAAAACAAATAAATAAACAAGCAAATGAGGAGGAAAGATGAAAGGACAGGTAGAAAAGATACTCGAGGAAATAAGACCAATGCTGCAGGCTGATGGCGGCAATGTTGAGCTGGTAGCAGTTACAGCTGATGGAATTGTCCAGGTCAAGTTAAAAGGTGCTTGCGGCTCATGTCCTATGTCTCAGATGACATTAAAGATGGGCATAGAGAAAAGAATTAAAGAAGCGCTTCCGGCAATCAAAGCAGTGGTAGCTGTATAATTTTCTGATAAAAAAAGGAATTATTGTGGAAAAACTGATTAGATTTGGGGTTTCGATTGATAAGAAATTGCTGGATAAATTTGATGCTTTAATTTTAAAGCATCAATATTCTAATCGTTCGCAGGCAATTGCTGATTTTATGCGGGAAAAACTTATTGAACAGGATTGGAATACTCAAAAAAAGAAGGTTGCGGCAACTATCAGTTTAGTTTACAGTCATCATCATCGAACAATGCTGAACAAAGTAATGGATATTCAGCATGACTTTGAGAAATTAATTATATCGACACAGCATATTCATCTTGATCATGATAATTGCTTGGAAATTATTGCGGCATTTGGAAAAGGACAGGATATTTTGGAACTGGCGCGGCGCTTGCGTGCTGTTAAAGGGATAAAACATGCTTCTTTTACCATGACAACTAGCGGTAAACAAATAAGTTAGTTCTCATTTTTCAATAATTAGGCGCGGCAACTTTTAATGTTTAAGTTGCCGCGTTTTTATTGTTTGCTTTAAGGGTTTACTGTTTTAATGTTCTGCTGCTGGAAAGACTTGCTATACAAGGGGCTATCTGCTAAAATCAAGGTGGTGAAATATGGCTAAAAAACAAGCTTTTATAATTAGTTTTGAAGGGATTGAGGGAACAGGTAAGAGTACGCAATCTTATTTGTTAGGCAGCTTTTTGAGAAAACAGGGTTTTAAAACTGCTTTTTTTCGGGAACCAGGTTCTTCAGTATTTGGTGAGCAGATCCGGAATATTTTACTGCATGGAAAAAGTAAGCTTAGCGCTTTGACTGAGACATTGCTTTTTATTGCCGCGCGGGAGCAATTAAGCATAGAAAAAATTCAGCCTAATATTACAAAAAAAGATATAGTGATCATTGATCGCTATATGGATGCTACAGTTGCTTATCAAGGTTATGGTTCTGGGGTGGATATTAAGCTGATAAATCAATTAAATAAAGCAGTTGCCGGAAAATGTATTCCAGATTTAACTGTTTTATTTGATATTGATCCTGAAATAGGGCTTATCCGCTGTGGAAGAGGGGATCGTTTTGAAAAGCGTAAACTGTCTTTTCATCAAAGAGTTAGGGCTGGGTATTTAAAGATAGCAAAAGAAAATCCTGATAGGATAAAAGTAATTAAAGTAGAAAACGATATTAAAACTATTCAAAATCAGTTAAGGGATATTCTAGTTAATGAGTTTAATTTTGGAAAAAGAAAAAGCGCAAAAAGAGTATTTAAAAAATAATTATGCTTTTAACGAACTGGAAAGCATTTTCCGGGTTTTTGCTAAAGGCGGGAGTTTTTTATTTGTCGGAGATAATAAAAAACAAATAGAAATGGTTATTGAATCTTTAACTAAGAAAGAAACATGTGTAAACGCTGTTAATCCAGGACAAGACAATATTTATTGCGGACAGTGTCGAGATTGTCAATTAATCGCGGCAAGACAGCACCCTGATGTTCACTGGATTGCCCCCAAAGGAACCTCAGGTTCGATTAAAATAGAAGATATAAGATTGTTAAATGAGCAGATTAACCTGAAACCGTTTCAGGCTGAGCGAAAAACTTTTATTATTCAGGACGCGCAGCGAATGGGCCCGGAAGCAGCTAATGCTTTGCTTAAAACGCTGGAAGAACCGCCGCAGAACGCAAGCTTGGTTTTAGTGGCAAAAAGTTTGGCAGAACTTTTACCTACGATTGTATCTCGCTGTAAGCTTGTGCGTTTTTCTCAAGACGGTAGTAATTTAAGCGAAGATCAGCAGCTGCTTGATCAGCTTATTCAGCGATTTTTTGAGCAAGAGGATATGCCGGATGGCCAGAGCTTGTATGAGGATATTGGGGCTTTGGACCGAAGCATGGTGGAACATGTCTTATATGAATTGGCTTGCGTAATGCGGGATATATTGATTGTTGGTTTAAAAACAGATGGGGTTAAGCTTATAAGTTCTCAATCTGCTGCGAAAATAAAACAATGGGCGGGTCTTTTTAATCAATCTTTTATTGAGCGGATACTGGAGCAGATTATTTGGACCAAGAGTAATATTAGTAAAAACGCTAATATTAAACTGGCAATTGATTTATTGGTGAAGTCAATAAATAAGTATAAGTTTGAAAATAACTAAATGCAGAAACTTTTTTAATAGTTAATCGTTGCTAAATATTTCGGAGTAAAATATGGTAAAAACAGTGAAAGTAAAATTAAAGGATCAGGTAAAACCCGTGACCTATAACGCGAACAATTTAAATCTTAATCTCCATGATCTGGTTATTGTGGAATCTGAACGCGGACAGGATTGCGCTGAGGTGGTTTCTGTTGTGGAAAAGAGTACTCAGGAAAGTGTGAAAGGTTTAGTTAAAAAAGTTTTACGATTAATGACGCCACAAGATCATGAACAGATGGCAAGTAATAAAAAAGAGATAAAAAATATTTTTAAAACAACGCAAAAAAAGATTGGCGAACGCAAGCTGGATATGAAACTTGTTGAAGCTGAATATTCTTTTGATCGGAGTAAAATAATTTTCTATTTTACAGCTGAAGGCCGCGTTGATTTTCGCGAATTAGTTCGCGATCTTGCTCACCTTTTTAAAGCAAGAATAGAGTTGAAGCAGATTGGGGTGCGAGATGAAGTAAAGATGTTTGGCGGATACGGCTGTTGCGGCAGAGAGCTTTGCTGTGCGGCGTTTCTCAAGGATTTTGAGCCAGTTACTATTCGGATGGCGAAACAGCAGAATATGCCGCTTAATCCGGAAAAAATATCAGGTCTTTGCGGCAGGCTGATGTGCTGTTTAGGATATGAATATCAGACTTATAAAGAATTTTGTAAAAAATTGCCAAAAGAAGGCCAGTATATCGAGACTCCAGAAGGTAAAGGCAGAGTATTAAGCGTACATACTCTCAAACAGATGGTTTTAGTTGAATTAGAAGATGAACGAAAAATTGAAGTTTCGCTGAAACCAAAATGTGAACAGCATCAAGATAAAGGTAAATGCAAACAAAATCATGAAAATGAAAAATAATTTTTATATAACTACAGCAATTGATTATCCTTCAGGCAAACCTCATATCGGACATGCTTATGAAAAAATTTTAGCTGATACCATCGCGCGTTGGCAGAGAAGCCGGAAAAAGAATGTTTTTTTTCTTACTGGAACCGATGAACATGGACAGAAAATTGAAAAGTATGCTAAGCAGGATAATAAGAGTCCAGGAGAATTTGTGGCAGCAATGACAGCGGAATTTATTAGTCTTTGTAAAATTCTTAAGATATCTAATGATGATTTTATCCGGACTACGGAAAAAAGGCATATTAACGTTGCTTTGGTAATACTGAAAAAGGCAATGGCTAAAGGTGATATTTATAAGGATAAATATGAGGGATATTATTGCGTTGATTGTGAATGTTTTTATTTGGAGCGGGATCTAATTGAGGGAAAGTGTGCTGTGCATCAAAAGCCAGCGGATTGGATTGAAGAACAGGGCTATTTTTTTAGAATGAGTAAGTATCAGCAAAAAGTTTTAGACCATATAATTAATAATGAGGATTTTATTTTTCCAAAGACTCGGCGTAATGAAATAATTAATCGGATAAAAGAAGGAGTTAGAGATTTAAGCGTTTCCCGTTCTAATTTCAGCTGGGGCATTCCTTTTCCTGAGGATAAGGATCATGTTGTTTTTGTCTGGTTTGACGCGTTGATAAATTACGTAAGCGGAATCGGTTATCCCGATAGCCAGAGATTTAAGGATTTTTGGCCGGCAGATATTCATCTTATTGGCAAGGATATTCTTTGGTTTCACACCATGGTATGGATGGCGATCTTAATGTCTGCTGATCTAGAGCTGCCAAAAGCAATTTTTGTGCATGGATTTATTAATCTGCAAGGTGAAAAAATATCAAAGAGCTCTGGGGTATCTGTTGATCCTGCTCAGTTAATTGAGAAATATGGAGCAGACAGTTTGCGCTATTTTCTTTTAAGAGAAATGTCTTTTGGCGAGGATGGTAATTTTTCTGAACAGGCACTGATCCGTAGAATTAACAGCGATTTGGCAAATGATCTGGGGAATTTAGTGCATAGAAGCGCGACAATGATAGAAAAATACGTGCAAGGTAAAATTCCGCTAAGGCGGATGGGCAATGAACCGGTTAATTTGCTTGGATTTGCGGAAAATCTAGGAAAAGTCGTGGATGGACAAATGGAGATTTATAATTTTTCCCAAGCTTTAATTAAAATATGGGAAGTAATTAATTTAGCGAATAAATTTATCGAAGATACAAAGCCTTGGGTTTTGTTTAAGGAAAATAAACAGGAAGAGGTATCTGATTTTATTTTTATTTTAAGTTTTGTGATTAATCAAGTACAGGAAAACCTCGGCCCGTTTATGCCGATTACTGCTGATAAAATTTATCAGCAGTTTGCTTCCGGCTGCGTTAAAAAACAAGAACCACTTTTTCCGAGGATTGAAGATGCTCATTGATACGCACTGCCATCTTGACTTTAAGCAGTTCGATGAAGATAGAGAGGAAGTGATTAAACGCGCTGAGCAAGCTGGCGTAAAATATCTTGTAAATGTAGGCGCTGATATCCGGGGTTCGGAGGAATCTATAAAATTAGCAAAGCAGTATGAAAATATATTTGCCGCGGTAGGGATTCATCCGCATTATGCCGAACAGGTCGCCAGTCAAGAGATTCAGCATATTGAGGCCTTGGCTGATTCGCGAAAAGTTGTCGCGATCGGAGAAATTGGACTTGATTATTTTGATCATAATAATCCGGAAGTTTTGATCGAAAAGGTTTTACAGTCAAAGCAGCAAGATGTTTTAATCAAGTTTATTGATTTGGCTGCGCGTAAGAAACTGCCGATTATTTTTCATTGTCGAAACGCGGCTGATGATCTTTTAGCAATAATATCGGAAAACATTAATATTGAAAATTCCGCGGTAGTGCATTGCTTTGCCCAAAGTAAAGAATTTTTGCGTAAATGTTTGAATAAGGGGCTGTATGCTTCTTTTACCGCGAATATAACTTATAAAAAAGCGGACAAATTAAGAGAGCTGATTGCTTACGCTCCTTTGGACCGGATCTTTTTGGAAACTGACGCGCCCTATCTTGCTCCTCAGGAAAAAAGAGGTACGCGTAATGAGCCGGCATATATAACTTTTTTAGCTAATGAAATCGCGCGGATAAAACAGATCAGCCAAGAAGAGTTGGCTCAAGTCACAACGGATAATGCTAAATTTTTTTTTAAGATTAGTTAATGTAAAAATAGTTTATTTAAATCGGATAATTTAAAAAATTAAGCAGGGTTTATGTCGCAAGTTAGTATAATTCGCTGTGCTGATTATGAACTAAATAAGCTTTATCAATCAGTAAAACAGTCAGTTGACGCGCAGGGAGGAATTGACCGATTTATTAAAACAGGTCAATCAGTATTGCTTAAGCCCAATTTCCTTAAAATCGCGCGTCCTGAGGAGGCGGTAATAACTCATCCGGAATTTATCAGGGCAGTTATTCGTCTGGTAAAAACTGTTACTGATAAAATATTTATTGGCGATAGTCCCGGAGGATTAGTTAAAATAGAAGATATTTATGAGCAATGCGGCATTAGAAAAGTTGCTCAGGAAGAAAATGTTGAACTGGTAAGATTTGATAAGATCAAGCAAATAGGCGGTATTCCTTTTGCCAGTATAAAAGATGAAGTTGATGTAGTCATATCGCTGCCCAAGCTTAAAACGCATAATCTGACAAGCTTAACCTGCGCGATTAAAAATGTTTTTGGACTTGTTCCGGGTTTGTATAAAGTGCATTGTCATAAAAAAGCGCCGAATTTTCAGATCTTTGCCCAAGAATTAGTAAGAATATATTCAATGGCTGTTCCGAATTTAAGTATTATTGATGGGGTTCTGGCTATGCAGGGTGAGGGGCCTTCAGGCGGCGATCCTTATAAGCTAGGGCTGGTTATTGCTTCGGCAGACGCGGTTGCCGCGGATTCTGTTGTGGCCAAGATAATTGGGCTTAAGCCCTTTTCTGTTCCCAGCATAAAACTAGCGCATGAGATGAAATTGGGACAAGCAGATTTAAATAATATTCAAATAAGCGGCGAGCTGATAGATGAAGTATCGGTTCGTGATTTTGCTTTGCCTAAAATAATGGGTCTTTATAAACTGCCCAATTTTTTATTAAAAGGGATTTTACGTTTGATTCCGCTAATGTTGACTATAGATGCTGATAAGTGTAATAATTGTTTAATATGCGCGAAGATTTGCCCGCAAAAAACAATTGAACAATTAAACTCTAAAGTAAAAATTAACCCAAAAAATTGCATACTTTGTCTTTGCTGCAGTGAAATGTGCCCGAATAATGCGATATATTTGCGTTTTTTGAAAGGGAGAAGAAATAATGACAAGCAAAATTCTTGTTGTTGAAGATACGCAAAAAGATTTTGATTTTTTGCAACAAACATTACTAAAAGAGAAATTTACTATTTTGCGCTCATCTGACGGGAAAGATCTGCTCGCGCTTATGGAAAAAGAGGCTCCGGATCTGATCATCCTTGATCTTATTTTACCTGAAACTGATGGGTTTGAATTATGCAAAATAATTCGTTCAGAAGAACGTTTTCTAAATATCCCGATACTTTTTTTTACCTCTTCAATTAATATTGACAATAAACTTCTCGGGCTGCAACTTGGGGCTTCGGATTTTTTAAGCAAAGATTGTGATAGCCGCGAGCTTGTTATTAAGATTAAGAATTTATTATATGCTAAAAGGCGTTATGATGATGTTCTCAGGCTTTCGGTTGTCGATAGCTTAACGCATGTTTATAATCGGAGATATTTTCAGCATCGATTACGCGATGAGTTTGAACGCGGACGGCGTTATGACCGGGATTTTTGTTGTTTAATTATTGATGTGGATAAATTTAAAGAAGTTAATGATACCTTAGGTCATCCCATTGGCGATAGCGTTCTTAAGTCTATAGCTGATATCCTGCGCAGTAATATCCGGGCTGCTGATATTTTATGCCGCTATGGCGGTGATGAATTTGGTTTACTTTTACCGGAAACTAATTTTCAGGGGGCTTATGTTACCGCTGAGCGGATGCGCAGTAAGGTGGGAAAAGCAAATTTAGCTACAGCGGAAAGCCCGGTTTTTATATCACTTAGCTGCGGCATAAGCTCGCTTGTAGAAGGCGGAGCTGTGGGCATAGATGAACTAGTGACTCAGGCAGATGTTGCTTTGTATAAAGCCAAAAGAGCGGGAAGAAATCAAATAAGTTTTTATGGTAGATAGATGGCAGGCTGATTTCAATTTTCAAATAAACAGCGTTTAGCGAAAGGGGGCTGTCTTGGAACATAAGATACTTGTAGTGGAAGATAATGCCAATGATCTGGAGACATTGAAAAATAAGTTAAAAAATGAACCTTACGAGCTTATTCATGCTCCTGATGGAAAGACAGCATTTTCTTTATTGGAAAAAGAAAAGCCTGATCTTGTGATTCTGGATGTTTTGCTTCCGGATACCGATGGATTTGAAATCTGCCGCAGAATAAGAAAGAGGGAGCAGTATATTAGTCTGCCGATCTTGTTTCATACTACGGTTAATACTACCGATGAAAAACTTATTGGCTTGGAAATGGGCGCGTCTGATTTTTTAAATAAAAATTCTGATGAACGCGAATTAATTGTCAGAATAAGAAATCTGTTGAACCTGAAAAAAAACATTGATAAACAGGTTAAATTTTCAGTTATTGATAGTCTTACTACCATCTATAATAAAACCTATTTTCAGTATCGGATAAGTGATGAGTTTGCCCGGGGGCGAAGATATAAACGTAATTTTTGCTGCGCGATAATTGATCTTGATTATTTTAAACAAGTAAATGATCTTTTTGGCTACCTGACCGGAGATATGGTTTTGAAAAAAATAGCGGCGATTTTTCGTCAGAATATCCGCGGGGCTGATATTTTATGCCGTTATGGCGGCGATGAGTTTGGCTGGTTGCTTCCAGAAACAGAAATGGATGATGCTTATTTAGCGGTAGAAAGAATGCGGCAATTTGTTGTTACCAGTGAACTGGGTAAAGATGAATGCCGGGTAAGCCTGACAATAAGCTGCGGCTTAAGCTGTTTGGAAGATGTTTCGGCAAATATAGCAGATGAACTTTTTGCTAACGCGGTAAATGCTTTAAATAAAGCAAAAGCTAAAGGAAGAAATCAAACCCGAGTATATGGAAAGGAAAAAGAGAATTGAAATTTGAAACAATTAGCTGGAAAAATAGAAAAGTTGTTTTAATTGATCAAACTAAACTGCCGGGAAAAGTTGTTTTTGTTGAATGTTCAACAGTAAAACAGGTTTGGCAGGCAATCAAAACCTTAAAAGTCAGAGGCGCTCCGGCGATTGGAGCCGCAGCTGCTTTAGGTATGGCTTTGGGCGTAAGTAAAAAAAATGAAAATAGTTTTTCGGTTTTTCAGAAAAACTTAAATTATTTGTTTGATTATCTCGCGTCTTCTAGGCCAACAGCAGTTAATCTGGTTTGGGCGCTTGAGCGGATGCGAAATATTGCTTTGCGAAATAAAGATAAACCGATTGATTTGATTAAACAAATAATGTTTAAAGAAGCGCGGAATATTATTGCTAAAGATAAGCAGAGTTGCGCTAAGATGGCGGACAACGCGCAGTCTTTGATTAAAAAAAATGATCGAATCATGACTTACTGTAATGCGGGGATGCTGGCAACTGTGGGCATGGGTACGGCCTTAGGGGTTATTTACAGAGCTAATCAATTGGCGAAAAATGTAAAAGTTTTTTCTTGTGAAACCCGGCCGCTTTTGCAGGGAGCGCGGCTAACTTGCTGGGAATTGAGTACAAATAAAGTAGACGTAACAGTGCTTTGCGACAATATGGCCGGATATTTGATGCAGCAAAAGCAAATCGATAAAATTTTTGTCGGCGCGGACCGGATCGCGGCAAACGGCGACACGGCTAATAAAATCGGCTCATATTCACTGGCTGTACTAGCAAAATTTCACAAAGTGCCTTTTTATGTTGTCGCTCCGGCCTCGACATTTGATTTAAATCTGGCTAGCGGAAACCAAATCCCGATTGAACAGCGGAGCGCGAGTGAGATAAGACAAAATTGGTATAAGCGTCCGATGGTTGCTGAGAAAGTAAAAGTTTATAACCCGGCATTTGATGTTGTCCCGGCTAAATTGATCGCGGCGATTATTACGGATTTTGGTTTGATAAAAGCGCCGGATAAAAATAATATTAAGCGTGTTTTGAAACCATGAAAACACTAGCCCAGCTGGGCGAATTTAATTTTATCGCTGCTATCGCGAAAAAAAATCTATGCAATAAAACTGTTTTAAAAGGCATTGGCGATGACGCTGCTGTAGTCAGTATTTCTCCGAATGATTGTTTGCTTTTTACCGCGGACATGCTGATCGAAGATGTGCATTTTTTGAGAAACGCGAATCCCCAAGCCATAGGGCATAAAGCGATTGCCTGTTCTTTAAGCGATATTGCCGCCATGGGCGGCTTGCCGCTTTACGCGATAGTCAGCGTGGCTTTTCCTAAAAAACTAGACAGCGCGTTCGCGAAAAAAATTTACCAAGGAATGCGAAAAACAGCGCTAAAATATTCAGTTGATATTATCGGGGGAGATACCAATGCCGCGGAAAAAATTATTATTGATGTTTTTTTATGCGGCAAGGTTAAACGTAAGCAGCTAGTTTTAAGAAGCAATGCCCAGAGCGGGGATCATATCTTTGTGACTGGTAATCTGGGCGGTTCACAGCGCGGCGGGCACCTGAGTTTTACTCCGCGAATAGCTGAATCAAGATTTTTAGTGTCTAATTATAAATTAAATTCAATGTTAGATATTTCTGATGGATTAATTGCTGATTTAGGGCACATCTTAAAACAAAGTAAAAAAGGGGCAATTTTGGAGGCAGAACAGATCCCTTTGCACGCAAAAGCCGATAACTTGGAAAATGCTTTTTACGCGGGTGAGGATTTTGAGCTATTATTTACTTTAAGTGAAAAAGAGGCAAAGAAATTAAGCTTAAATTGGCCGTTTAAAAAAACTAAATTATCCTATATCGGCAGAATAACCGCGCAAGGACACGGCCTGCAATTGATCAATAAACAAAGAAAATTAACTAAAATAAAACCCGGTGGATATTGCCATTTTTAATTAAACCAACAGATATTTAAATTTAATTATATGCTGAATTTAACCACTAATACCCCTGAACAAACAATTGTTTGGGGAAAGCAGCTTGCCAGGTTTTTGAAACCAGGGGATGTTATTGCTTTATCCGGTAATCTTGGAGCTGGGAAAACAACCTTTGTTAAAGGGATTGCGCAGGGGCTGGGGATTAATAAAAAACAAGTCAATAGCCCCAGCTATGTTTTGATCCGGGAGTATAAAGGGAAAAACATAGAATTGTTTCATTGTGATTTGTATCGGCTGGATAATGTTGAACAAATATCTTTTTTGGGTATTGAAGATTATTTTGATCGAGAGGGTGTGCTGGTTATTGAATGGGCCAAAAGGGCAGGAGATTTACTGCCGGATCAATATTTGGATATTAGTATTGCCTTGCTTGGAGAAAAAAAACGGGGTTTTAAAGTAAAGGCCTGTGGAGCTAAATATCAGGCTTTGATCAATACTCTTAAAATAGTAATTAAATAGCTGTTAAATCATTAATGAGGCGATTATGATTTGTTTAGCTGTGGATACGTCAAGTAAGTTTTTGTGCATTGTGCTTATGGAAAATGAGCGTATTTTGCGAAAATTTAATCAGGATAAAGCCAGGGCGCATGGACAGCTTTTGATTCCGGAAATTCAAAAAATATTAAAAACCCAAAAAATCCGGCTTCAAGATCTGGATTGTTTGGCGGTTAATATCGGTCCAGGATCATTTACTGGTTTGCGCATAGGGATCGCGGCTGTAAAAGGCTTGAGTCTTGCTTTAAAAATTCCGATTATAAGTCTGAGCAGTTTGGATCTTATTGCTTATAATTGTCTTAAGCTTGAAAAAACTATATGTTCAATTATTGACGCGAAACGTAAACAGGTATATGCCGCGATTTTTAAAAATTCCGGGACTAGCTTAAAAAAGCAGAAAAAGTATTTTTTAGGGCCAATTGATGATTTGCTTGTGAATTTAAAAGCAGCGATTGTGTTCAGCGGCGACGGAGTTGGTTTATACAAAGAGCAAATAATGGCGCATAAGAATATAAATCCTGTTTTTGCTCAGGAAAAATCATGGTATACCGATCCAGCTGTTTTTGCCAAGTTATGTTATCGTGAATATCAAAATAAAAAATTTAAACAAGCCAAAGACATTGTGCCAATGTATTTATATCCAAATACCTGTACAGTAAGAAAAAAACAAAAGAAGAGTAATGCTAAATAAAAAGACACTTCAATATCCGGCTTGGGCTGAAATTAATTTGTCAAACATTAAGTCAAATTTCCTGCGGTTAAAGCGGAAAGCTGGTAAAGGGCTTAAAGTGCTGGCAGCGGTAAAAGCGCATGCTTATGGCCATGGCATGCTGGAAGTGTCCCGGCAGTTGGAAAAATGCAAAGTTGGCTATTTAGGAGTTGCTAGTGTGAGTGAGGCATTAGCCTTGCGCCAGGGGAAAATTAAAACCCCGATTCTGGTTATGGGTAATGTTTATGATCAAAATCAAATCAAACAAGCAATTAACGCGCGAATAAGCCTAACTGTTGCTGATCTGTCCGGAGCTTTGAATTTAAGCCGGATTGCTGCTGAAAAAAAAGTAAAAGTACATATCAAAGTGGACACAGGTATGGGCCGGATCGGAATCTGGCATCAGGAAGCTTATGCTCATATAATTAAAATTTTTAAAATGAAAAATCTCCTGATTGAAGGAATTTTTACCCATTTTCCCAGCGCGGATACGGATATTGATTTTACTAAACAGCAAGTAATTATTTTTAAAAAATTAATTGAGAGATTAAACCAAAACAATATTTATATTCCGCTGATTCATGGCGCTAATAGCAGCGCGATTTTTCAATTAAAAAATTACAATCCAGAATTATTTAACATGGTTCGTCCGGGTTTAATGCTTTATGGAATGTATCCATCGCCGGCTATAAAAACAAAGTCACGGCTTAATCTAAAGCCGGTATTGCAGTTAAAAAGCAGAGTTGTTTTTTTAAAAACAGTGGATAAGGGCCGATCAATCAGCTATGGCCGGACTTATCGCGCTAAAACAAAAACTAAAATTGCTACTGTATCCATAGGCTATGCCGATGGATATTCAAGAGCTTTGTCTAATAAAGCGCAGGTTTTAATCAAAGGTAAATTATTGCCGGTTGTCGGCCGGATCTGCATGGATCAGCTTATGGTGGATATTGGTTTATCTTCCAAAGTAAAGGTCGGAGATATTGTGACTTTGATTGGCAGTCAGCAGAAAAAAACAATATTTAGCGAAACATTGGCAAGTTTATGCAATACTATACCTTATGAGATTACTTGCGGTATCTCTGCCAGGGTAAAGCGCGTATTCAAAAAACATTGACTTTAAAACCCAGAATGTTATAATTAAAATTCAGGATTATTATGGATAAAAAATACTTAAATAATAAAGGTTTATCATTGGTGGAAGTTGTGATGTCAGCGCTATTGCTTACAGTAGTGCTGGCGGCGCTGTTTGCCTCCTATCGAAATGCCAATAACTTAATCAATCTTGCGCATAACAAGCTAATTGCTCTGAACTGGGCTGAATCTGTGCTTGAACATGAAAGAGCTAATTTTGGAGGCGCTTATACGGACCCGGCTTCGCCTAACTGGCTGACTGTGGAAAAGAGCGCTCCGGCTCCTACTATTGCAAGAATAAATTACGGTGCACCGCAAGCGCATTTGCAGGAAATTAAAGTTACAATAACCTGGACTGAATAATATGAAAAGAAATCAAGGTTTTACCTTACTGGAAGTGCAGATTTCGGCAATGCTGATGATTGTTGTGCTGATTGCTACCGGAGTTATTTTTTATTTTTCGTTGGCCTCCATAAGGTATATGCAGGATGCTTTTGATGTTTACACAAATGCTACAACCGCGATGAATCTGATTACCAATGAGGTAATACGGTCTAATTGTTATGGCTCAGCGCAAGGCCCTGGATATGTTGCTGTTCCAGGTAGCTTTTATGGTGCTAATGGGTATCAGCATGTGCTTGCCGGAGGAGCCTTGGGTGCTTCCGCGGATAGTGTGTATGTTGATATGCCGACATTGAATGATTCCAATGCTATGGTTGTCAGCGGTTTTGGTTCGGGAAATGGTCTTTATTTACGCCAGGCAACGCAAGCTTCAAGTTCCAGCGGTGTGGCAGCAGATGTTGCTGGAGATTTTCCTTCGCATGAAATAGTGGAAATATATCGTCAATGGTTTTTTGGTCCGCCGAATAAAATACAATTGATTGTGGATAGAACTGACCCAGTTCTAGGCAGCAGTATTCAAGCTATAGCGGATAATGTAATTCAGTTTGATTTTAAGCCGATTGCGTATAATTGTGTGCATGTTATTTTGACACTAGAGGGTAAGGTGGATGATCCGATGGCTGCTGGAGTGAAAAGGCATAGAATTACGCTGAGTAAGCTGATTACTTTGCGCTGCGCGCCTTCTGTTGCGCCAATACCTGGGGTAAATACATGGTGATCTGGATGAGAAAAATGAAATTTTTATCAGCTAAAAATATCCCCAAAAAAACTGACAGAGAAAAAGCCCAGGCAATGGTTGTGTCATTTATTTATGTGAGTATTGTTTCGCTGATCGCGATTTATATGATGTCTTATGCCCATAATCTGAATAAAGTTGTAAGTCGAGACATAAAACATAGTATGTCTTTTTACGCCGCGGAAGGCGCTTTAATCAGGGTGATGTCATTACGTGAGTTGGGCCGGCCAACTCCTGTAAACATGGATACAGCGCCGATGACTATTGGCATTCAAACAGCTGTTGATGGAACAACCCGAAGGATTACGGCAACTGTTAATTGGTAATAAAACTTAATTGATGTTTATTTTCTATAAATAATATGGTGGAGGCAAATAATGGCGCCAAAAATAAAACAGTTTTTACAAAAAATAAAACAGGTAAATAAAGAGTATTTACTGCTTTTTGCAATAGTTACTTTAATTGGATTATTGATCTATTCTTCTACCGCGACATCGCAACAATCTCCGGAAGAAATAACCTTAACTACTTTTTATCCTTGTCCTTTTGGAGAGTATGACCGGATTACTGCTTCGAGATTTATTGATTTTGATAATGTTAATCGCTGGTTTGATCCTAGCGGAGATACTCAGCTGGAATCTTTGCGGGTTTTTAATGGGATTCTTGCAAATGTAGTTGTTGGTCCAGCCGGGACATATTCGGTTAATTTTGTGACTGGCGAGGCGTTTCTTAATGTTGTTACGGCAGATAAACTGGTAATGACTGGGCCAGCGCCTTCGCCAACATATGAAGTAAATGGTGGAAATTATGTGTGGGATATTGCTGAAGGTATGCTAATTACAGAATGTACCGCGGGTGATGTTGTGATCATCGGCGATGATCCGGGAAAGGGTTTGGTTAAATCAACTGAAAAATTCGATTCCCGGGTTGCGGGGATTGTTTCCACTGATCCTAAGATTTATATGGGAGCGGCTGAAGATAAAATGCCTTTAGCTTTGGCCGGGATTGTAAAATGTAACGCGACTGTGGAAAACGGAGCAATTAAACGCGGTGATTTGCTGGTAAGTTCTTCTTTGCCGGGTTATGCTATGCGGGCTTCGGCAAAAGAAGTAAAGCCCGGGATGCTGGTGGGCAAAGCATTGCAGGAATTAACTTCAGGCCAGGATAAAATTTTTGTTTTAGTTAATAAACAGTAAAATATAGAGACTTTTGATTATGAAAAAAATAAAATATTTTAAAATATTAAGTCTTGAGATAATCGGTGTATTATTATTTGCCGCGGGTTTAGGTTTCGCGCAGCAAGGAGCTGTGAAAACCCTAAGTATTAATACGCATCGATTTCTTTATAACGCGGCAGCGAATTATGTTGCAGCGGCTTATGATGTTTTAGTTGCTAAACAGTTTATTGATCGAGATCCAGAGGCACTGGCCGGGGGCCATAGTTGTTTTGGGGACCCTAGCGAACAGAGCGATTTGCATCATCTGACAGTTAATGATGGACTGGAGTTTGACTATACGGATTCTGGAACCATGACTATAAGTGCTGTGCCTTTAGGGGCATTCTCAATTAATTTCGAAGATGGTTGGGCCGGTGGAGAAGCATATTTTTCAACTTGTACTGCAGTTAAATTTGTAATGATAACCCCATTTCCTGATTCTAGAAATGATGAGGGCAAAAAAGTATGGGATATTGCTGAAGGTATTAATGTTGAATTTGGTGATGCTTGTGATGTTGTGGTTATTAGTAAAAATAAAGATTTGACGGTTACGCGTTCAACTGTTAAGTTTGATTCTAAAGTGGCCGGAGTTATATCGGAGTCACCAAAAATATATATGGGAGATATGGCAGGTAATAAGCCTTTGGCTTTGTCCGGGATTGTTAAGTGCAATGTGAATACGCAAAACGGGCCGATTAAAAAAGGTGATATTCTGGTAACATCATCAGAGCCTGGATACGCGATGAAAGCTAATGAAAGTCAAGTATTGCCGGGAATGATTATTGGCAAAGCTTTGGACGCGCTTGATCAGGGTAAAGGAAAAATTTATATTCTAATCAATTAGCAATATAGTTCAAATTTCAGGTTTAAAAAGCAGAAGACAGAATAATCTGTCTTCTTTGTTCTCATTACAGGGTTTGCTTGGTTTAAATTTTAAATAAAATCGAGGAGAAATAATGTTACGCAGTGATAAAATTAAAAAAGGGTTAGAGCGTGCTCCGCACAGAGCTTTGCTGTTTTCTACAGGTATTTCCAGAAAAGATTTGAGTAAACCGTTTATTGCCGTAGCAAGTTCGGTTAATGATTTTATTCCTGGTCATGTTGGTATGCGTGATCTGGAAAGATTTGTCGAGCGCGGTATTGTTAGTCAGGGCGCGGTGCCGTTTTTCTTTGGACTGCCTGGGATATGCGACGGAATTGCCATGGGGCATGAAGGCATGCATTATCCGCTTGCTTCCCGGGAATTGATTGCTGATTCCGTGGAATCAGTGGTTAAAGCGCATTGTGCTGACGGATTGGTTTGTATTACAAATTGTGATAAGATTACTCCCGGCATGTTGATGGCTGTAGCTCGGTTAAATATTCCGGCAATTGTCCTGACCGCGGGGCCAATGCTTTCCGGCAGACAGGGAATGAAACGGTTGTCTTTTGTCCGTGATACTTTTGAAGCATTGTCTTTAACTAAAAGAGGCGAGATGAGTAAAGAAGAGCTTTCATGTTTGGAGATGGAAGCTTGTCCTGGGCAGGGATCCTGTCAGGGTTTATATACAGCGAATACAATGGCCTGTTTGACAGAAGCCATGGGCATGTCTTTGCCCGGCTGTGGTACTGGTTTAGCTGGTATGGCTAAAAAGAAAAGATTAGCTCAGGCAAGCGGAGAACGGATTGTGGAATTAGTTAAAGCAAATATTACGCCAAGTATGATTATGAATGAGAAATCATTGGAAAACGCGATTATGGTGGATATGGCTTTGGGCGGATCAAGTAATACTGTTTTGCATCTTTTGGCGATTGCTCATGAATGCGGGATAGAAATTCCTTTGGAGAAATTCGATAAAATAAGCAAGAAAACTCCGCATATAACTGATTTGCGTCCTGGCGGAGAATATTTTATGGAAGACCTTGAATATTCCGGAGGGATTCCAGCTGTAATGCATAGGCTTAAAGATAAATTAAATGACAACCCGACTGTTTGCGGGACTAGTGTAAAAAAGCTGGCAGAGTATTCTCAAGTGCTTAATGAAGAAATTGTCCGGCCGCTTAATAAAGCGCATCATAAAGAAGGAGGGATAGCAGTACTGTTTGGCAACTTAGCCCCAGAGGGCGCGGTTGTAAAGCAGTCCGCTGTCAGTGAGAAAATGATGTACTTTAAAGGCAAGGCGCGTGTTTATAATAGTGAAGAAGCGGTGATGAAAGATATTCTTTCCGCTAAAGTGAAAAAAGGCACGGTTTTAGTTGTGCGCTATGAAGGCCCGCGCGGCGGACCTGGTATGCGGGAAATGCTCGCGCCGACAGCGGCAATTGTTGGAATGGGCATGTCTGATGATGTTGCTTTAATCACTGACGGAAGATTTTCCGGCGGAACCAGAGGGCCTTGTTTAGGACATATTTCTCCAGAAGCAGCAGCCGGCGGTCCGATCGCGGCTGTAAAAAACAATGATGAAATAATCATTGATATAAAAAACAGAAAATTACATTTAAACTTAACTGATCAGGAAATAGCGGAAAGACTGCGCCATGTAAAACATCCGCCGCCAAAGATAAATACCGGATGGCTTAAGCGTTATGCTAAAATGGTAAGCTCAGCGAGCAAAGGCGCGGTTTTAGATATTGAATGATAAAAATAAAAAAGGAAATATTATGAAAAAAACAGGCGCGGAGATTATTGTTGAGTCACTGTTGAAAGAAGGAGTACGGGTTTTGTTTGGTTATCCCGGCGGTTCAGTTTTACCGCTTACTGATGCCCTCTACGATGCGCCAATTGATTTTATTCTGGTTCGTCATGAACAGGCAGCGGCGCATGCTGCTGACGGCTATGCCCGGGCAACCGGCAAGGTCGGGGTTTGCATGGCTACATCTGGTCCCGGAGCAACTAATTTGGTAACTGGTTTGGCAACAGCGCATATGGATTCTATTCCCATGGTTGCGATTACCGGACAGGTAAACAGTACTTTGATTGGTAATGATGCTTTTCAAGAAGCGGATATTACCGGAATAACAAGATCCATTACAAAACACAATTATCTGGTTAAAGATATCGCTGAACTGGCCAGTACAATAAAAGAGGCTTTTTATATTGCTTCAACCGGCAGGCCGGGGCCAGTAGTTATTGATGTTCCGGTTGATATCCAAAAACAGAGCATGGAATTTAATTACCCGGAAACAATTAAAATGCGTTCTTATAATCCGGAAATCGCATTGCCAATGGATCAGATTAAAAAAGCAGCTAAGCTGATTGAAAAAAGCAAAAGACCAGTTGTTTATGCCGGCGGGGGAATTATAATTTCCCAAGCGCATGATGAACTGCTGGAATTCGCGGTAAAAATCAATGCTCCGGTAACTACGACTTTAATGGGCCTGGGCGGTTTTCCGGAAACCAATGAACTGGCCTTGGGAATGCTCGGGATGCATGGTACTGTATACGCGAATCATTCAATAATGGAAAGTGATTTGATTATCGCGGTGGGCGCTCGTTTTGATGACCGGGTAACCGGCCGGATTGATAAATTCGCGCCAGATGCCAAAGTAATTCATATTGATATTGATCCAACCGCGATCAGCAAGAACATCCGTGTAGATATCCCGGTTATTTGCGATGCCAAGCAAGGGCTGCGGGCTTTGAATAAAATTGTAAAAAGATTAGAAACAGATGCCTGGCTGAAAAAGATTCATGGCTGGAAAACAAAAGCGCCTTTGCAGTATCAAACATCAGGTCAAAAAATCAGACCGCAGTATGTTGTAGAGCAGATTTACAAAATAACCAAAGGTGACGCGATTATTTGTACTGAAGTCGGACAGAATCAGATGTGGGCAGCGCAGTATTATAATTATACTAAACCGCGCACATGGATTTCATCCGGCGGCTTGGGAACAATGGGCTATGGTTTTCCCGCGGCGATTGGCGCTAAACTGGGCAGACCAGATAAAATAGTTTTTGATATAGCGGGTGATGGTTCAATTCAAATGAATATTCAAGAGCTGGCTACTGCTGTAGCGAATAAGGTTAATGTTAAAATCGCGATATTGAATAATGGATATCTGGGCATGGTTAGACAATGGCAAGAGCTGTTCTATAATCGGAGATACGCGAATACGCCAATAACTGGTCCGGATTTTGTGAAATTAGCGGAAAGTTATGGTGCTGCAGGGATAAGAGTTAAGAAAAAAGCCGATGTTGCCGCGGCAATTAAGCAGGCAATTGCTATTCCCAATGTAGTTTTTCTTGATTTTGTAGTTGAACCAGAAGAAAATGTTTTTCCCATGGTTCCTGCTGGTGAGGCCATAGATCGGATGATCGGCGGAATGGCGTAAAATGCAGCGCATAGCGGTTAGAAAAAGCAGAAAAATAGAAAACAGAAAAAGCGGTAAAAGGTTTGACGGTGACGAAGCCCGTATCGGTAACGTTAACGGTCACGGTTTAAAATAATAAATTTTAAGCCGATAGACTTTGCCCTAAAACGAAACGGGCACCGTAACCTTAAACGTAACCTTTGTATTTTAAATAATAGGGAGTTAAAAACATGAAACATATAATTTATGCTTTAGTAGAAAATAAGCCGGGTGTTTTGGCTCGGATTTCTAGTTTGTTTAGTGCCCGGGGTTTTAATATTGATTCATTGGCTGTGGGAGAAACGCATGATCCGACGATGTCGAGAGTTAGTTTGGTTGTTGATGCTAAAGAAGAAAAAATCCTGGATCAGATTAAAAAACAATTGGAGAAATTGGTTGATGTTATATCCGTAACAGATCTGACAAAAAAGAAATTTTTTGAAAGAGAGCTTATTTTAGTAAAAGTTAAGACAAATAAAATGACAAAGCAGAAGCTGGAAACTTTAGTTAAGAAATTTTCCGCGACAATTTTGTCCTATAATGAAAAAGCAGCTGTGATTGAAGCTATTGGCGAAAAAAAACTGTTGATGGAGCTGCTGGATTGCTTGCAGCCCATCGGGATTGAAGAACTGGTGAGAACCGGTAGAATTGCCATAGCACAGTAACATTTTTTAAATAATTGGCTTATTAAAAAGGGATTAAATTATGTTGACCATGGAGTACTTGCTTAAGCTGATTGTGGATAAAGGCGCGTCAGATCTGCATCTTACAGTAGGGATTCCGCCGCAGCTGCGTATCGGAGGGCAATTAACTTATACAACCAGCGAGCTTATAGATCCGGAAACATTGAGAAAGCTGGCATATAGCCTTTTGACCAGTGATCAGATCGCATGGTTTGAGCAGAAAAAAGAGCTTGATTTTTCCTGCGGTTTAGAAGGAGTCAGCCGGTTTAGGATAAACTTATATTATCAGCGGGGATCGATTGCCATGGCCGCGAGGGTTATTCCGTTTATTATTCCGACAATTGAACAGCTGGGATTGCCGGAAATAGTTAAAGAATACGCGGATAAACCAAATGGATTAGTTCTGCTTACCGGAGCAACCGGCAGTGGTAAATCAACTACTCAGGCCGCGATCATTGATTATATTAATAAGCGGAGAAGAGCGCATATAATTTCAGTTGAAGACCCGATTGAGTATTTGCACAAGCACCAGCTTTGTACAATTAATCAGCGTCAGCTGGGCACAGATACGCTTTCTTTTGCCGAGGCTTTAAAGCATGTATTGCGCCAGGATCCGGATATAGTGGTTATTGGTGAAATGCGGGATCTTGAGACAATTCAGGCAGCTTTGACTTTAGCGGAAACAGGGCATTTGGTTTTTGCCACACTGCATACCAGCAGCGCGGTTAATTCAATTACCCGAATAGTTGATGTGTTTCCGGCGCATCAGCAGCAGCAAATCCGCGTGCAGCTTTCATTGGTATTAGTCGGAGTTTTGGTTCAGCGATTGATCCCCAATGCTGTGGGCGAAGGCAGGTCCTTAGCAATGGAGATTATGACCATGATCTCGGGGATACAGAATCTGATCCGAGAAAATCAAGTGCATCAGATATATTCGCTGATTCAAACCGGCAGACGTTTTGGGATGAGAACAATGAATCAGGCATTGTGTGATTTAGTGACAAGCAATAAGATAACTTTTGGCGAGGCTTTAAAACAAACTGCGGACGAGCAGGAATTAAATTCATTAGTTCAAAAACAAAATAATAAAAACATGTAAGAAAGGAAGATTATTATGGCAAAGATGTATTATGATGATGACGCGGATTTAAAATTACTTAAAGGAAAAACTATTGGAATTATTGGTTATGGCAGCCAGGGGCATGCTCAGGCGCAGAATTTAAGAGATTCGGGATTAACAGTTATTGTTTCGGAAATGCCGGGGACGAAAAACTATGAATTAGCAAAATCACATGGTTTCAAACCAATGACCGCTGCTGAGCTTACTAAAAAAGCTGATATTATTCAGATTTTAGTGCCTGATGAATATCAGGGAGAGCTTTATGAAAAAGAGATAAAACCCAATTTAACAGCAGGTAAAGCAATTATGTTTTCGCATGGGTTTAATATTCATTTTAAACATATCATTCCGAATAAAGATATTGATGTATTTATGATCGCGCCAAAAGGCCCAGGCCATTTAGTGCGCAGTGAATATGAAAAAGGCGGCGGAGTTCCTTGCTTAATCGCTGTGTTTCAGGATGCAAGCGGAAAAACAAAAGAAATTGCTTTAGCTTATGGTAAAGGTGTTGGCGGAACCCGCGGCGGGATTATTGAAACAACTTTTGAAGAAGAAACCGAGACAGATCTTTTTGGTGAGCAGGTTGTTTTATGCGGCGGAGCATCAGAGCTGGTGAAAAAAGGTTTTGAAACTTTAATTGAAGCTGGTTATCAGCCGGAGATTGCTTATTTCGAATGTTTACATGAGCTTAAATTAATTGTTGATCTTTTTTATCAGGGCGGAATTGATTATATGCGCTATTCTGTTTCCAATACCGCGGAGTATGGGGATTTGACTCGCGGTAAGAGAATCGTTAATGATAAGACAAAAGAAGAGATGAAAAAGATCCTGACTGAGATCCAGGATGGTACTTTTGCTAAAGAATGGATCAATGAATGTAAAACAGGCAAAAAGAATTTTAAGCGGATGGAAGAAGAAGAAAAAAATCATCCAATTGAAGTTGTGGGACGTAAACTAAGAAAAATGATGAAATGGATAGATGCTAAAGAAGTCTAAGCTGACTTTTAGATAATCGGGAAGGATACAGTTTAGAACATATAGATGCGGAGAAAGAAAATGGAAAAGAAAATAAAGATATTTGATACAACGCTAAGAGATGGCGAACAAGCTCCGGGTGCTAGTTTGAGTGATCAGGAAAAACTGGAAGTCGCGCAGCAGCTTGTCCGTTTAGGTGTTGATATTATTGAAGCAGGTTTTCCGATTTCCTCTCCGGGTGATTTTGATAGTGTGCGGCAGATTGCCCGGCAGGTAAAAGGAGCAACTATTTGCGGCTTAGCAAGATCATTAAACAAAGATATTGAAGCCGCGGCAATGGCGCTTAAACCGGCAAAAAGAAAACGGATTCATGTTTTTCTGGCTACTTCCAAAATTCATATGAAGTACAAATTGAAAAAAGCAGAAAGTGAAATTCTGAAGATAGCAGAAGCAGCGGTTAAATACGCTGGCAAATTTACTGATGATATTCAGTTTTCACCGGAAGACGCGTCGCGCACTGAAAAAGATTTTCTTTTTCGGGTTATTGAAAAAGTAATCAAAGCAGGGGCAACCACAGTGAATATTCCGGATACCGTTGGCTTTGCCCAGCCGGATGAATTTGGACGGCTGATCCATGATATTTGCAATAAAGTTTCAAATATAAACAAGGCAATTATTGCGGTGCATTGTCATAATGATCTTGGCTTGGCTGTGGCTAATTCTCTGGCAGCAATTAAAAATGGTGCTGGACAGATTGAATGTACGATTAATGGCATAGGCGAGCGCGCTGGTAATGCTGCCTTGGAAGAAATTGTTCTGAGCCTGATTACCCGGAAAGATCATTTTAAAAATATGCATTGCGGAATTAAAACCAAGGAGATTTATAAAACCAGCAGATTGGTCAGCAAGCTGACTGGTTTTGTCGTAGCGCCTAATAAGGCGATTGTTGGCGGTAATGCTTTTCGCCATGAATCCGGTATTCATCAAGACGGTGTACTGAAAAAACGTCAGACTTATGAAATTATCAGCCCTGAGACTGTAGGATTTTACGGGGAAGGTCTGGTCATGGGTAAACATTCCGGACGACATGCTTTGTCTAATCGGCTGGAGCGGCTTGGGTTTAAACTGAATAAAAAACAGCTGGATATCGCGTTTAGCCGGTTTAAAGATCTTGCGGATAAGAAAAAAGAAGTATTTGAAGAAGATCTTATCGCGATTGTTGAAGAACAGTCAAAAGAATTTGAGCAGGTCTGGAGTTTAGAGGCGCTTGAGTTTTTTGGCGGTATAAATGTTCAGCCAAAAGCAACAGTTAAATTGAAAAACAAGAAAGCTGTTTTTAGCGCGACCTCTGAAGGGGATGGTCCGGTTGATGCTTGCTATAAAGCAATTGAAAAAATAATCAAGCTTAAAGCCGGATTACTTGATTATTCAATCCAGGCTGTTACGCGGGGAAAAGATGCTTTAGGTGAGGTTAATGTAAAACTTCTGATAAATAAGGAAGAAATTTCCGGCAGAGGCGCAAGTACTGATATTATCGAAGCATCAGCCAAAGCATATCTCAATGCTGTAAACAGAGTTTTATTTAAAAAAGAAAAGTCTAAAAAAGTACGTTTGTAATTTGTAAATAATAAGGATTCCGAAAATATCTGCTAGGCCGCAGCTATTTCGGACTAAATTCGAGCAGGCTGACTTGACGTCGTGAAAAACACTCCGTAAGTCAGGCTCTCATTTAAAGCGCCGTTCAAAGATAAATTTTACCTTAAAGTTTGTTAAAGTCAGGATGCAAAGTTAAGAGGGCTAGAATAATCATTTTAGCGGGTTTGAAGCCTGATTTTGATAGGACTGGCAAAATCAGAGATTTATCCTCGGAGTCCCGCAGGATGCGGGACGAGAATGAGCAGAAATGATTGATTCTAGACCGTCGTTGACTAGCTGGGTACAAGATGACAGTGTGAATAATTTTAAAAGAGAGTAGCGCATGATAAGTAAACAGAAAATTTATGGTCTTATCGGTTATCCGGTAAAACACAGTTTTTCAGCGGCAATGCATAATGCCGCTTTTTCTCATTTAGGCATGGATAAAGAATGTAAATATACATTGTTTGAAATAAAACCTGATGATTTAGAGTCGTTTTTACTTGAGAGAACAGATCTTGCTGGTTTTAATATTACTATTCCCCATAAAGTAAAAGCCAAAGAAATTTTAGAAGATAACTTTGAAAATGCATCTGCGACTCCGGATTTTGCTACACTAGTTGGGGCAGTTAATACTGTTGGCAGAAATGATGATGGAAGTATCTGGTGGTCTAATACAGACGCCCCTGGTTTTTTAAAGGCATTAGATTGTGATTTAGGATTTAAAAAAGCTGAACAGCGCGATGCTTTAGTTTTTGGCTGCGGAGGTGCTGGTAGAGCAGTATTATCAGGCTTAAGCTGGAAAGGTTTGGTTAGAAATATATTTATTTATGAGCTAAGCTCTGAAAATCAGCAAGCAGTTAAAGATTACTATTCTAATATTCCTAAAGTTTGGGATAAACTAAGATTTATAACCAAAGAAGAAATAGCTGAAAAAATAAAAACATGTTCATTACTTGTTAATACCACTCCGGTGGGGATGAAGGATGATAATGTTAGGCTAATTGATAAAAAACTTTTACACGCGGATTTATCAGTTTATGATGTCGTGTATAATCGAGAAACTCAGTTGATAAAAGATGCAAAAGCAAAAGGATTGAAAGCGGTTGGCGGTTTAGGGATGCTTTTATATCAGGGTGCTTTGGCTTTTCAACGTTGGACTGGAGTGAATGGAGATCAGGTTGTTGATATCATGCGACAGGCTTTAGAAGGAGAACTGGAAAAATGCCGGATTTGATTATAAAAAGTATGATTGTTCTTTTTGGTTGTTTGATTGGCAGTTTTCTTAATGTCTGTATCTACCGGATGCCGCGTTCCGGGAAAGTTACATTGGATGAATTTCTGAAAATATCCGGCAGTAAGGAACATGCAGATAAGCTGTGGGAAGATTTGATAAACAGCGGATATATTGATGAAGATGGCTATGTGGAGAAAAAGTTTAAAAAGCTGCGAAAAAAGGCGGAAGTGGCAAAGTTTGAATTAACCGGGTCATATGAAAAAAGTAAAAAACAGGTTTTTAAGATTTTAGATGAGTCTTGTGAATTATCGATTGATAAGCCCCGCCGTTCTTTTTGTCCTAATTGTCATAAACAGGTGCTTTGGTATGATAATGTTCCGCTTTTAAGTTATTTATCCTTAGGAGGTAAATGCCGTTTTTGCAAAAAACCGATTCCTTTTCGTTATTTTTTTGTGGAGTTTATTACTGCCAGCCTTTTATTGGTATTATATAGTTTTTTTGGATTATCAGTTCAATTTTTTACTTATGGAGTTTTAACTTGCGCTTTGATTGTCTCGACATTTGTTGATTTTGATTTTTACATTATTCCTGATGAAATAACTTTAGGCGGTTTGGTTGTGGGCATAATTTTGTCTTTAATTTTTCCGCAGCTGCACAATGTTTCTACTTGGAGTGCTTCACTTGTTCAGTGTTTGCTCGGCATTTTTGCCGGCGGAGGCAGTATTTATTTGATTGGACGTTTTGGGGAGATTATTTTTAAAAAAGAGAGCATGGGCGGAGGAGATGTGAAATTTCTGGCCATGATCGGCTCAGTACTGGGTTGGCAAATGGCATTATTAATTTTTTTTCTAGCTCCTTTTTTTGGAGCAGCAGTGGGAATTTTTGCTAAACTTACCAAGGGCGCGGAAATAATTCCTTATGGTCCATATTTGTCATTAGCGACATTTTTAGTTATTTTATGGGGTCACAATATGCTGAAATTTTTATTCTATTTTTAATTTATTTAATGGGTTAAAAATAAAAAGAGGAGCAGGTTATGTTACGTTTTATGAGTGCCGGAGAATCACATGGGGAATGCATGGTCGCGATTATTGAAGGTCTTCCCGCGGGTTTATATATTGATGAAAATATTATTAATCAGGATTTATTTCGCCGTCAGCAGGGGTATGGGCGCGGCGGGAGAATGCAGATCGAAAGAGATACGGTTAAAATTCTTACAGGATTAAAAGCAAAAAAAACATTAGGCAGTCCGATTACTTTGATGATAAAGAATAAGGATTTTAAAATCAATGAATTGCCGGCGATTACTCAACCGCGGCCTGGGCACGCGGATTTAAGCGGAGCGATAAAATACGGTTTTTCGGATATGCGTTGTGTTTTAGAACGCGCTTCAGCAAGGGAAACAGTTGTTCGGGTCGCGGCCGGAGCAATCGCTAAAATATTTCTCAGTGAATTTGGAATAAAAATTTCCAGTAAAGTAATAAGTGTTGGCGGTCAGACAAATAGCAAAAAGATAAAAGAAAAAATTGATTTTGCCAGAAATAAAAAAGATACTTTGGGCGGAATTTTTGAAGTCGCGGTAATGAATGTCCCGGCAGGACTAGGTAGTTATGTGCATTATGATCGAAGGCTTGACGCCCGGCTGGCTTTAGCGCTCATGTCTATTCCAGCGATTAAGGCAGTTGAATTCGGCATGGGGTTTGAAGCAGCTAATAAATTAGGTTCTCAAGTCCATGATCAGATAAGTTATTCCTTGAAAAAAGGTTTTTTCAGACTGACAAATAATGCCGGCGGGCTGGAAGGCGGGATGAGCAATGCCCAGACAATAATCGCGCGCTGCGGGATGAAGCCGATCGCGACATTGGGAAATCCTTTAAAAACAATCGATTTTAAAACTAAAAAACCGGTTAAAGCTTCTGTACAGCGCTCGGATATCTCCGCGGTTGAGGCCGCGGGAGTTATTGGCGAATCAATGAGCGCTTTGGTTATTGCGGATGCGTTTATGGAAAGATTCGGAAGTGATGATCTGCGTAGAATTAAAAAGGCTTTTAAGCTTAAATAAAAATGGGACAGATATTTAAGCAGGAAAAAGTAAAATTAATTATTGGGCTTATAGCTCGCCAGGAGAATTTAGAGATTACTCAGAAAAGGCTAGTAAAGGTTTTTGGAAAAGTTGATTATGCAAGTGAAGTTTTTGATTTTGATTCTACCCGATATTACGTAAAGGAAATGGGCTCAGAGCTTAAGCGCCAATTCATTGGTTTTGTTCGCTTGATTCATCCCGAAACGCTTCCAGCTATAAAATTAACAACCAATAAAATCGAGGATAAATATTTTACCGTTGAGAGTAAAAGGTTGGTAAATATTGATCCAGGATATCTTTCAATTTCAAAATTGGTATTAGCAACAACAAAGGATCATCAGCATAGAATTTATCTGAATAAAGGAATTTTTGCTGAAGTTACTTTGCGTTATCGGGATAAAACTTTCCGCGCATGGCCTTGGACCTACGCGGATTATTGCAAACCAGAATATATTAGTATTTTTAATCTTATGCGCAATCAGCTGCTTAGCCAGAGGAATAAAACTCGTGTTTGATGTTTTGATTGAAAAGTTTAATGTAAATAAAAAAACAATTTTTATCGCGCTGGATACTGCCAGCGTGTTTATTTATCTTTTTATTATGGCTTATAGTTTTTCGCGTCCTTTGCGTGTATGGGTTAATCTTCTGACTGGAAACTCGATTATTGTAATAACAATATATTTTTCTTTGTTTTATGCTTTGTATTTTATTTTTGCTTTGCCTTTGAAATATTATCAGGGATTATCTTATGTTCGAGAACATGGTTTTTATGATTGGCTGCGGACAGTATTTAAAAAAGAAGTTATTGTTTTTTTTATTATGTTTTTTGTTATCCAGTTTATTTATTTTTTTCTAGAGACTGAGGTGTTGTGGTGGTGGCTGCCAGTGTCTTTTTTGTGTATTGTTTCGCGTTATGCTTGGGAGTTTGCCCCAAAGTACTTAGCTTCATTTCTTTTTAGGCTTAAAGCTTTGGCTCCTTCAGAATTTAAGCAGCGGCTTATTGAATTAGCGGTTAGGGGCAATATAGAAGTTACTGATGTTTTTTCGTTTGCTAATGCTAAATTTGAAGTCGCTTTTCTAGGCCAAGGGCCAGGGCGAAAATTAATTCTTAATGAAAAAATTATGGATTACGCGCCTGAAGAAATAGAAATTCTTGTTGCGCGGGAAGCAGCAGAACATTATTATAGGCATATGCGCTATAAATTAATTCTGGAAGCATTAGTTATTCTGCTTTCTTTTTTTATGGTTAATCTCGCGTTTAAACCCACGGCAGATTATTTTGGATTTGAATTTACATTTAACATTGAAACTTTACCTGTTTTGATCGGGCTTTTTTTTATCGCATTTATGCTAATGTCTTTGATTCGAAATCATTATTCGCGTTTTATGGATAAGCAAGTAGATATTTACGCGCTCAAGGCAACACAGGCTCCGGCTGCTTTTATTTCTTTGCTTTTTCGGCAAAAGGAGGCTGAAAATAAATATGAACAGGATTATTTTTTAAACCAAATTTTAAATGGCAGGATCTCGGAAACTGAGAGGATTACTTTTGCTCAGGACTATGCGCAGGGAATGCTGTTAAAAGAAAAAGGTAAATAAAAAATGATTATGGTAAGCGCTTGTTTGGCTGGTACTAAATGCCGATATAATGGGCAGGATCGCGCGAATAATATAATTGTCGAGTTGAAAAGTAAAGACAAGGTAGTTGAGGTTTGCCCGGAAATAATCGCGGGATTTTCAACTCCCCGACTGCCTTGTGAGATAGTTGGCGGTACTGGTGTCGATGTTATTAACGGTCAGGCAATAGTGGTGAATAATTTGGGCGAGGATATTACTCAGTTAATAGTGAAGGGTTGTTATCAGGCTTTAGAATCAGCTAAAAATAATAAGATTAAACTCGCGGTAATGAAATCAAAAAGCGTTTGCTGCGGAGCCGGACAAATATATGACGGCACTTTTTCCCGGCGGCTGATACCCGGGGACGGAATCCTGACCGTGCTTTTAAAACAACAAGGGATAAAAGTCTTGAACAGTGAACAGTTTTCTTTTGTGGAACAGCTTAAAAAAAATAAAAATATTTCATTGGGATAAATATGGATTTTAATTTAACAGAATTTATTATAAAAAAAGCAAATCTCGCAGGCAAAGACGATAAAGATTTTTCCGTACGCGCGCGTTTCGGTTATTTGGAGGGCTGGATCAGTCTGGTGGTGAACTTTTTTATTTTTGCGCTTAAGTTTAGCATGGGAATGATCAGCGGCAGTATCAGTATTATTGCTGACGCGGTTCACACGATTTCCGATGTAGCGACTTCCGCGGTTGTGATCTGGGGATTTAAAATCGCTCAAAAACCAGCGGATAAAGACCATCCTTTTGGCCATGGACGGATGGAGGATATTGCTACTTTGATCATTGCCGTTGTCTTGACTTTGGTTGGGCTTGAACTGTTGCATGGCGCGGTTTTAAGAATGTTTAAACCAGTCGCGGTTGCGGCAAATCCGTTATTTATAATTTTTCTAAGTATTACGGTAGTGATCAAAGAATGGTTAGCTAGATTTTCCTTTTATCTGGGACAAAAAATCAAATCGAAAACTTTAGCTGCTGATGCTTGGCATCATCGCAGTGACGCGATTTCAACATTACTGGTAATTGTCGCGGTTTCTGGGGCAATGTTCAGGTTATTTTGGCTTGATGCCTTTTTTGGAGCAATGGTTGCTTTATATCTTATGTTTATGGGGATTCAGCTTGTCAGGGATTCGACATTTCATCTTTTAGGCAAAGCAGCCGATCAGGAATTAATTGCCGAGATTAAAAAAATTGCCTTGTCGGTTACCGGGGTAGAAGGCGTGCATGATATTATTGCCCATGATTATGGTCAGTTGAAAGCTATTTCCCTGCATGTGGAAGTAGACATTACTCTGGATTCTGTGCGGGCGCACCAGATAGCTACTTCAGTTGAAACTTTGATCGCGAAAAATATTAAATCAAGTCCGATTGCGCATATTGATTTAAAACGGATAACTCAGGAAAAAAAATCAGACGCGGCTAAAATGCTGGATCTGATTTTTAAAAAATATCCTGATGTGATAAATTTTCATAGTTTTGAATTGTTAAGCAATGAGAGCGGCGATTTTATGAACCTGCATGTTGTTATTTCCAAGTCGATGAACGTAGATCAGGCGCATAATTTAGAACACCAATTGCGGGAATCATTGAATAGCGGTTTTAAACACAGAATAATTAATATACATATTGAACCTTGTGATTCAAAATGCGCGGTATGCCCATTGACGTGTAAAGATATTTAAAACAGAAGACAGAAAACCGAAGGATGATGGACGATCGCTGCGCTAGGACGAAGGACGAGAAAAGCAGAAGACAGAAGAGGAAGATAAAAAATTTCTAAACTCTACATAAACTTAAATGACTAAATACAAAAAATATAAAAAATCGAGTGGAAAGTTATAAAGAACATTATCCGAATTGCTGAGCAAAAATTCTCTTTGAGCGGCGCTTTTGAACGTAATTTTGACATTGATGTCAAAATAGTGAGAACGCGCGGCTGAGACTGCACGATGCAGGCTCAGGCTTAGCGAAAAGATGTGTTTTTGCGTGATATACACGAAGCGATACGGGAAATAGAAAAGAGACCAAATGAAAAAAGATAAAAATTTTAAATCAGGATATGTTGCTTTAATGGGTAAGCCGAATGTGGGCAAATCAACATTGCTAAATTGTTTTTTAGCGGAAAAATTATCAATTATTTCTGATAAGCCGCAAACAACACGTGACGCGATTTTAGGAATTCTCAGCGATGATCAAGCCCAGGTAATTTTTGTCGATACTCCGGGAGTTCATAAACCATTAACAGCTCTGGGCCAGCATATGGTCAGAAGTGCCTTGGGCGCGGCTGATGACGCGGATATCGTAATTCTGATTATTGACGCGCAAAGCGGCATAACCAAAGCCGATCAGCATATATTTAAAACTCTTAAAGATAAAAAAATATCTGAGAATTGCCGATGGACAGCGGTATTGATAAATAAAATTGATTTAATTCCCAAAGAAAATATTCTGGCTTTGCTGGATTCCTGCAGCCGTCAAATATCTTTTGATGCCTATATTCCTGTTTCCGGAAAAACCAAAGAAAATTGCGCGTTAGTTTTAGAAAAAATAAAACAAGCCTTGCCTGAAGGGCCGGAGTATTATCCAAAGGATCAGTTAACGGATAAGAATGAACGATTTGTGGTGGCTGAACTTATTCGTGAACAGGTTTTACATTTGTGTCGAGAAGAAGTTCCTCATTCTGTGGCAGTTGAAGTGCATAAATTTGCTGATAATCCAGGTAGAAAAACTCTTATCCAGGCAACTATTTTTCTGGAAAGAGACGCGCAGAAAAAAATTGTGATTGGCAGTCAGGGGAAAATGCTCAAAGACATTGGTTCCGCGGCTAGAGCAAACATCGAAGAGTTTATTGGCAGAAAAGTTTTTTTGGAATTATGGATAAAAGTGCAGGACAACTGGCGAAAAGATGAAAGTTTTTTGCGGCGTTTAGGTTATGAAAAATAATCAACGCGTGATGATTTGTGTTGACATAGGGAAAACGCATTGTAAAATAAAAATAAGGATTTCATATCTAATAGGGGATTGATAAGGAGGGGATCATGAAACTTACCCGCAGACAATTCCTCAAGATCTTTGGGGCTTCAGCTGTTGGCGCGGGGATTACTAGTTTGTATAATCCGGCATTGGTTGAGGCTTTAGCGGCAGACGATGGCAAGCCTCCGGTTATTTGGATTCAAGGAGCCGGATGTAATGGCTGTTCAGTTTCACTTTTAAATACTGTTCATCCGAAAATTGCTGAAGTTTTATTACATATTATAAGTTTAAGGTATCATCCTGCGTTAATGGCTGGGACAGGGAAAACTGCTTTTGATGTTATTTATGAAGTAGCCGAAGAGTTTAAGGGCAAATATATCGTTGTTCTTGAAGGCGGCATCCCGACAGCGGAAGACGGGGCTTATTGCACTGTCGGTGAATATAATGGCCGTCATGTTAAATTAACTGATCTGATTGATTTTCTTGTACCTAATGCTGCTGCTTTGGTTGCCGTAGGCGCTTGTGCTGCTTTTGGCGGAATTCCTAAAGGCAAACCTAATCCTACTGGAGTTAAAGGTTTTGCTGAATACACTGGGAAAACTGTAGTTAATGTTTCCGGGTGTCCAGTACATCCTGATTGGATTGTCGGAACTCTAGTTCATGTGCTGCATTATGGGATGCCTGAATTGGATAAGCATAATAGACCAAAATTGTTTTATGGTAAAAATCTCCACGATAATTGTCCTAACTATTCCTATTTTGCTAAAGGTAAATTCGCGGAAAAATTAAGTGATGATGGATGTTTGGTGAATATTGGCTGTAAAGGGCCAATGACTTATGCTGATTGTCCTCTCCGGCATTGGAATAGCGGAGTAAACTGGTGTATCGGATCAGGAACAGGATGTATTGCTTGTACTGAGCCGAATTTTCCAGATGCTGCTTCGCAGATGTACGCTAAGTTACCTGATGACATGATTCCTAGCTGAATAGTTTGACAAGATAAAAGGATGCGGCCATGGCTAAACAAACCATAAGTATTGATCCAGTTACCCGAATTGAAGGGCATCTTAAAATAGAAGTTGATGTTGATAATGGAAAAGTTATTGATGCTCGTTCTATTGGAACGTTGTTCAGAGGTTTTGAAACTATATTAAATGGTAGAGATCCGAGAGATGCCCAGATGATAACTCAACGTATTTGCGGAGTTTGCTCGATCAGTCATGGGATTGCGGCTACGCTGAATCTTGATTCAGCGTTTAATGTAAGTCCGCCATCAAATGGGCGGATTGTTCGAAATTTAATTCTGAGTGGTAATTATATTCAATCGCACATATTGCATTTTTACCATTTGGCTGCGCTTGATTTTGTTACCGGCCCGGATGTCGCTCCGTTTATTCCCAGATATAAAGGGGATTACTTATTGCCTAAAAAGGTTAATGACGCGGCAGTTGAGCATTATATG
This sequence comes from Candidatus Omnitrophota bacterium, assembly GCA_018817585.1. Classification (GTDB taxonomy): domain Bacteria; phylum Omnitrophota; class Gorgyraeia; order B26-G9; family B26-G9; genus JAHITE01. The sequence goes on from JAHITE010000125.1 coordinate 35,628, forward strand.
CAGGCTTTGGATATGCGAATGAAAGCGCATGAATTAACCGCTTTGTGGTCAGGGAAAGTTCCCATGGCGCAGTCGATAACTCCCGGCGGAGTTTCGCAAAAAGTATCGGTTGATAGAATTGCCTCAGCTTTATGGAGAATTCGTGAGCTTAAAGATTTTGTGAAAAATGTTTATATTTCCGATGTTTTAGCGGTTGCTGATGTATATAAGGATTACGGGACTGTGGGTGTTGGTTATAAAAACTTTCTTTCTTATGGAGTTTTTGCCGAGAACAATGAAAAAACAGAGTTTTTATTTAAATCAGGAATCTATACTGCGGATATTGATTTGGAAATGAACGCGCAAAAGATTACTGAAGATGTTGAATTTTCCTGGTATAAAAAAGAAATTGGCAGAAAACATCCTGCTGAAGGGCAGACTGACCCTGATCTGCACAAAGAAAATGCTTATTCATGGGTAAAAGCGCCTCGTTACGATGGTATCCCTCACGAAGTCGGCCCATTAGCTAGAATGTGGATCAATGGAGATTATCGAAAAGGCGCTTCGCTTTTAGATCGTCATGCGGCGCGTGCTTTGGAAACTCTCAAAGTTGCTGAGGCTATGGAAAAGTGGGTATTGCAGTTAAAGCCCGGTGAGCCGGTTTTTACTGCTTTTGAAATACCGGTTAATGCGGAAGGAATGGGTTTGACTGAAGCCCCGCGGGGTGCCCTTGGCCATTGGATAAAAATCGAGAATAAAAAAATAGCTAATTATCAGGCGGTAGTGCCTTCCACCTGGAATTTAAGTCCAAAAGATGAGGATTTTCAGCGTGGTCCGGTTGAGGAAGCATTGATTGGCTGCCCTGTGCCGGATGCGGATAATCCAATAAACGTAGCAAGAATTGTTCGTTCATTTGATCCTTGCCTTGCTTGCGCAGTTCATTTGACAAAACCAAATGGGGAAATGAAGAAATTTAGAGTTTGTTAGAACTAGATAGTTTAATCTTAATAATTTGGGTGTTTTTTGTTTAAAAAAATAACAATATTGGGAATCGGTAATTTATTACTCAAAGATGAGGGTGTGGGGATTCACGCTATTGAGGCATTAAGAAAAGAATCGCTGCCTGATAATGTTGAGCTTGTGGATGGAGCGGCGTCAGGATTTGATTTATTGCCAATAATCGAGCAATGTGATAAGTTGATTGTAATTGACGCGATTAAGATTGCTGAACAGCCGGGAACAATATATCAATTCGACCCCAAGCAGATTGATGTTAAGCGAGATTTAAATATGTCTCTGCATGATGTTGACTTTTTTCAAGTGCTTGAATTTGCCAATAAACATCGGTGGTTGCCAGAGATATTGATGATCGGGATTGTTCCTAATGAGATTTGTTTAAGTATGGATTTATCTGATATTATTAAAGGGAAAATACCGAGGATTGTGTATTTAGTTAAGCAAGCAATAGAGAATTAAACTTATATAACTATTATCTTAACAGTTTGAGAAGGGAGTGTTTTTTTTGAAAAAAATAATTATTTCAGGATTCATTTTGGGGGTTTTATTGATGTTTGATTATAATTATGCTTTGGCTCAACAAGATTCTCCAGCTAAAGATATTGCTTCTGAATATGTCGGGGTAGCGCAATGCGCTGTCTGTCACCCCGCGGAATATCAGGAGTATAACAAGCGTAAATTTAAGAAGGCCTGGCGGGTGTTAAAAATGCGTGGGGCGGAAAAAAATGAAATATGCTTAAAATGTCATGTGACTGGTTTTGGAAAAGGCGGATTTATTAGTGAAGAGCAAACCCCGCATTTAGTTGGTAAACAATGCGAAGCATGCCATGGTCCTGGTGGTAAGCATATAAGTAATCCCTCTGACCAGAATTTTAGAAAACAGTTAAAAGTGGTTAATAAGCAAAACATATGTATAGAATGTCATACTTGTATGACAACTCATAAAACAAATGATTTTTAATGAATTTTTAGTAATGAAAATATATGAAAATATATTGACAGGAGTATTGATTTATGTTAAATTAGCACTATATGGAAAAATGCCGAGATTGAATATTTTTTATAAGTAGCGGCTGAATTCATCATATATAACTTTAATCTGGCGACAAGGAGGTGGGGGAAAATAGAGCCTGAAGTTATAAGCATATGGTGATAATGGAATAAGATAGAAATAACCTGGGCAACTATAGACAAACCTATAACTATAGACCTAGTTGGCCAAATAAATTTAAATTATTTTCTAAGGAGGAAAATATAATGAAGAGAATGCTAACAATTCTTTTAGCAGTAAGCATGATTGCGCTTGTGGCAATGCCTGCTTTTGCTGAAGTACAGAATATTAAAGTAAATGGCGGAGTTAAAATCACTGGTATTACTAGAGAAGGCTTTATTAATAGAGGACCAGCAGGATCTACTACCGGATACCCGGAAGCAGACTCGAGAGATTGGTACAACACTGTTACTACTCTTGGTGTCGCGGCAGATCTTACTGACAATGTTTCAGCCACAATGGTATTAGGCAATGAAAGAGATTGGGGACTAGCTACTGCAACTACTACTACTACTGGTGATGCTACTGCTGTTACTGTTTTTTCTTCTTACATTACTATGGAAGAAATGCTTTATTCAGCTTTAACAGTTAAAGCTGGTAGAATGCCGCTTGCTATTGCTGATAAATTAATTGTGGGTGATGGAACTGGTAATATTAATAGTCTTAATAGCGGTAACTTATCAGCCCAGACTGAATTTGATGCGATCGTTGGTATTTTAGATTATGATCCATTAACAGTTATTTTGGGTACTGTAAAAGTATCAGATGAAGCACAGTCTGCTTCTGATGACGTGGATCTATATTTGGTTGATGGTATCTACAAGTTTGAAGATGACATGAACACAGTATTAGATGCTTATTTTGGAACAGCTCATTACAGTAGTCCTGGTGCTGCAACATTAACTGGTCCTGGTGCAAACAGCACAAGAACAGCTGATGTTAATGTTTTAGCAGCTGTATTGACCATGGAGCCAGCAGAACGCGTAACAGCTAAATTCGGTATTGGATATCAGTTTGGTGATTACCAGAAGACTGCAACAGCTAGCCGCGGTCTTGACGCAATGGCATTAGATCTTGGTGTAAATTACGCGATTGATAATGAATATGCGCCTGTTGTTGGATTAAAATATGTATACCGTTCAGGTGATGACCAGGCAACTGGAGCTAATGCTGACTATACTGGATGGTTAGGTCTTTATGAACAACAAATAAATGGTGCGATTTTTGATCCAAATACAAACATCAGCGCTTTTGCTTTAACAGCAACTGCAGTACCTGCTGATAGACTTACTATTGGTTTAGAGTATTGGATGTTTACATTAGACGAATCATTGAAAACTGCTACTACACAATGCAGTACAAGTGATGAAGCTGGATCAGAGATTGATCTTACAGCATCTTATGCTTATACAGAAGATGTTAAGATTGGGCTTGGTCTTGGTTGGTTCTTCCCTGGGGATTATTATAAATCAGGGTTTGATGAAACAGCTATGCAGGCTTTAGTTCAAGTTGCTGTAAAGTTCTAAGTTAATTAAATAAAAAGCCCTCGCTTCTTTTGGAAGCGGGGGCTTTTTTTGCTAAAATATTTTCATTTTATTGAACTATCGCGATATTAGGAATTTTATGCTTGACACTATCGACGTTTTTGAGTAATATGAACAATATCGCAACTTATGATTTCGCAGTTTGTTCAGTAAAAATATTAGGGGGGAGAAATGTTGAAATTTTTGCCAAAAAATCTAGAGTTTAAGATTATTTTTTCTGTGGGCATAGCGTTATTTGTTGTATTAGGCATAAGTGCGGTAATAAATATTTCAACCCAGTCTCGGATTCTGATTGAACAAGAAAAGTCGCTTGCTTCTATTTTAAGTGATAGTATTCTTAATGGTATTTTCTATCCCATGCTTGGTGGAGATCAGGCACTTGTCCAGACGGTCTTTAATTATTTTGCTTCACAAAAGCAAATAGATATGCTTTTTTTAGCGAATAATGAAGGAGAAATCAAGCGGTGCACATCTAATGAGTATTTTGGGAAAAAGATTGATTTTAGGGGTATTATTAGTGAAATTGAGTCTAAGGATAAAAGCACTAAGTTGCAAAAATTTAAAACAAGTAGCAGAAATCCAAATAAGAAAGTTTTTGCGACATATATCCCTGTTTATAATAATCCAGAGTGTAATTCTTGCCATGGTAAAAACACAAAAATTTTAGGCCTTCTGGGGGTTGAACTGGAGTGGGATAATGTAAAAAAAGCAACTGCTGATACCTTAAACAGGGTATTGTTGATTGCATTGATTAGTATTTTTTTAATCAGTATTTTAGTTATTATTTTGCTTAGAAAACTAGTTATTAAACCAATTAATATTTTAGTAAAAGCGAGTGAGCCGGCAGTAAGAGGTGATTTAACCATAACAGTAGATAATAATTCTGAGGATGAAATAGGTAAGCTCACAGTAGCTTATAACGCGATTATTAAAAATCTTCATAATATGGTAAGCCGGATTAAAGAATTAGCGGGAAAAGTTTCTAGTTTTGCCCAAGAGATTTCTACTTCTTCTAAAGAGATGAATGCTTCAACTCAGGAAATTTCTTCAACAATTCAGAAAATTGCTAAGGGGGTTACCACTCAGGCAAAACGAGTTGAAGATACCTCTCAGCTAATGGAAGGTTTGTCTGATTCAGTTCGTCGGGTTGCTGATAACGCGACTTCCGCGACAAAGTCTTCAGAGAAGTCGCTTGAACAGGCGCAAAGCGGTGGATACGCTACTGCTGAAGCTGTAGAAAAAATGAATAAAATAACAACAACAGTTTCCAATGCCGCGGCAGTAATCTCCTCATTAGGTGAAAAGTCTCAGCAAATCGGTCAGATTACTGAAACAATTACAAATATTGCTGATCAGACAAATCTGCTTGCTTTAAATGCCGCTATTGAAGCAGCTAGAGCTGGAGATGCGGGTAGAGGGTTTGCCGTAGTTGCTGAGGAAGTTAGAAAGCTAGCTGAAGGATCTGCTGAGGCAGCACGCCGAATTGGAAGTCTTATAAAGGGAATTCAGGTTGAAACTCCTAAAGCCGTAAGCTCGATAGAAGCTGGAACAAAAGAAGTTGCTGAGGGCGCTTTGATTGTTTCCCGGGTTTCAGATGCTCTTGCGGAAATTATTAACGCGGTCAGGACATCAGCGACTATGGTAGATGAAATTACTGAAGCTACTCAACATCAATTGGCTGCTTCAGAAAAAATAGTTAAAGCTGTTGATGAAGTAGCAGTTGTCGCAGAGGAATCAGCTTCCGCGACTGAAGAAGCTTCAAGTTCTGCCGAAGAACAAACTGCTTCAATGGAAGAGTTGACTGCTTCTGCTGAAGAATTAGCTCGTCTAGCTTTGGATCTCCAAGAACTTGTTGATAAATTTCAACTAAATAAGAAATAAAAATTGACTATTAATTTGTGTATTCAGTCAGGAGGCATAAAAAATGTCTGAAACAAAAAAGGGCAGTGGGGAAATTCAGCTTGTTGTTTTTAAAATCGGAGAAGAAGAATTTGGAGTGGAAATTAACCAGGTCCGGGAAATTGTTAAGCTGGTTTCAATTACTCGCATGCCAAAGTCCCCTGCATTTATTGAAGGTGTTGTCAATTTAAGAGGTCAAATTATTACGGTTATTGACTTATCAAAAAGATTGGATTTGCCTTCCGCGGGGCGCAGTGAATCCACAAGGATTATGGTTGTAGAAATCGGGGAAAGCATAGTGGGAATGATCGTTGATTCTGTTTCAGAAGTTTTAAGATTATCAGAAAGTAATATAGAAGACACTCCTTCGCTTATAGAAACTGAGGTACATGAAAGATATTTGCGCGGTGTAGGTAAAAGCGAAGACAGATTGCTGATATTGTTGGATTTAAACGAGGTGTTAAGTATTGACGAAGTAAAACATGTAGCTAAACAGGATATTTTAAAAGATGCTATAGAAAAAAAATAGAGTAACTGAAAAGGAAGGAGCGTTTTAAGATGGGAGTTAAAGTTTTGGTTGTTGATGATGCTGTTTTCATGCGTAAGATGATTGGAGATATTCTTAAGAAAGAAGGATATGAGGTTGTGGGCGAAGCAGAAAACGGGAAAGAGGCAGTTGCTAAATATTTAGAGCTTAAGCCTGATCTGGTTACCATGGATATTGTTATGCCGAAGGTTGGAGATATCGATGGAATCGGAGCTGTTAAAGAAATAATGGAAAAAGATGAAAAGGCAAAGATTCTGATGGTAAGTGCTATGGGGCAGCATGCTTTAGTGGTAGAGGCTATTCAGTCAGGAGCTAAAGATTTTGTTACTAAACCTTTTCAGCCTTCGCGAGTACTTGAAGCGGCAAAACGTGTGCTTGAAAGTTAAGTACTTAAAACACCACTAATTTTTCTTAAATAATTAAATTAAGTAAGGTGTTTATAATTTGTTAAATAAAAAAATTACTTTAAATGCCCAGGAGAAAGATCTTCTCAAGGAAATAGCTAATATCTGCGCGGGAAATGCAGCGACTTCTCTTTCTCAGTTATTGAGCAAAAAAATAGAAATGAATGTGCCGAATGTTCATTTTATTCCGATAGCTGAAGTGCCAAAAGCTGTGGGCGGCGCTGATACATTGGTGGTAAGTGTTGTGTTTCAGGTCTTTGGAGCTGCTCCGGGAATTGTTTTATTATTGTTTTCGCAGTCTGATGCCAAAACCTTAGCAGGAATTCTTAATGGGGAAACAGCTAGAAATGGACTTTTAACTGAGATGGATCAGTCTGCCATAAAGGAGGCTGGAAGTATTCTGGCTGCTGCTTATCTAAATACTCTTTCCGCGGTGACTAAAATAGGGCTTATCCCATCTACCCCCGGCATTTTTATTGATATGGCTGGGGCGCTGGTTGATTACATATTAATAGAACTCAGTGCTGTTACAGAATACGCATTATTGCTTGATTCAGTATTTGTTGATGCTGAAAAAAGTGTCCAAGGTCATTTCTTTTTATTGCCAAATTCAGGAAGTTTTGAATTAATTTTAAAAGCGATTGGAGAATCAGTTAATGGATCTTAATGAATATAACCCACCTAAAGAAATCCATGTTGGTATGGCAGATATGAAAGTTGCCCAAGCTCCGATTGTGCTTACTTCTCTGGGTTTAGGTTCTTGTGTTGGAATAGTTTTATATTACGCGAAAACCCAAATTGGCGGACTTGCTCATATCATGCTTCCAGATGTTGATTTAGTTAAGAATAGAACTAATCGCGCGAAATTCGCGAATACAGCGATTCCTGATTTGCTGGAGAAATTAGAGAAAATGGGAGCGGAAAGAAGGTTTATAAAAGCAAAAATTATGGGTGGAGCCCATATGTTTGGTTTTGCTAAAACTAATAAAGTTTTTAATGTGGGCATCCGAAATATTGAAAAAGTGAAAGATATTCTTAAAGATTTGCGAATTAGATTGGTTGCTGAAGATGTGGGCGGTTCCTACGGACGGTCTTTATATTTTTATCTTTCTACTGGTGAAGTTCGTGTTAGAACTATAAATCATGGAGAAAGAATAATATGATTAGGGTTCTAGTTGTTGATGATTCAGCCTTGATGCGCAGGAAGATAACAGAGATATTAGCATCAGATAAGGAAATTGATGTTATTGATTTTGCCAAAACAGGTGCTGACGCGATTAAAAAAGTAGTTCAATTAAAACCGGATGTTATTACCATGGATATTGCCATGCCTGATATTGATGGATTAACCGCGCTTACATATATAATGAACGAAGTTCCCACGCCAGTTGTAATTATTAGCGCGAATGTCGCGCCAGGAAGCGCTAACGCGTTAAGAGCCGCTGAATTGGGAGCCGTGGATACTATTCTTAAACCTAGTGGTGAGATTTCAGTAGATATTGATATTCTTAGTAAAGAAATTATTAGTAAAGTTAAAACAGCAAGCCGGGTAGATGTAAATAGAGTGCAAGCTTTTTTAAATAGAATAATACAGCCTTCGGGAGTCTCGGGGGGGGGAAGTTCAAATTTAAAGCATATTGTTGCTATTGGCGCTTCAACCGGAGGGCCGAAAGCGATAAAAGAAATACTTCCTTACTTATCCCCTGATTCAGAGGCGGCCTTTTTAATTGTTCAGCATATGCCAGCGGCTTTTATTAAGTCAATGGCTCAACGAATGGATTGGATTTCCAAAATTAAAGTAAAGGAAGCTCATCATGGAGATATTATAAAGCAGGGAGTGGCTTATCTTGCTCCCGGAGATTTCCATATGATTGTTTCGATGGATAACAATATTCCTACTATTAGACTTAATACTGATCCTAAGGTGCATAGTGTTAGACCATCAGTAAGTGTTATGATGAACTCTGCAGCTGAGTGCTTTGGCAATAAAACGATTGGAGTTTTACTTACGGGAATGGGGCAAGATGGGGTGGAAGGAATGAGAAATATTAAAAGAGTTGGCGGAATCACTTTAGCTGAAGATGAGTCTACTTGTGTTGTTTTTGGAATGCCGCGCGTTGCTATACAAGAAGGTGTTGTAGATAAAGTTATTCCTCTTGGATATATGGGTATTGAAATAATGAAGCAGATTAGCATATAAGAAGGATTTTACTTTATGGGAGTAGAGCAATATAAGGATTTATTTGTCGCTGAATCTGAAGAACATCTGCAGATTATTAATAATTCTGTGCTTAGCCTTGAAAAAGACCCGGCAAATATAACTATTTTAAATGAAATTTTCCGCAGCGCGCATACCTTAAAAGGTATGTCCGCGACAATGGGATTTGAATCGTTAACTCGGCTTACCCATAAAATGGAAGATGTTCTTGATATATTCCGTAGTCAAAAAATTCCAGTTACAACAGAAATAGTAGATAAGCTTTTTAGTTGTCTGGATATTCTTCAAATGCTGCTTGAGGAAATTAAAACAGGAGAAGATCTTAATTTAGATATAGAGTCTATTATTCTGCAGCTTCAAAGTGTCACGCCTAATATTTCGGCAGCTGGTTTAGATAGAGCAGCAGCTGAAAAAAAAGAGCTGTTGATAACAGCTCTGGAAAAAGAGCACCTTCTTAATGCTCTTAAAAATAAAGATATTAGGATTTATAAAATTAATATTTTTCTTAGTCAAGATTGTCAATTAAAATCTGTTCGTGCTTTTATGGTTTTTAATAAATTGAATTCAATCGGAGAAATAATCAAAGCAGTACCTTCAATAGAAGATTTAGAGTCAAATCATTTTGGCTTATCTTTCTGTTTGTTGCTTATGACAAATAGCCTGGCTAAAAAGTTAGAACAAATATTATATAATGTTATGGAAGTTGAAAAGGTGTCGCTGACTCAAATAAAAGATATTAACGATTTACCGCTGGAAAAAACAGAAGAACTGAAAGTTAAAGATAATGCTCAGAAAGTTCCTTCTGATGTTGACTTATCTCAGCAAAAAGATTTAGCTAAGCAATTTGGTTTTAAAAAAATTCAAAGCATTAGAGTTAGTACTCAACGTTTGGATAAAATGATGAATTTTGTGGGGGAATTAGTAATTTCTAAAATTCGTTTAATGCAGATAGCCAAGACTCATCAATTAAAGCCTTTAAGTGAAATATTAACCAATATTGATCGTTTGACCAGTGACTTGCAGGATGAAGTTATGCAGGCTAGACTTATTCCCATGGCTCAGGTCTTTGACCGTTTTCCGCGAATGGTGAGGGATTTAGCCCGAAGTGAAAAAAAACAAATAAATTTTGATGTTTCGGGAGGAGAAATAGAACTCGATAGAACAGTGCTTGATGAGATAGCAGATCCCTTGGTTCATCTTCTGCGCAATAGCGTTGATCATGGGATAGAATTGCCTAATGTTCGTAAGGAAAATAATAAAAACCCGGTTGGGACTATAAAGTTGAGCGCGTATAGAGAAAGAACCTTTGTTTTAATTGAAGTATCTGATGATGGAAAAGGCATCGATCCTGAAACTATTCGTGTAGTTGCTTTAAATAAAGGATTTATGACTGACGATGAACTCGCGAAACTTAATGATAGAGATATTCTTAACCTTATAACAATGCCTGGTTTTAGTTCAACTTCAGAAATAACTGATACTTCTGGTCGGGGTGTGGGCATGGATGTTGTAAAGATGAAGATTGAGGCTCTTGGCGGAAGCTTAGTGTTTGACTCTGAATTGGGAAAAGGAAGTAATTTTAAACTAAAGCTGCCGCTTACAGTAGCGATAATTCGGGCAATGTTGGTGGAAATAAACAAGGAAATATACGCGACTCCAATTGGCAGTATTGTAGAAGCAGTAAAGGTTTCTAAAAAAAGAATCAAGCATATAGAAAAATTCGAAGTAATTAATTTGCGGGATGAAGTACTTCCGCTTGTAAGATTGGAAAAGATTTTAGGTGTGCCTGCTCGAGCGGAAGAAATCCCTAGGGAAGAGATTTCTATAGTAGTTGTTGATAATGCCGGGAAAAAGGCAGGATTAGTTGTTGATCGGGTGGTGGGGCAGCAAGAAGTTGTAATCAAGACGGTGGGTTCTTTATTAAAAGGAATAAAAGGATTCTCTGGGGCAACAATTTTAGGTGATGGAAGCGTGGCTTTGATTCTGGATGTTGCTTCATTAGTTGGCTAGATTAAATGGGGTTTATGTTTTATTAGGAGGATTAAAAATGGCTGAGTTAACAAGTGTTCAACTCGATGCTTTAAAAGAGATGGGTAACATTGGGGCGGGGAACGCGGCAACTTCGCTTGCTCAGTTAATTGGGGAAATGGTTAGTAGTAGCGTTCCTGAAGTAAATGTAATGCCTATTGCATCTGTTGCTCAAGCTCTGGGGGGAGAGGAAAAACAGGTTTATATTATTTATTTGGAAGTTGAAAAAGATATGCAAGGAACAATGCTGACTATTTTCTCAGAGGAGACAGCCATCTTCTTTGTTAAAAAACTATTAGGTTCGATTGAAATCGATATGACATCAGATATTGCTCAATCAGCATTAAAGGAAGCAGGATCTATTCTTTGCGGATCTTATTTAAGCGCGCTTAGTCAGCTTGTTAACATGAGTTCTGTGGCTACGGTTCCAGCGATGGCTTTTGACATGCTGGGGGCTATGCTTGATTTTGTTTTAGTGGAGATTGGACAAATAGCGGATGAAGTTTTTTTAGTGAATACAGAGCTGTATGTATCTCAAAAAAAACTGGAATGTTCTCAACTTTTTTTACCAAAACCAGATACTTTAGAAAAAATACTTACTTCACTCGGAATGATGTGAGAGAAAATATGGATAATGTCGGAGATGATTTAATTTTCGCGCTGGATATCGGAACGCGCAAGGTAGTGGGTATTATTGCCAAGAAACGAGATGATGTGATCCATATTTTAGATGTGGAAAAAGTCGAACATCAAACTAGAAATATGCTTGATGGGCAGATTCATAATATTAATGAAGTGGCAAAAATAGTAAAAAATATAAAAGAGACATTGGAAAAAAGAGCGGGACAGTCTTTATCTAAGGTAGGAGTTGCTGTAGCCGGGAGAGCGCTTAAGACCGTAAAGGCAAAAGTTTCAAAAGAGCTTTCTTTGAATAATGAAATTACTGAAGGTGATGTGCTAAATTTAGACTTAGAAGCGGTTAGCAGTATTTTAAAGAACGCGGATAGTGATGGTCATGAGGATTTTTATTGTGTAGGTTACAGCGTTGTTTGTTATCAGCTTGATTCTGAGGTAATCGGCGACTTAGTAGGGCATTTTGGTAAGAGTATGGGCGTTGAGGTTATAGCTACATTCTTACCGCGAGTAGTTTTGGATAGTATGTTAAGTGTGTTGCGCAGGGCAGGCCTTGAAGTAAGTAATCTTACTCTTGAGCCGATCGCGGCTTTAAACGCGATTATTCCTAAAGATATAAGACGCTTAAATTTAGTCCTTTTAGATATAGGGGCAGGGACTTCTGATGTAGCTCTTACTAAAGACGGTAGTGTGTTTGCCTATGGCATGGTTCCTGAAGCGGGTGATGAAATCACGGAGTTAATCTGCGAGAAATTCATTCTTGATTTTAATACTGCTGAAAATGTGAAAAGACAGATATCTATAAAAGAAAAAGTTTCATTTAAAGATATATTAGGCAAAGAACATAATCTAGCATCAGTAGATATTATTAATATGATTAAGCCTAGAGTCGCAAAGCTGGCTGAGTCCATAGCCAATCGAGTGCTTGAGCTTAATAAAAAAGTTCCGAATGCTGCTATTTTAGTTGGAGGGGGAAGCTTGACTCCTCTTTTTGATCAACAACTTTCTCTTGCTTTTCCTCTTGATTTATCAAATATAGGTGTACGTTTGCCGGAAATGGTTTCAAATATTATAGATAAATCGGGTAAACTAAATAGTCCGGAAATGGTTACTCCCCTAGGGATTTGTATAATGACGGCTAATTCTACGGGTTTGAAATTTCTGGAAATATATGTTAATGAAAAAAGAGTTAATGTATTAGATATGCAGCAAAGTCTGGATGTTTTGAGCGCGCTTGTGGTTGCCGGTGTTAATAAAATGAAGTTATATGGCAGAATAGGAAGGGCTATTTGTGTTGAAGTTAATGGTAAATTAACAGTAATAAAAGGTGAAATGGGCAAGCCTGCTGAAATAAAGCTGAACGACCAATATGCTGACCTTACAACAAAAATAAAAAGTGGAGATAAAATATCTTTTAAAGACGCGGTTGACGGTTTAGACGCGCAGGCAATTATCGGCGATATTGTTGGGATTAAGCCTTTAAATATTAAGTTGAATGATCAATCTATTAAAATTATGCCCAAGGTTACGATTAATGGAGATCCGGCGGATCTTTCTGCTAATTTACCGGATAGAGCAGTTATTCAGATTATGCCGACAGTTACAGCCAGGGATGTTTTAGAGTTAATGAATCTTAATCTCGAAGAATTGCAGGTAAGAGAGATAGTGGTTAGAGTCAATAAAGAACCTAAGGTTATATCGCAAAGTAGTTTTTCGCTGCTTATTAATGGACTGAAAGCGGGATTATCTTCTAATTTATCAGAAGGCAGTGTTATTGAATTTGAGAAAGATAAACATATATTTTATAAGATTAAGGATATTGTTGAAATGCCTGCTAGCGCAGAAGATGTAGAGATTATTTTGAATGGACAGAAGCATGTTTTAAAAGGAGCTCCAGGCAAAATTTATATGAACGGTCAGCTTGTAGGCCCAGAGGAGTTTATTATTGATCGAGCAGAGATTATTACAAGCGCAGGAGGAACTTTGCCGCCAACAGTTGTGCAGATCTTAGAGTGCCTGCCTATAAGTATTGAAGATCAAAGAGGTAAACAATTGAAAATTATGGTTAACGGCAATCCTGGAGGATTTACAACCCCACTTTATAATGGTGCGAATATTAGCATAGATTTTTTAGACAGGTATTAATGTTTTTAATTTCTGCAGTTGATTCCTTCTGATCAGAGCTTTTAAGTAGATCGATATATTTTTATAAGTACTTATTTCGCAACGTATTAAATAAAAAAAAGCATATTCTTAGAGTAATATTTATTAAGCTTAGCTATTGACGCGGCTTTTTAAATGCGTTATTATAGCTAAAAATAAAAAAGGGTAAAATTGATGAAAAATTTAGTTATAGTCGAATCTCCGACCAAAGCAAGGACAATCGGCAAAATTCTGGGAAAGAATTACGCGGTTTATTCTTCTATGGGGCATATTATTGATTTACCGCGCCGTAAAATAGGTGTTGATGTTGAGCAAGATTTTGCTCCGACTTATGTTGTTATTCCTGGCAAGAAAAAGACTTTGGCTCAATTAAAAAAAGAGGTAAAAACCTCTGAAGTTATTTATTTGGCTACTGATCAAGACCGTGAAGGCGAAGCAATCAGCTGGCATTTACAGGAACGTTTACAGGATAAGAAAAAAACCCGTAAGTTTCTTCGGGTGGTGTTTCATGAAATAACTCCGGACGCGATTAAGCAGGCATTTAAAAATCCCAGCCAGTTAGATCTGAACATGGTTAACGCGCAGCAGGCAAGACGCGTTTTAGACAGGGTTGTTGGTTATTTTTTAAGTCCATTATTATGGAAAAAAGTAGCTAAAGGATTAAGTGCCGGCAGGGTGCAATCAGTATCTTTAAAGCTTATCGTTATCAGAGAGCGTCAAATTCAGGACTTTGTTCCCGAGGAATATTGGAAGGTAGAAGCAAATTTAAAGCGCCAGAAAGATGGTTTTGAAGAGTTTACAGCAGAACTGGTTAAATGCGATGGCCAGAAGATTGAACTGGCAAAGCAGGAGCAGGTATCGGGGATTGTGCAGGATTTAGAAAAAGCGGAATATACTGTTTCTTCAGTTAAAAATAAAGAAAAGAAACGTAATCCTTATCCCCCGTTTATAACCAGTACGTTACAGCAGGATGCTTTTAATAAACTTAAGTATACCGCGCGTAAGACAATGCTCATTGCCCAGCAGCTGTATGAAGGCATTGACCTTGGGCAGCAGGATCCGATCGGGCTTATTAGTTATATGCGTACTGATTCTGTGAAAATTGCTGATGTGGCTTTAGTCCAGATCAGACAATATATCAAGGATAACTTTGGCCAGGCCTATTTACCAGCAAAGCCTAATGTTTATAAATCAAAAAAATCCGCGCAGGAAGCGCATGAAGCAATAAGACCGACATCTATTGAGCGGACTCCTTCCCAGATGCAGTCTTTTTTAAGTCAGGAACAATATAAGCTTTATGAACTTATCTGGAAAAGGACGGTTGCTTCTCAAATGCAATCAGCTGTTTATATGGTTAATACAATCGAAATCGCGGCCGGAAAGTATTTGTTTAGTGCCAGCGGATCAGTGATTACCTTCGAAGGTTTTTTAAAGGCTTATCAGGAAGACTTAAAAGAAAAAGAGAATTTAATCCCGGAAATATTCAAGGGCGAAATTTTAACATTACTTAAATTAATGCCCAGTCAGCATTTTACCAGACCTCCGGCTAGATATTCCGAATCATCTCTGGTTAAGGCTTTGGAAGAAGAAGGTATTGGCCGTCCAAGTACATATGCTCCGATTGTTCATACCTTAATTTTTCGTAATTATATCCGCAGGGAAAAAGGTTATCTTACTTGTACGGAATTGGGGATGAAGGTAACTGATATCTTAGTCGAATATTTCCCGAATATTATTGATGTAGCTTTTACCGCGGCAATGGAGGAAGAGCTGGATAAAGTAGAGGAAGGAAAACTTGATTGGGTAAAAGCGTTGAAAGATTTTTACACTCCGTTTAAGGAAAAACTTACCTTTGCTCAGACAAATTTAAAAAAAGAAGTTGTGGAAACTGATGAAAATTGCGAAAAGTGCGGTAAGCCGATGGTTATCAAATGGTCACGTTCTGGAAAATTTTTAAGCTGTTCGGGTTTTCCGGATTGTCGTAACGCGAAATCAATATCTTTAGGCGTGAAATGTCCTCAGCCAGAATGTAATGGAGATCTTATTCTGCGCAGATCAAAAAGAGGCATGCAATTTTATGGCTGCAGTAATTATCCTAAATGCACATATATTGCGAAAACATTGCCGACAACAGACCGTCAAGTAACGGATGATTTGCAGGATGGATAAATGGAACGTTATATTGATAAATTTCTTAATTATCTTAAGGTAGAAAAAGATTCCTCGGTACATACTCTGATTAATTACAGTGTTGATCTAAAAGAGCTTTCCTTGTTTATCGATTCTAAAGAATTAAAAGATATTGATGTTTTGGATGTGCGTAAATTTCTTGTAAGTTTGCGCCAAAAAGGATTTAAAAAAGTAACTATTGCCAGAAAAATGGCCTGCCTCAGATCTTTTTTTAAATTTTTGTGCCGGGAAGGCCATCTAAAACTCAATCCGATGGTTGGATTAGTTGGTCCCAAACTGGATAAAAAACTACCGATTTTCTTAAGTGAAGAAGATATGTCTAAGCTGCTGGATAGTCCTGACATTAAAGATATTTTCGGATTGCGCGATAAGGCGATTTTGGAAACATTATATAGTACGGGAGTGCGGGTCAGCGAATTAGTCGGCTTAAATATAGAGCATATTGATTTTATATCAGGGGTGATTCGGGTATATGGCAAGGGAAAAAAAGAAAGATTAGCGCCGATCGGAGACGGAGCGTTAAGAGTTATTAAAAGCTATTTGCAGAAAAGAGGAAAAGATTCATCGGATAGAATTTTGTTTTTAAATAAAGACGGCCGGCGTTTAACTGACCGCAGTGTGCGTAATATTATTGATAAATACATTAAAGTCGCCAGTGTGCGCAGTGATATCTCTCCCCATAGCTTGCGGCATTCTTTCGCGACACATCTCTTGAATAGAGGCGCTGATTTGCGATCAGTTCAGGAACTTTTAGGCCACGCGAATTTGTCGACAACTACGATTTACACTCATCTTTCTACGGAAAAGCTTAAGAGCGTTTATGATCAGACCCATCCGCGGGCCTGATAAAGGGTTTAGAGGATTATATGTCACTAGTATTTAACTGTATTTATTTAATATTAGCTGTTTTTTATTTACCGGCGCTTATTTTAAAAGGCAAACATCGTTCGGGGTTTTTGCAAAGATTCGGAATCTATTCTTCTGATCTAAAACAAAGAATGGCAAAAGAAAAATTTTCGATTTGGCTGCATGCGGTTAGTGTGGGAGAAATAAAAGCCGCTGTTCCGTTAATCAAGCAATTGCGCGAAAAAAATCCTGGTTTAAAATTAATAATTTCGACAATAACTCCGACGGGTAATAAAATTGCTCAGGATACCGCGGCTAAAGAAGATCTGGTGATATATTTCCCTTTTGATTTAAGTTGGATTGTTAATCAGGTATTTTCTTTATTGGCTCCCCAGCTTTTACTTATTATGGAAACCGAGCTTTGGCCAAACGCGATAAATCTAGCAATAAGAAAGAATATAAAAACCGTAATCATAAACGGAAGAATTTCCGATAAAGCTTTTCCGCGCTATAAAATCGCGGCTTTTATATTTCAACCAATAATTAAAAAAATTAATTTACTCTGTATGCAGACAGAGCTTGACGCGCAAAGAATTATTGAGCTTGGGGCTGATAAACAACGCGTGCATGTAGTTGGGAATATTAAATTTGATCAGACCGCTAAAATTGATAAGCATGCTTTGTCTGATATTGGTTTAAATAAATCAGGGCGGCTTATTTTAGCTGGGAGTACTCATGATAATGAAGAATATCAGATAGCGAAAGTTTTTAAAAAGTTAAAACAACAATTTCCGGATATTCAACTTATGTTTGCTCCACGACATCTCCAGCGGGTTAATCATGTCCGGGAAATGCTGGAAGCGGAGGGGCTGTCAGCAGTGCTAATCAGTCAGCTGAAAAATAAAGATCAGACCGCAATAAAAGATCAGGTTTTCATTTTGGATATTATGGGTGTATTAACTGATTATTATCAATTGGCAGATATTGTTTTTATCGGGGGAAGCTTGATTAAGCATGGGGGCCAAAATCCGATTGAACCTGCCCTGCTTGGCAAACCAATTGTTTTTGGTCAATATATGTTTAATTTTAGTGAAGTGGTAAAGTTGTTTTTGGATAATCATGCCGCATTGCTTGTCAATGATTCAGAGGAGCTATTTACTTGCCTGAGAGATTTGTTGTCAAATAAAGCGAAAAGTGACAGCTTGGCTAAAAATGCGAACGAAGTGATTTCACGAAATAAAGGCAGTGTGGGCAGGATAGTTTCTCTGCTGAGTAATATTTAAGGCATTAAGCTGTTTATTTTTTTTGTAACTATTGTCAACCAAATAATTTTTATTAGTTGACGTAAAATGAAAGAGGTAATTATTCTATGTGTTCTAGTTGGAGGACGAGTTTTTTTGTAGTTGGTGTTATTTTTTTGATTAAGATTAATCTTTGTTTTGGAGAAAATAAGCAAAATCAGGATTATTATCTTGAGCCGGTAGTGGTCTATCCGTCCATACTTAATGAATATTACTCAAATTCATTGCGCCATATGGAATATCGGGAAGAGATTGATCTTCTTGTTGACCAAGATTTGAAAAAAGTTCCCTTTGCTGATATTCAGACCCGAGGCCCTTTTTCTGTTCAGGCGGACTTGCAGATGCGCGGAGCAAGTTTTGAACAAACCGATGTTTTAATTGACGGAATTAAAGTTAATGATCCTCAGACTGGCCACTTTAATCTGGATATTCCTTTTTCCAGTGAAGATATTGATAAAATAATTCTAATCCCCGGGCCTGCGGCAGTAATCAATGGCGCTGGCCGTCCTGGCGGTTCAGTGCATATTATCACTAAACAGCCGCAAGGGGAGTTGATTAAGGCAAAAGCGGTTTTTGGCGAAAATAGTTTTTTATCGCGGCAGCTTTCGGTTGAGCAGCCATTTGCTAATGTTAATACGCGCACCACTATTAGCCAAAGTTCCTCATCTGGGTATAGAGAAAATACTGATTTTGATATTATGAATTTTTCGCATATTAGTTGTTTGGAAAGCGGATATGGTGATGTGCAATTTAATTTTGGTATTTTGGATAAGGAATTCGGGGCTAATGGTTTTTATTCAGAGTTTTACCCCAATCAGCGGGAACATACAAAAACGGCTTTTGGCAGTATCGGGATTAAATCAGAGTATGCTGATTTTTATATTAATCCGCAGATTTATATCCGCAGACAAAGAGATCGGTTTTTATTGGATAAGACTAATCCCGCGTTTTATGAAAATATTCATTTGAATTATGTCAAAGGAGTAAAAGTCGATACTGTGGGAGTCTGGGCCCAAGGCAAAGTCTTTGCCGGGGTTGATACAGCGTTAGAAAGCATTGATAGCAGTAATTTAAAGCAGCATGATCGTCAGCGAAACATGGTTTATACTGCTTACAGCGCGAGACTTGATCAATGGCTTTTTTCTTTGGGGCTTAACGGTTATTTTTATCAGGGGTTTGAAAATCAGGTAAATCCAGACGTTAGTATTGGTTATTATCTTAATGATTTTATGAAATTAAGGTCAGCTTTCAGCCAATCATTTAGAGTTCCGACTTTTACCGAACTTTATTATCAGAGCCCGTCAAATATTGGTAATGAGCATTTAGCAGCAGAGCGTTTCAATAATTATGAAATTGGCATGGATTATACACAGCCTAATTATTTAGTTTCTTTAACTTATTTTAAACAGGAAGGTAAAGATCTTATTGATTGGGTGCGTACTCCCGCGGCAACAGTGTATAATATTATGAATATAAACAGAGTGGACACAAATGGATTCCAAGCGGATTTAAGGATTTATCCCAAAGACATGCAGATGAGTTTAAAACGCTGGCAGGAAATATATTTGGGGTACGCGTTTGTCGGTCGAGAGCAAAAAGAAAATGGATTGATTTCCAAATATATTTTTGATTATTTAGAACATAAATTTGTCGGAGGAGTGATTAATTCGCTTCCTTATGGAATCAGCGCGGATAGTAGTATTCTTTATCTGCAGCGTTCAGATAAAGGCGGAGATTTTATTGTTAACAGTAAATTTGATAAAATAATAAGTAATTATAAGGTTTTTGTCAAAGTCGACAATGTTTTCAATCATGCTTACGCGGAAAAAGGCAATATTCCGATGCCTGGGCGCTGGTTTTTTGCCGGAGTAGAAGCCCAATGGTAATTTCTTCGGAAATAATTATAAAAAGAGATAGCTTTATCCGAGTAGTGTTTTATTATATAATTTTAATAAGCGGCTTGAAATACTTAGTAAGTATTTATAATGCCAGCTAAAATAGGGCAGGATTTAAAATTATTGATAATAGAAAGTGAGCAATTATGAAAAACATAATAACCGGGTTTTTGCCGGATGAATTTAAGGGATTACTTGTAAAATTTAAGCAGCCGTTATATCGGGCTACTCAGATATTAGAATGGATTTATAAAAAAAAGGTAATTTCATTTAGCGAAATGACTAATCTCTCCAAAGATTTAAAACAGATTTTAGACGATAAGCTGGAAATTCTGGCTTTAAAACAGCTGCTTAAACTTAAATCCAAGAAGGATAATACTGTAAAATATGCTTTTAATACCAATGATCGGCAAATAATCGAAAGCGTCTTTATTCCCACTCAAAAAAGAGCAACGATTTGCATTTCGACTCAGGCAGGGTGTGCTTATGGCTGTATTTTTTGCGCCAGCGGTAAAAAGGGATTTAAACGGAATTTAACTGTTGCGGAAATAGTCGGGCAAGTTCTCTTGGTAAAAAACGATAATCCGGAAAGGCAAATAACCAATATTGTTATTATGGGTATGGGCGAGCCATTGGCTAATTACGCGAATACAATAAAATCCTTAAAAATATTTAATAGCCCGGATTGTTTTGGTATTGGCGCAAGAAAGATTACGCTTTCAACTTGCGGGCTGTGTCCGCAAATTATCGATCTGGCTAAAGAGGGAATACAAATTGAACGTTCAATTTCTTTACATGCCGCGGAAGATAAATTGCGCAGTAAACTCATGCCGATTAATCGGAAATATCCGCTTAATGAGCTGATTAAAACCGTAAAAAAATATACGCAGGAAGCGAATCGGATTGTTACCTTTGAATATATTATTATTAACGCGATTAATGATTCCAAGGAAGACGCGCTAAAATTAAGCAAATTGCTTAAAGGTTTTCAAGCTAAAGTTAATATAATTCCCTTTAATCCGGTTCAGGCTGTGGATTATCTGCCGGTTACAAAAGAAGCTTTGGAAGCTTTTTGTGAGGTGCTGGAAAAAAACAAAACAAATTATACGATTCGCCGTTCAAGAGGCAGTGATATTCAAGGCGCCTGCGGACAGCTTAGAGCCAGCTTAGAAAAGAACTAATACTATGTCAATTCACTATATAATCGATGGTTATAATGTTATAAAACAAGTTTCTTTTTTAACCGGGAAAAAACTGCGTTCCGGCAGAGAAGGATTGGTTAAATTTATTGAACGTTATCGGCCGCAGGGCAGCAGTCGTAATGCAGTTACTCTTGTGTTTGATGGTCAGGCTGATGTTTCTAGTCCGCAGCTTATTTCATTGATTAAGGTGATTTTCAGTAAAGGGGAATCTGCGGATGCGAAGATTAAAAGAATGGTTGAGCGGTCAAAAAATCCGAAGCAGATAGTTGTCGTTACGGACGATAAGGAAATAATGTTTTATTGCCGGTCAATTGGGGCAACTGTTAGTTCGGTAAGAGCTTTTATAAATAATTCATATAGGGCGAAGAAATCGGAATGTGTAGAGGAGCAAGAGGATAAGCCGGAATTAGACAGCGCTATTGCTATGCGGATCACGGAAGATTTGAAAAAGCTTTGGGTAAAAGACGTCGAAAAGGAAAGTTTGTACTGAAAAACAGTCACAAAGACACAGGACACAAAGTAACAAGCATATTGCGTGAGAGATCGTAGGGGGGCTTGCCTCCTCCCGTAATTTGTCAATAATCAATATCCCATTTTTAATAAATTTATATTATCACGGGCCGACGCAAGGCCGGCCCCTACGTCAATGATATTTTTGGATTAACGCGATACGGAAATAATATGAATAAGTATGATGTTATTGTTATTGGCGGAGGCCCGGCAGGAATGATTGCCGCCGGAACCGCTGGTAAATTTAAAAAGTCAGTTATCCTTTTAGAACGGAATAATGTTTTGGGAGTAAAATTGCGGATTACCGGCAATGGCCGCTGCAATTTTACAAATAAAATGCCTTTGAATAGATTTCAAGATTATTATGTGGATAATCCGAAATTTTTGCATAATGCGTTTAATAAATTTTTTAATCATGATTTGATTAAATTTTTTGAACTATTGGGAGTTAGAACCAAAGTTGAAAATAATGGCAGAGTATTTCCGCTAAGTGATCAGTCTGCTGATATTATTCAAGCTTTGGAGCTATATTTGCAAAATAATAAAGTTCAGGTCGCCTGTCGAAGTTTAGTAACTGATATTATTGTGGAAAATAATCAGGTTGCTGGGGTTAAACTATCCGGAGAGGAAACGGTTAAAGCCGGAAAAGTTATTATTGCTACTGGCGGTAAAAGCTATCCTAATTTGGGTTCTAATGGTTCAGCGTATTCATGGGCTTTGAAAACAGGGCATAATATTATTCTACCCCGGCCCGGTCTTTCCGGCATTCAAATTAAAGAATTATGGGTGAAAGGACTTCAGGGGATTAGTCTGAATCAAATCGGCATCAGCCTGTATGTGAACGCAAAGAAAAAAAAACAGATAAGCGCGGATTTGGTATTTGCCCATTATGGGATTTCCGGCCCAGGCGCGTTTGATTTAAGCGCTGATGTGGGAGATTGCTTGGTAAAGGGAAGCGTGGTTTTATGTTTGGACCTGTTTCCGGAAATTAATGAATCGCAGGTTATGGAAAAATTGGATGATATAATTGCTAAAAGCCCGGGATGTATGTGCAAAAATCTGGCATTTAATGAAGTTCCGAAGAAGCTAATTGCTGTATGTCATGATTTAGCAGGTATTAACGCGAGTAAACCTCTAAGTCAGTTGAGTAAAAAGGAAAAAAGAAGCTTGATAAATATCTTTAAACAGGTACAATTAACAGTACAAAGCCTAAGGCCATTAAAAGAAGCCATGGTTACCAGAGGCGGAATCTCGGTTAAGCAGATAAACCCGGCAACCATGGAATCAAGAATTGTAAGCGGTCTGTATTTTTGTGGTGAGTTAATTGATATTAGTGGACTAAGCGGAGGGTTTAATCTGCAAGCAGCGTTTTCTACTGGTTATTTGGCTGGGCTGGGAGCCGCGGTTGAGCCGAAAATAGAAGATAGAAAACCGATGGATGAGGGACGATCGCTGCGCTAGGACGATGGATGAGAAAGCAAAAAAAGAGGGTTTAGCGATTAGAGATTATGCAAAGCAGAACTCGTAAACGCGTTAACACGCAAACGCGAAATAATATGGAGAATAATTTTTAGCAATGAGCAGAACCGGTCATCCTTTATTTCTTTTAGGTAAAGTTGCCTATTATATCGGCATTCTTTTGCTGTTTAATTTCTTTTTTGGTCTTATTTTTTTAAGATTTTTTGTCTGGCTGATTGCCGGCGGCATTCTTATTTTTTTATTGTTGGGAGCAATGATGCTGGGAAAAAATATGTTATTTGGCACAAAAGTTAACGCAGCCAGCAATCAGGAAAATACATATAAACCTGATCAGCAATCAAGCAAAGCGAATAATGATGTGATCGATGTCGAAGCCGAGATATTTGACGATAATAAGCAAAATTAAATCAGTGCTTTTTACTAAATTGACAAATAGGATGATTAAAGATAATATAATTACAAGAATTTATATCAGATAAGATTTATTTTAGTAAAGGATAGGGGATTTTTCCATGGAAAGGATAGGGGTTTTATTTCTAGCGATTTTGCTTTTGTTTGCTCCGAATTCCAGCGCGATCCCATCAGAAGGTAATTTCTTTCCGGAATTAAATGAAACGCTTTGGGCAATTCAGTCGAATAATATCTTTTTGCGCGATTTTAATAAGGTAGAAGGTAAAGCCAGTACTGCGCAGTGTTTTGTTCAGGCAAGCTACGGGATAAGTGAACGATTTTTTTTAGACGGTAAGGTTGGTATCGGGAATGTATCCTTTAATGTTCAGGATGGGGTTAATCTGGATTTTCACAATGGTTTTGCCGGTGGATACGGGGTTCGTTATATTGCGCATGAAAACAAAAAGAAAAATATTAAATCGATTTTTGGGTTTCAACACATAAGTTGTCATCCGTTTAAAGATAAGGTTAATGATGTTCAGTATCGAGTGATCTGGGATGAATGGCAGGGAACATGGCTGTTTATAAAGGAATATGAAAAAGCGTCGGTATATATCGGACCGCAATACAGTGCCGCGCAGCTTAAATATAAAGTTGATTCTTTCCGCAGACGTTTGAAATCTGAAGATAATTGGGGTATGTTGGTTGGCGGTAATTACAATGTTAATAAAAATCTGATGATTCAGGCTGAAGTTAGATTATTTGATGAATGGGCTTTGAATTTTGGAATAAGCCATAAATTTTAGAAGGGTTTGGTATGATTAAAAATTTGCGATTCAAAAAAATGCGTTTATGGGCGAGTTATCCTTTTGCCGCGGTATATCTGATATTTGTCTATAAATACGGTATTGTGGTTAATCCCGGACTGGGAGTTATTATCGCGGGTCTTTTAATTCGGTTTTGGGCTGCCGGCTATATTAAAAAAATCCGAAAATTAACCACTTCCGGGCCTTATGCTTTTGTGCGTAATCCTTTGTATGTGGGAAATTTTTTAATGGGATTAGGGTTTTGTCTGTTTGTGAATAATATTTATTTATCAATAATTTATACGCTTTTATTTACCTTCTTTTATTTAGGAACAATGAAAAAAGAGGAGATACTGCTTACGCAATTATTTGGAAATGATTATATCGAGTATAAACAGGCGGTTCCGGCTTTTTTTCCCAGACTTAAACCCTATAAATCCAAAGATCCAATCAGATTTAGTTTAGCGCAAGCTCATTTTAACGGAGAGCTGATTCGGGTGCTGGTAACCGGAGCTTTACTATGCCTGCTGTACTTTTTTTATTATTTTTTCAAAGAAAATAGTTTGGATTCAAAAGATATGAAGTATGTTGGTTCGCTTTTAATTGTCCAGGTTTTATTGCTCCTGTTCACAATCGCGCACAGAAGAAAATTTGTGAAGCAGGAATCAGAAAAATTAGCATAATTTACTTGAATAAAAAAACAACGAAACTGTGACAATTATGCGAAAAATCTGGAAAACCAAACCCAAAATTAATGAAGAATGTAAATTGCTTGCCGAGAAATCAGGTATTTCGCTGATCCTTGCCCAGATTTTAATCAATCGCGGTATTCATAGTCCGGCTGATGCTAAAAAATATTTAAATTGTGATTTAAATGATACGCATGATCCTTTTTTATTAAAAGATATGCCTCTGGCAGTAAAACATATTAAGAACGCGATTAAGCTTAAAAAAAACATTTTTGTTTATGGTGACTATGATGTCGATGGTTTAACCAGCTGCGCGGTTTTGTCTAATGTTCTTAAGCAGTTAGGCGCTAATGTATCATGTTATATTCCGCACAGAGTTGATGAGGGTTATGGTTTAAATAAACAGGCTTGCGCGCGAATAAAACAGCAGGGAGCTGATCTGCTGATTACAGTTGATTGCGGTATCAGTGCTTTTGAACAAGTTGCTTATTCGCATTCTATAGATTTAGAAGTGATCATTACCGACCATCATCAGCCGGTGGGTAAAAAAGTGCCGCGGGCATTGGCAGTGATTAATCCTTTTCAGGCTGGCTGTGATTATCCGTATAAGCATTTGGCTGGAGTGGGAATTGCCTATAAGCTGGCTTGTGCCTTGGTTGGCCCAGAACAGGATATATCAGAAAATTTAGACTTAGTGGCTTTGGGTACAATTTGTGATGTTGCTTTGCTTACTGGAGAAAATAGGATTCTGGTTAAACATGGGCTGGAAAAGCTTTCCCAAACAAAGCGGATTGGCCTGCAGGCGCTGAAAGATGTAGCCGGGATTAATAATAAAAAAGTAGAAGCGTATCATGTTGGTTTTATCCTCGGACCAAGAATAAACGCGACTGGCCGGATGGGCTCAGCGGAAAAAGCCTTGGAGCTGTTATTATCCGCTGATTATAGCCAGGCGATTGTTTTAGCTCAGGGGCTGGATAATGAGAATAAACAAAGGCAGAAAGAAGAAGCCAAAACTTTACGTCAAGCTTTGGCAATGATCGATAAAGAAATAAATTTTAAAACTGATAAGGCTGTTGTTTTGCACAATGATGCCTGGCATCCGGGAGTGATCGGGATTGTCGCTTCCCGGATTACGGAACGCTTTTATCGGCCGACAATATTAATTTCCACAAAAGATGAAATCGCTAAAGGGTCAGGACGTTCCATCCGCAATTTTCATCTTTTTGAAACAATCGCTCAATGTGATCATTTGCTGGAAGGCTTTGGCGGTCATGAAAAAGCCGCTGGGCTGAGTATTCTAAAACATAATATTGAAAGCTTTAAACAGTCTTTTAATCAGATGGCCAGTTCGAGTTTATTGCCTGAAGATATGATGCCGATGATTGCTATTGATATGCAAATACCATTAAGCGCTTTAACTGAAACCTTGATCAATGAAATAGAAAAATGCGCGCCTTTTGGTATGGGTAATACCCGGCCTTTGTTTTCTTCAGTTGATCTGAAATTAAAGGGCAGTCCCAAAGTCCTCCGAGCCAATGGATTTAAAATGTGGATAACTGATGGCCAGGTTACCTGCGAAGCCTTGGCTAGTAATTTCATGGATATTGATATTAACCATATTCAGGATGGTTTTTCGATTGTTTACTCTCCTTCAATAAATGATTGGCAAGGAATTCATACTATTCAATTAAAGCTTAAAGATATGCAGTTTTCTTAAAGCAGTTAATAACCGCGCTGTCTTTGTTTTAAAAAGTATCTTATTTTTAACTAAATTATTTATCCGCGTTTTTCGCTTAAAAAGTCCGCGCTAATCCTCTGGCAGTAAAAACAATAATTTGTTTAAATGAATAATATGTTGAAATTAAAAGCATTATGATCGAAAAAATCTAAGTGTATATAGCAAAAATAGATATTTTATGGTATACTTTAGAATCTTTTTTAAAGACCTTTTTAATGGTCTGAAAAAGATTTTGGCTTAAACACAAATCCTGCGCAAGTATATCCGGGACTTTGGGTTGGAAGCACTAAAGACGCTCTTTACGCGCAAAGATATGTCTTTGATAGTATTCTCAATGTTGCTCAGGAGTTTGATCTTAAAATTTCTGAAGAGGACATTCTTGAAAGCGTGAAGTGGATTAAAAAACAACTTAATTTGGATAAAAAATTGCTTGTTCATTGCTGTGTAGGTATTGCCAGAGTAGTTTCAATTGTAATCGCGTAATATATGCGCAAAATTTTTAGGCAAGTGTAGCTCAAATAAAAAGTGAAATAGTTCGAAATCTTAAGAAATATACTATTATACCGCAGAGAGCTCTGGAGCAAAGTCTTTTGAATTTGTTTCATGTTCCGGAGTTTATACATGATACAGGAGCTCATATAGAGATGAAAACTAATAGGCTAATAAATCGAATGAGAAATAGTGTTGTTAGCGGGTATTTAGTATAAAAAACGGATAGGGTATCAAAAATCTAATGAATTATCAAAAATCAAAATTCAGTTTAATATTCAAAATAATCTCTTTAGTGCTTATGCAGGCTTTTTTTATGATCGATATTGCTTGGGCAGGAGGAGAATTTATTATTACTAATACCCTCTCTAAAGCTTCTACTCTTGCGCCAAAAGTCACGTTAAACAGTATTGAAGTTTTTAATACTTATCTTTATTTTCTTAAGGATTCAGGGACGGGTAGTGAAACCGAATTTCAGGAAACGGATTTAATAGAACCAGAAAAATATACTCCTCAAGGAGGCATATTAGGGCCTGAATTTATAGCGGATCAGCTGATTAGAGCCGTTAATTTAAAATATTCTATAAATGATGATATTGCTACTGCTGTAAATTTTGTCAGAAGGGATATCCTTGCAGGAGCCAATTACACAATAGAGGATTTTATTCAGGTTTTAAGAAAACAGACAGAATTAAAGGCTGCAGCGGATAGCCGGCTCAGCTATATGATTGAGGTGATCAATAAATATTTTATTTTTGATGAGATATTTGAGCCTAAAAATGATTTTGAAAAAAGGATAGCTGGTTATATAAATACAATTATTAGTGAACATAATTCAACTCTGGGGAGTGAAGAAAAAAGTGATCGGATGCTTAGATTGCTTGATATTGTTGAAGCAAGAGATAAATTTCCAGGGGATTCTTTTAATAGGCCTTGGGCTTTGTTGACTATAGAATTTGAAGACGGTACGATAAGAACATATATTTTTAAAAAAGAAGTGTTGGGAGCGATGGAAAACTGGGGCTATTATATGCTCAAAACTCTTGGCATAGATGCTTCTAAAACAAGGAAATATGGAGAGAACTTATATTTGATTGTTCCTATAGGTAAGTTCAATCTGGGCAGAGTTAATGCGGAACAGTATTTAAATCATGAATTTGCCGAACGTTTAAGCTATTTGACAGGCAGAGCCGCGGTAAGAGCATTTATTTTGGGGTTGGCTGATAGAAAAACGAGTAATATGAGGGTTATCCTCGATGACTCAGGCCTGCCGCAGCAAATTATAAACGCTGATTTAGCTTCTTCTTTTACTTTCAGTAAAAAGGGCATGGAACGCGTTGCAGTTAGTGAAGGTGTATGGTTACTAGGTGATATTTTAGCAGAGGCAAGAAAAGCTGGAGTGAGTAACAGAGGTTTAATTGAAATGATAGAAAAGTTTATGAACGGATTCAGATTGCAGCTAAGTGAGTTTCAGGATGGCTATTTATTTTTTAAGAATAGATTTGATAAATATGACCCCACGAACCAAGAGAAGCTTAGTTGGCAATGGGAACTTGCTTATCAGATGCAATCAAGGAAGTCGGTTGTGTTAGATAGAATAAATCCTTTAAATATTAATAATTATGAGATCAATATATTCCTGTTAATGGAAATACTTTTAAGCCTCAAAAGCAGAAAATTCTTTAATGACGATGATTTCTTGAATATCGTTTTTAAAAAGAATGAGTTTGTTTTTGAAAAAACAGAGGATCTATTTAAAATGTTTAGACGTCAGGGAGTAGAGTTTTATAAAGACAATATTAAATTAATAGCAGATCTTTTGGAAGTGTTTAGTGATTTAGCGCATGAATTGGAAAAAAAAGAAAAGTATAATTCTGCGGTTATTTGCTATAGTTACGCGGTATATATAAGTAGTTTATTAGTTGAAAATGTGGAAGAAGATGCGCGTGATGGTTGGAGGCAACAAGAACAACTATTAAAGCAAGAGCTGAAAAAAATACGCGCGATTATAGCAGTTTCTGAAATAAAAGATGTTATGAGCAGAAATCCTTATTCAGGAGATATTGACTTTCAAGTTGAAACTATTAAACAGTCAATATGAAAACAGTGTGTAGCGTGTATTGTGGTAAATATGAATAAATCCTTTGAGATTGATAAGCGCAAGTCTTTTGAATTAAATAAGTTCTAACTTATCCTTCTGTTTTCAAAAAAATCTCCCGTTGATTTATCTGAGTTTTTGCCAAGCAAAGTAATTGTGACCTCTTGCTAAAATTATTACTTATGATGAGTTTTTGGCTAAAAACGGATCTTTAAAACCTTGGAGTATCTCTGCTATAAAAAAAGAATAACATTACTTCTTTTGCGGTAGCTTTTATGGCTCATTCTTGAATAATGAGCCATAAATTACATAACTCAAGCAAAAAAAGATGATAGATAAATTTTACGCTCAGTTATAAATTTTCTTGCGGTAAACCAGCAAGACCGGCAAACATAAACTGTGTTTTTGGCGCTGTGGAACTCACCCAGCTATGGCTGGGTTCAGACAGTCCTCGCGCCCAAAAGGGTTTCCAAAAACCCAATTTATATTTGCCTAAATTTATAAACGAGCTTAAAAATTCAATCATCATCTTTAGAAAAAGTCCACTTTATTTACGAAAGAACCGCTTTTATTAATAGTTCTATTTAATCTAGAGTGTTATTTCTCTTTGTTGTAACTGATTCCAATAAAAAAGTTTATAAAAATTAAACGCTTTACTCTAAGTATAAAATCATTGATTTTTACTCTAATTATAGTTATACTGAAAATAATATTTTATTCTTTTTTCAGAGTATAGAGCAGATATTAATTATTTAAAACACAAAGAGGATAACTATGTTTATTATTGCGTACATTCTTGAAGGCATAGCCACGGTTTTAGGTCTGGCTTTGAGCATATACTATTATTTGCTTTTAGCCAGAGTATTGATCAGCTGGGTTAATCCTGATCCATACAATCAAATTGTGGTTTTTTTGCGTCAGATGACTGATCCGATTCTGGAGCCTTTACGCCGTGTGTTTTTGCCTTTAACAATGCAGATCAGAGTTGATTTGTCACCGATTCTTGCTTTTTTTATCATTGTTTTTCTGCAGAAATCTTTGGTGGGAATGCTATTTCATATTGCCTATATGCTTAAATAAGGGGAAAAATGAAGAGCCCGAATAATATAATCAATAGACTGCTGGATTCAGTTATCGGAGTTGTCGGAGCCGCTTCTTTAGTTCTTTTGCTTATTGAGTGGGGAATGATGCCGATTATCAAAGGTATGGGGATTACCATGCTGGATAGAATTGATAATATTGTTCTAGTAATATTTCTGCTCTCAGTTATCAGCCGTTTTATCAAATCTGAGTCAAAAAAAGAATATTTTAAGAATTACTGGATCGATCTTTTAGTATTTGTTCCTTGTTTTTGTTTTTTTAAAGGAATTCATAACGCGAAGTTATTTCTTGTGATAAGAGAAGCGATTGTATTGTTTGGGTTTTGGCATAAGAACAAGTTTTCCCAAAAGTTAATTAGTTTATTAGGCTTAAAACCAGCACATTTGCTGATAGCTAGTTTTATGATGACGATTCTGATCGGAACCTTTCTCCTTACTTTGCCGATATCGACTCAGACCGGACAGGGTTTGAATTTTGTTGATGCTTTGTTTACTGCCACCTCCGCGACTTGTGTTACCGGGCTTATTGTGCGCGATACAGGAACGTTTTTTTCTGGTTTTGGCCAGTTTGTGATTTTGGCTTTGATTCAGATTGGAGCTTTAGGAATAATGACATTTTCCGTAACTTTATTTTTGTTCGCGGGCAAACAAATGTCGAATAAGGAAGCAATGACTATGCAGGATGTTCTCGATCAGGACAGCCTTTCGGGAATAAGGGAACTGATTCATTTTATTGCTAAGATGACAATATTTGTCGAGTTGCTGGGAGCAATATTTTTGTATGTGGGATTTGAGCCTTATATCGCGGATCCCTGGCAAAGATTATACACCTCATTATTTCACTCTGTTTCCGCTTTTTGTAATGCCGGATTTTCTTTGTTTAGCGATAATTTAATGCAGTATGTTAAGGATGATATTATTAATCTTACGATTGCTTTTTTAATTATTTTCGGCGGATTAGGGTTTATCGTAGTCAAGGATGTCTGGGGAAAATTTGTTAAAAAGGACCGGCCAAAAAGTTTAGGGCTTAAAGTCCATACGAAAATTGTTCTTTCAATCACATTTTTTTTAATTCTCGCGGGAACAATCTGTATATTCTTCGCGGAAAATAACAGCGCTATTTTAAGCGGCATGACTTTGAAGGATAAGATCTTAATTAGTTTTTTTCAGTCTGTTTCTACTCGAACTGCTGGTTTTAATACCATTGACATTGGGAAAATGGCCAATGCGAGTATTTTTAGTATGATTATTCTGATGTTTATCGGAGCCTCAGCTGGTTCAACCGGAGGGGGGATTAAGACAACCACATTTTGGATGCTGCTTAAATCATTTACCAGCAGCATGCACAGCAAAGATGATATTGATTCATTTAAACGCGAGATACCAAGAAGTATTGTGCAAAAATCCATGGCTATTTTCGTGTTGGCCTTGAGCTTTGTGATTATATTTATGTATTTAGTTTCTTTGTTTGAAAATTTAGCTTTTCGGGATCTGATATTTGAAGTGGTTTCTGCTTTTGGCACAGTTGGTTTATCTACTGGAATTACGGCATCACTGCATTTGCCGGGTAAAATTCTAATAACCCTGCTTATGTTCTTAGGCCGGCTTGGCCCTTTGACAGTTGTTTTGGCTTTTTCCGGATATAAACAAAAAATAAATTACACCTTTGCCCAAGAAAAAATCATGGTAGGGTAAAATAGCGTATAGCGATTAGCATTTAGGAAAAACATAAAGAGCTTAGCGGCTAATAGGTGATAGTCAATAGTTTGGCAAAAATTCTCTTTGAGCGGCGCTTTCGAACGTAATTTTGACAGGGATGTCAAAATAGTGAGAACGCGCGGCTGAGACTGCACGATGCAGACTCAGGCTTAGCGAAAAGATGTGTTTTTGCCTGTAAAACAACTCTTTTTTTATCTTTGCTCGATATATCAGAGTTTAGCGGTTAGGAAAAGCGAATATAAAATGTCATAAGGATATAATTTATAATTGATGAGAATCTGAGGAGGAATAATAATGTATTATCCGATTAAAAGATTAAGAAGATTGCGGAAAAATCATTTTTTGCGCGAGATGTTTAAGGAAACTGAGTTAAATGCGCGTTCTTTTGTTTATCCGGTTTTTGTGGTGGAAGGCCAGTCGATTAAGGATCCGATAGAATCCATGCCGGGCATGTTTAGAATGTCAGTGGATAATCTGCTTAAGGAAGTAAAAGAAGTAGAAGGACTGCATATTCCGGCAATAATGCTTTTTGGAATTCCGGAAAAGAAAGATGAAAGAGCAACCAGCGCTTATGCTAAAAACAGTATAGTTCAGGCCGCGATTAAAGCAATAAAGGAAAAATTCCCTAATCTTTTAATTATTACTGATGTTTGTTTATGCGCTTATACAACTTCCGGGCATTGTGGGATTGTGAAGAATATTATGGCCTCAACAAATAATGAAACAGAAAAGGAAGAAGCTAATCCGGAAACAGGTAAGTCTAAGGAAATTGTTGTGTATAATGACGCGACATGTGAGCTTCTTGCTAAAATGGCGCTTTCCCACGCGGAAGCCGGCGTAGATATGGTTGCTCCCAGCAGTATGATGGATGGCCAGGTTTTGGCAATTAGAAAAGCTCTAGACGCGAATAATTTTAAACATCTGCCGATTATGTCATATAGCGCTAAATTTGATTCCAGTTTTTATGGTCCATTTCGCGACGCGGCTAAATCATCGCCGGAATTCGGAGATAGAAAAACCTATCAATTAAATCCGGCAAACGCGAATGAAGCAATGAAAGAAATTGAGCTGGATATTCAAGAAGGCGCTGATATTGTTATGGTTAAACCAGCCTTGGCTTATTTGGATATTGTAAGCAAAGCAAAACAGAATTTTGACTTACCCATAGCGGTGTATAATGTAAGTGGTGAATATTCCATGGTAAAAGCAGCGGCAGCTGCTGGACTGGTTGATGAAAAAGCAATTATCATGGAAATGCTGGTTTGCATGAAAAGAGCCGGAGCTGATTTGATTGTTACTTATCATGCTAAAGACGCGGCCAGATGGTTGAGTGGGAAATTTTTACTATAAATATAGATCAAAAAGAAAGATTTGATAATGTTGATTTCATGGAATATAACCAAAGCTTGTAATTTAGTGTGTGAACACTGCTATCGTGATGCTGGCGCTGCCCAAAAAGATGAGCTTACGTTAGAAGAAGGCAAAAAATTGCTTTTTGATCTAAAAGAACTTGGGTTTAAAATTGTTATTTTTTCCGGAGGCGAGCCGCTTTTAAGATCGGAATTATTTGATTGGATTAAGTACGCAAAGAGTTTAGGCTTGATCAGTGTTTTAGGCACAAATGGAACATTACTTGATCTTGCTTGCGCCCAAAAACTAAAACAGGCTGGTCTTAAACGCGCGGGGATAAGTCTTGATTCTGTGGATCCGACCAGGCATGATGCCTTTCGCTGTGTGCAAGGCTGCTGGCAAAAATCGATTGAAGGCATGAAACACTGCAAAGACGCGGGGCTGGAGTTTCAGGTGCATACTACAGTCACAACGAAAAATATAAATGAAGTTTTGGCAATAACTGACTTAGCCCAGGAGCTGGGGGCTGAAGCGCATCACATTTTTTTTCTAGTGCCTACCGGGCGAGGCAAAGATATTGATAATGTTATTCCTTCAGCCGCGGAATACGAACGTTTGCTCGGTGAGATTTTAGAAAAACAAAAATCAGTAAAACTGGAATTAAAGCCGGTTTGCGCGCCGCAGTTTATGCGGATTGCCGCGGAGAAAAAAATAAAAACTCGGTTTAATAAAGGCTGTTTATCCGGAGTGAGCTATGCTTGTGTCCTGCCCAATGGGGATGTTCATCCCTGTCCTTATATGCCGATTCATTTAGGTAATGTTCGGGAGCTGGGATTTAAGAAAATATGGCAAGAAAATAAAGTGCTTAATGATTTAAGAAAAATGGCGTGGCAGGGTAAATGCGGTATCTGCGAGTATAAAAAAATGTGTTCTGGCTGCCGGGCCACAGCTTATTTTCAAACAGGGGGCAATTATTTAGGGGAAGATACTAATTGTAATTATGAGCCAAAAAGAAAAAGAGATTCTCAAAGTATTGCAATCTGATTTTCCAATCATTGAAAATCCCTATCAAGTGTTGGCCAAGCGTTTGGGGATTAGTCCTAAACAATTATTATTAAAAATAGAAAAATTTAAACAAAATAAAACTATCCGGAGAATCGGGGCGGTTGCCTCCGCCGCGCATTTGGGTTACAAAAGCATGCTGATCGCCGCGCGGGTTAAGCCTGAATCAGTGGAAAAAACCGCGGCTTTTATTAATTCCTTTGAAAATGTTACGCATAATTATCTGCGCAAAGCAGAATATAATTTATGGTTTACTTATAGCGCTAAGACAAGCAAGCAGATAAACAGTTTTATTGCTAAGATAAAAAAACTAAAGGGAGTAGAAGAAGTGCTGGTTTTACCAGCTACCCAGACTTTTAAAATAAAAGCGGAGTTTAAGTTTTGAATAAACTTACTGAATTGCAAAAGAATATATTAAACTTCTTACAGCAGGATATACCCGCTAAAGAACATCCTTATTCGGAAATAGCATTAGAGAATAATGTCGATGAAAAAACAATAGTCAGCCAGATTAAGCTACTAAAAAATATAGGATATATCCGAAGATTCGGCGCGATATTAGCGCATCATAAAGTGGGCTTAAAAGCCAATTGCATGTGTGTTTGGATTGTTCCTGAAAATAAAGTAAAAAAAATAGCTGATCGCGTGAAAAAAATAGCACAGATAAGTCATTGTTATTCGCGGAAAACCACAAAAAAATGGCCTTATAACTTTTATACAATGATTCATGGTCAGACAAAAAAACAATGCTTTGAAGTAATTGAATTTTTAGCTAAAACAGCTAAACTTAATGATTATCGCGTGCTTTTTACGGAAAAACAGTTTAAAAAAACCAGTCCGAAATACAGGGTTTAGCATTTAGGGTGTAGGGTTTAGAATTTGGGGCAAAAATTCTCTGCGAGCGGCGCTTTCGAACGTAATTTTGATAAGGATATCAAAATAGTGAGAACGCGCGGCTGAGCCTGCACGATGTAGGTTCAGCCTTAGCGAGAAGACGTGTTTTTACCTTTGTAAAACCTTTGACAGGCTTAAGGCGAATAGGAAAAATAAAAAATGGAAAAAAGAGAAAAATCACAACAACTCTATAAGCAAGCGCAGGAAATAATGCCGGCAGGGGTTAATTCTCCGGTGCGCGCTTTTGGCGCGGTGGGCGGAGATCCAATTTTTATTAAAAAGGGCAAAGGTTCCAGGATTTACGATGTTGATGGTAATTCGTATATTGATTATGTGTTAAGCTGGGGGCCTTTAATTTTAGGCCACGCGGAAAAACAGGTTATTGCCTATATAAAACAGGCTCTGAGCAAGGGGACAAGTTTTGGCGCGCCTACAGAGGCTGAGACAAACATAGCTCAGATGATTAAGCGGGCTTTTCCTAGTATGGAAAAAATGCGCTTGGTTAATTCCGGCACTGAAGCAACAATGAGCGCGATTCGTTTAGCGCGCGGATTTACTAAAAAAGATAAAATTATTAAGTTTGAAGGCTGCTATCATGGGCATACAGACAGTTTGTTGGTAAAAGCCGGCAGTGGAGCTGCTACTTTTGGTATTCCGACCAGCACAGGCATTCCTTATGAATTGACTAAAAATACAATTGTTTTGCCCTATAATGATATTGATCAGGTTCGGGCAATTATCCGGTCTAGCCACAAACAGATCGCCGCGGTTATCTTAGAGCCGGTTTGCGGTAATATGGGTGTCGTGGTGCCCAAAGACAATTTTCTCGCGGATTTAAGGCAACTGACCAGAGAATATGACATACTGCTGATCTTTGATGAGGTTATGACTGGTTTTCGCTTTTGTTTTGGCGGAGCGCAGACAATATTTAAGATAAATCCCGATATTACTTGTTTGGGTAAGATTATTGGCGGCGGCTTACCGATTGGCGCTTATGGAGCCAGCCAGGAGATAATGGATTGTGTTAGTCCTTTGGGTGGTATGTACCAGGCTGGAACATTGTCGGGAAATCCGATCGCTGTTGCTTGCGGATTAAAAACCCTGCAGATTTTACAAATAGTGGATTATAAAAAAATTATAACAATGACCGAAGCCTTATGTACAGCAATAGAAGCTATCGCGCGGGAAAATAAACTGGATTTAACAGTCAATTATCTTGGCTCGATGTTTACTCTGTTTTTTACAAATAAAAAGGTGTTTAATTATCAGGATGCTTGTTCGTGTAATACAAAAAACTACGCGGCTTATTTTACTCGTATGCTGGAATCAGGGGTATACTGTGCTCCCTCACAATTTGAGGCAAATTTTTTATCTTTCGCCCATGGTAAAAAGGATATAGAAGATACTATTCAAGCAGCCAAAAACGCCTTAACTAGTAAAGATGATTGATTAATAGGTTCACAATGAGGTTTAATTTATGTTTAGCATAGGAATGCCGGAATTAATTTTAGTTTTTGTGGTTGCCTTGCTGGTATTTGGGCCTAAAAAACTGCCAGAGATTGGTAGAATGTTGGGTAAAGCAATGCGTGAATTTAAAAAAGCCTCAGATGATTTTAAAGAAGCTTTAAATCAAGAACCTCCGGAAGAAATAGTTAAAGAAGTGGAAGCTGCGTTAAAAGCGAATAAAGAAAAAGAAGGGGAGATCTATAAGTGAAGAAAATTACTGATATGGATACTCCTCTTTCGCTTATGGACCATTTGGAGGAATTGCGCAATCGGATCCTTTTTTCTCTGGTTTTAATAATCAGCTGCACGGCATTGGTTTATAACTTTACTACAGAGATTATGAATATTTTAGTTCGTTCTGTGGGTAAATTGTATTTTATGGGTCCGGCCGAGGCTTTTTGGGTTAAAGTAAAATTAGCTTTTTTTATTGGATTATATTGCTCTTTGCCTTTTTTGTTCTATCAAATATGGAAATTCGTTGAGCTTGGCTTAAGGCGGGATGAGAAGAAACAAGTTTTACCTTTAACAATTTTCAGTTTTTTATTATTTACAATCGGCGCTTGCTTCTGTTATTTTTTCGTTATTCCTGTGGCAATAAAGTTTTTACTTTCTTATGGCACAGAGACATTGATTCCCTTGATATCAGTGAGTAAGTATCTTTCATTTATTGGTTGTCTGGTGTTCGCGTTTGGCAGTACTTTTCAACTACCTTTGGTTTTAATGTTTATGGCCAGAATCGGGATCGTTAACGCGCGATCATTATGTAAGTTCAGGCGTTTTGCTGTCTTGGGCAGTTTTATTGTCGGCGCGGCGCTTACACCGACTCCTGATATGGTTAATCAGACATTGCTGGCTTTGCCGATAATTGTGTTATATGAATTGAGTATATTGTTGATCAGAATTTTTGAAAGGAAGGGATAAAATGGGAAGATTTGGCATGCCGGAATTAGTATTGATATTATTTATTCTATTACTTTTGTTTGGGGCAAGTAAACTGCCGGAAATAGCCCGTTCAATGGGGCAGAGCATTAATGAATTTAAGAAAACAATGAATGCTAAGGAAGATAAAGGCAAGGCTGATAAATCAGAAGAACAAAAGTAGTTTTTACCAAGGTATTGAGTGTGAATAAAGCGTAATTCTTTTTGGCTGGGAAATTAATGAGTCGCGAAGACACTGGCTTTAACTTAAAATAGAGCAGCTATAATTAATAAAAAAGAGACATTAAATCAATAATGTCTCTTTTTATATGCTCAAAATGATTAAATTACCAGGCAAAGTTGCTGTTTTTTTCAGTTGCTTGTTTTTTCTGATCCTTAGAATTTTTCTTTGCTTCTGGTTCTGGTTTCTTTTTTATTGTATTTTGTTTAAGCTGTTCAAGTTCTTGGTTTAAGCTAAGCTCTTTTTCTTTTAGTCGAACTAACTCTTCACCGAGTATTGTATTAGTATCTTTTAATTCCTCTAATGTTTTACTGCTTTGATTATGGCCTTCTTTGGTGATTTGCAGCTTAGAGCGTAATTCTTCTTTTGCTTTTTCTTCTTCTTTTAGATTATTTTTTAATTCGTATTCTTTTTGCTGTAAGCTTGCGATTTTATTCTGAATGCTTTTAAGATTATTAGTGATAACCGTGTTCGCTAAAGTTAGTTTTTCCAGTTTCGCATTAAGCTCTTTACTTTTTTCTAATTCAACTCGTTTTCTGGAATTAGCTCCTGCTGCCCATAAAACACAGATAATTGTACTTAAAAGAAGCAGAAGAACAAGCTTCCGGAGCATTGATTCTTTCATTTTTTATTTCATAGCTCCGCTCTGTTGCCCAGATTTCTTTTTAATGATTTTCTCTGGTAAAATAGTAATTTCTACGCGTCTGTTTTGTTCCCGGTCTACTTTGCTGTCATTGGATGCTACTGGCCGAAATTCCCCATAGCCAACAGCGGATAAACGTCTGGGATCAATATCTCTATTGTCTACAAGATAGTGCAGTACGCTTGTTGCCCGGGCAGTGGAAAGTTCCCAGTTTGATTTCCAATTAGATTGTTTGATCGGCTGATTATCAGTGTGTCCTTCAATCGCGATATCCCGATTACTGACTTGATTATTTAATACCGTGGAAACTCTGTCCAATACAGAATAGGCTGATTTTCTTAATTCAGCTTTACCCGAATCAAATAATACTTCATCAACAAATGTGATTACCAGGCCTTTATTGAGCATTTCTACCCGGATTTGTTTTTCTTCGATTTCTTTTTTAAGCTGTTCGGCAAGTTCATTTCTGGCACGCTCTAATTGCTCTCGAGCTAATCTTTCCTGGGAAAGCTCTGAACTTAAATTATCAATTTTATCTAAGTCATTAGGATTTCTTTTTTGCAGAATGATTGAACAGCCGCAGAGACTAATTAATAATGGTACTGCAATTAAATATTTCCATTTAGCAAACATATATACCTCCTTAATTTTAATGATTAATTAGAATTATTATTCTTAGTTTGATCAAGATATATTTTTAAAGCAGCCCAGGTTTTATTACCGACAATCCCATCAACTGTTAAATTATTTTCTTTTTGAAATTCCTGAATTGCTTTTTTTGTTTTTGGTCCGAGTTTCCCGTCAATATCTCCAATATCAAATCCCGCATTATGCAAGGCGTTTTGGACATCAATAATTCGATATCCTTTGGCCGCGAGATTAGCATCTTTACCTACAGCCGGTAATACCTCTGTGGGAGATACGCTAACTCTTGCCGCGGGTTCCGATTGATCTCCCATTAGCAGCTGCCTGTTAGCTTCAGGTTGACTTATTATTTCAATTTCCGGCAGAACATATCTTTCAGATTCTCTTTTTTTCGCGGCTTTTGGGCGTTTACTCATTGCTAGGGAATAAGGCGTAAAGCTGATTAATATAATTACCGCGAAAAAAAATATTAAAATATTAAAAAATAATTTTTTTTTCAATTAAAGTCCCCTAGACTGTATGAATCAGAAAGTAATTAAATTCTATCATTTTTAAAATTTAAAGTCAAGCATCGCGCTGTCCTTATTGCTAAGGATAGCGCTGCTTAACTACGCGCCACGAGTAGGCTTACGTCCGTGGTTCGCTTTCTTTGATTTCCACTTAAGCTTACCTTTTCTTGTTCTTTTTGCCATTGCTTTTCACCTGCCTTTAATCTGTCCAAAGAGAGTTCCTTGGAATTTCTATTAACATTTAAACATGTTTTGGCTTAAAATTGGCGCTAAACTTTATTTATTTTTACATATTCTTTACTATATTGAGACAAAAAAGCCAATTTGTCAATCTCGATTTTGAAAAACATCTAATGTTTTATGTCGAAGCAGAAGCACTAAGCGAGTATTTAGAACGTTTGCCTTTTTTAAATAAATGATATCCCAGCACTCCGATCATCGCGGCATTATCCAGACAAAGATGAATGTTCGGGAATAATACTTGAATATTTGCTTGTTTTCCTGCCGCTTGAAGCTGTTTTCGGAGAAAACTATTGCAGGCAACTCCGCCGCCTACTGATAAGCAATTAATATTATGTTTTTTACAGGCAGCGATGCTCTTGGTTACCAATATTTCCACTACTTGTTTTTGGAATGCGTGGGCAATTTGCGTTTTTGCTTTTTTATTTTTAATCTTTAATTTATTCCAAGTGTACAGAACATCAGTTTTTATGCCGCTAAAACTAAAATCAAAACTATTTTCCAGTTTAGCGCATTTTAGCTGAAAAGGAGAAAGACTGATGCTTGAGGCAAGTTTATCAATCTGCGGTCCGCCGGGATAAGGTAACTCCAATAATTTCGCGACTTTATCATAAGCTTCTCCAGCCGCGTCATCGCGGGTATTTCCAATTATTTTAATATTATCAAAATCTTTTACCAGGGCTAAACTAGTATGTCCGCCGGAAACAGTTAATCCGATAAACGGAAATTGAAATTTTTTTTCCTGGATAAACGGCGCGAACATATGCGCGTGAATGTGATTGACCCCGAGAAACGGTTTATTGATTGCTAAGCTAATAGCTTTAGCAAAAGATAGTCCGACTAAAAGCGAACCAACCAGCCCAGG
The DNA here is from genome assembly GCA_018817585.1 of Candidatus Omnitrophota bacterium. GTDB lineage: Bacteria > Omnitrophota > Gorgyraeia > B26-G9 > B26-G9 > JAHITE01. The sequence continues at coordinate 76,436 of JAHITE010000125.1, forward strand.
AGCATAAGTCGCGGCAATCAAATCAATATCCGATAGGTTTAGATCAGCTTTTTTTAGCGCGTCTTCGACAACCAAAGTTATATATTCTAAATGAAAGCGAGAGGCTATTTCCGGTACAATGCCGCCGAATTTACGATGCATGTGGATGCTTGAACTTACACAGGAAGCTAAAACTGTATTGCTGTTTTTGATCACAGCGCAGGCAGTTTCATCGCAGGAAGTTTCAATGCCGAGCGTTAACATTTATTCATACTCCTGCTGAGAGTTTAGTTCTGAAAGATAAACGAATTTAATGCCCAGGTCTTCAAATAAAGGAATCATTTCTTTAAGTGTTTCAAGGGTCAAGGTTTTGGCATGCCCAATCGCAATCGCTGTTCCGGTTTTCAAGGCAATATCTTTGGCATTGAGCATTTGCCGCTTAATGTTTTCTTGGTCATTTGTATTATCCAGAAAAATGTCCCGCTTAAAGAAAATAATATTTTTTTGTTTTGCTACAGTAGAAAGCGTGGATTGTCGGCTGGTATAGCTATCCAGAAAATACAGGTTTTTTTCTTTGATAATATCAAAAATTATTCCCATCACATTAGCATCTTCAGTTGCTTTTGAGCCCATATGATTATTTACGCCTTTTAGATTAGGCAGGCTGTTGAGATCCTTTAAAGCAATATCAATGATCTCCTGTTTGTCCATCGAGGTAAGAATCGTATTTTTTTCTAAAGGCAACACAGCCGCATTATGCGGTTCTAATGGCAAATGGAGAATCAGCTCATCGCCATTCGCGTTTAAGGCTTTAGCGATCTTTAATGAATGCGCGAGATCAGGCAATATGGCATAAGTGATTGGTGTTTTAAGCGCGATAGCGGGATTAAGCACGGATTCACTGTAGCCCCAGTCATCTAAAATTAGGGCGATTTTACCCTGAATATATTTTTGCTTAAGGATTAAACAATAAATTTTTAATTGCTGATATTCCAATTCAAGAGTGATTATATTTTCTTTGCTTGTCTTAGTTTTTTTAATCGACTTTATTTTCGCTGGTAAAAAATCAATATCATTGGTTAAGGTTTTTTTTAGATCATCAATTGAAAGGGAGTAGGGAATATTGAATGTTTTTTCCAAAGCAAGAGCTTGTTTTCTGAAGCCTCGGATCAGCTGTTTTTTTTCAGTTACCGGAATGCTTGGGTCAATGCCTTTTGCTTGCAGGGCTTGTGATATTTTTTGATCGCAAACAGCAGTTATCGCTGAATAATCAGCTTTTTTTAACACAGACATGCCCATGGCAATGATCGCGATCAGGCTGATAGTTATAATAAAATTAATTTTTGTTTTTGTCATGATATTATTTTGATGTGAAACTATTCGCGGTTCAAGCGGTTAATCTGACTTTTTTAAATTGGTATATATTTTTATACCATGCATCAGATTTATCGCGGCTCTTAACTGGTTGTCGTCTTTAATGAAATCCGGTTGTTCTTTAGTTTTGTTTTTTGGAGCTTGTTTCGGTTCAACGGCTTCATTTGTGTCAATTTTATCAATATCTTTTTCTGATTTAGCTTTTTTCTCATCATTTTCTATTTTGTCGAATACTTCTTTATCTTTTTTAACTTGTTCAATTTTTTTTTCTTTCACTGGTTCGAATTCTACAGTTACATCCGGAACAATTCCTTTTTCATTGATTGTTCTGCCTAAAGGAGTGTAATATTTAGCAGTAGTTAAGCGCAGGGCTGAACCATCACGCAATGGGATGACTGTTTGAACTGAACCTTTGCCAAAAGAAGTTGTACCGAGGATTATCCCGCGTTTATGATCCTGGATCGCTCCGGCAACGATTTCCGAAGCAGAGGCTGAACCGCTGTTAACCATGATAATCAGGGGAATATCTTTATAATTTGATTTTCCGGTTGCCCGGAATTCAGAATTTTGATTTTTTTCGCGGCCTTTGGTATAAACAACCATTTCTCCGGTTGGTAAAAACTCACTGGCGGTTTCTACCGAAGAGATCAATAATCCTCCGGGATTGTTTCGTAAATCAAAGATAAGGCTGTCCATGCCTTCTTTTTCCAGCTGTTTTAATGCTGCATCAAGGTCGCTTTTTGTTTTCTCGGAAAAATCAGTTAATTTTATATATCCGATATTATCTTCTAAAATCTGTGATTTGCGCACAGCCTTGATTTCAATAATATCGCGGGTGATTGTAAAATCCAGTAATTTATCTTCGTTATCGCGCATGATTGTAAGGGTAACATCTGTGCCGGGTTTGCCGCGCATAAGTTTAACTGCTTCAGTTAAGGTAATGTCTCTAGTGATCGTGTCGTCGATTTTCACGATTCGATCCATGGCTTCTAATCCCGCTAAATCAGCCGGCGTTCCGTCAAGCGGGGTAATGATTGTTAATAGATTATCGCGCAAGGTGATTTCAATGCCTAGCCCTCCGAATTCACCTTCGGTTTCAACCTGGAGTTCTTTAAAAGTCTCAGGATCCATAAATTGGCTGTAGGGATCCAGAGAAGAGAGCATGCCTTTTAAAGCGCCGTAGATAATTTCTTTAGGCGCGACGCTGTCAACATAATCATTCTGAATCGCGCTGATCGCGTCAGAAAAGACTTCAATCTGATTATATAATTCATCCTTATCGGCTTTGGGTTTTGCTATAGCGCAAGTATTGCTGAATAAGATTATGCTAAAACATACAACCACGAACAGGGAAATTTTTTTTACAGACATTATACCCTCCAGAGTATTACAACTTTAATAGATTAACTGCTGCTAATCTGTTCTTTTATTATCGCGTTAACCATTTGCGGATTTGCTTTTCCGCGGGTTTTCCGCATTACTTGTCCGACTAAAAACATCAGCGCTTTATCTTTACCGCTTTTAAATTCTTCGACTACTGTATCGTTTTCCGCGATTACCTGCCGGATAATTGACTCAAGCTCCGAGGTATCTGATATCTGGCTTAAATTCTGCTCCTTAATAATCGCGGAGGCTTCTTTGCCAGTAGCAATAATCTCCGGGAAAATTTTCTTAGCAATCTTTCCGGAGATAATGTCCTGATCAATCAATTCTAGCATAGCAGTTAATTTTTTAGCAGGCAATAAATCTTTTAATTTTATAGCCGGGATATTATTGGTATTTAAATAGTTCATAATATCGCCCATCAGCCAATTGCAGATATGCTTGGGGTTATTATATTGTTTAGCTGCCTGCTCAAAGTATAAACCCAGATGTTTATCGGCGCTGATAACCGCGGCATCGTAATTACTTAAAGCATATTCCGCGGTTAAGCGGACTTTTTTTGCCTGCGGCAGTTCCGGCAGATCTTTTCGAATGTTTTCAATGGTTAAACTATCAACTGTAAACGGGACAAGATCAGGATCAGGGAAGTAGCGGTAATCATGCGCTTCTTCTTTGGTGCGCATGGAAAATGTTTTTTGTTTAGCTTCATCCCACAGCCGGGTTTCTTGAATTATCGGATTGCCGGAGTCTAATTGCTTTTCCTGTCGTTTGATTTCATAATTAAGCGCGTCGCGTACACCTTTAAATGAGTTCATGTTTTTTAATTCTGTTTTTGTGCCCAGTTCTTTTTGTCCAACAGGACGGATGGAGACATTGGCATCACAGCGCAGGCTGCCTTTTTCCATATCACAGTCAGATACTTCTAAATATTCTAAAATGCTTTTCAATTGAGTCAGATAGGCATAAGTTTCATCAGCTGAGCTGAGATCAGGTTCAGTAACAATTTCCAGTAAAGGCGTTCCGGTGCGGTTATAATCCACTAAACTGGCTGTTGGGGTATGAATCAGCTTGCCGGCATCTTCTTCCATATGGGCACGCAGAATCCGGATTCTTTTTGTTTGGCCGTCAAGATTAATATCTAGATAGCCATTGCTGGCCAAGGGTTTATCATATTGCGAGATCTGATAATCCTTGGGTAAATCCGGATAAAAATAATGTTTTCGGTCAAATTTAATAAAATTAGCCACTGTGCAGTCAATTGCCAAAGCAACTCTAATCGAATGTTTGAGAAATTTCTCATTTAAAACCGGCAAGCTTCCCGGCATACCCAGGCAAACCGGGCAGGTATGGGTATTGGCTGGCGCGCCAAACTCAGTGCTGCAGCCGCAGAAGGCTTTGCTATTGGTATCTAATTGTACATGGACTTCCAGTCCAATAACTGTTTCGTATTTCATGATGATTCCGTATTGAGTTATTATGCGTTAGCCAGTTGGCCAGTTAGCCTGTTGACCTGTTGACCTGCTTTTACTTGTTACTTTTTACTTGTGACTTTTTATTTACATCCCTCAGGCACGCGTGTATGCCAATCAGTTAATTGCTGATAAGCATGCCCGACTTTAAACAACATTTGTTCATCAAACGCTTTGCCTAATATCTGCAAACCAACCGGCAGATTATCTTGCGTAAATCCGCAGGGAATAGATATTGCCGGGATGCCGCTAAGATTCGCGGAAATCGTAAATATATCAGATAAATACATGGCCAGCGGATCATTGGTCTTTTCGTTTAATTTAAATGCTTTTGTTGGTGAAGTCGGAGTAATAATACAATCGTATTTTTTAAATGCCTGATTAAAATCATCAGTGATTTTTGTTCTTACTTTTAAAGCTTTTAAATAATAAGCATCATAATAGCCGCTGGATAATGCATAAGTTCCCAGTAATATTCGGCGTTTAGCTTCAGCTCCGAAACCTTTGCCGCGGGTTTTCATATACATATCAATCAAAGCGCTGTCATTAACTTTTTCTCCGTCTTTAACTCTTAATCCATATTGGACACCGTCAAATCTGGCAAGATTAGAACTAGCTTCACTAGGAGCAACAATATAATATGTAGCTACCGCGTATTCAGTATGCGGCAGGCTGATTGGTTCGACAATTGCTCCGGCTTTTTTAAAAATTTCAATTGCTTGTTCAACTTTATCGCGTACATCTGAATCAATGCCTTCTATAAAATATTCCTTGGGAATGCCGATTTTTAAACCTTTAATATCCGCGTTTAAACCAGCAAGGTAATCTAGAGTTTTTGTATTTACACTTGTCGAATCTTTAGGGTCATGACCGCTAATAATATTCATTAATAAAGCTGAATCAGTAATATCCTGGGTAAAGGGTCCAATTTGATCAAGACTTGAGGCAAAAGCAATCAAGCCGTACCGGGAAACTAGGCCGTAAGTTGGTTTTAAGCCAACAATTCCGCATAAAGATGCTGGCTGGCGAATCGAACCGCCAGTATCAGAACCCAAAGCCCATGGGGCAAGACGCGCGGCAACACTGGCTGCTGATCCGCCGCTTGAACCGCCAGGAGCACAATCTAAATTCCAGGGATTATGCGTTGGCCCATAACAGGATGTTTCGCAAGAAGAGCCAAAAGCAAATTCATCCATATTTACTTTACCCATTATCAAGGCGCCATCATTTTCCAGTTTTTCAATAACAGTCGCGCTGTAGGGCGGTTTAAATCCAGCTAAAATATTAGAAGCGCAGGTGGTAAGCTGGCCTTTAACGCAAAAATTGTCTTTTATGGCAATCGGCAGACCTTTTAGTTTTGAATCACTGTCTTTTAATTTTTCTGCTTTTTTAAGTACATCCTCAGGATCAAGATGAATAAAAGCTTTGATCTTATCATCAAGGCTTTCAATTCTGTTTAAATAAGCTGAGGCAATATCAACAGAGCTGATTTGTTTTTTATTGAGTAAGTCTAATAGTTTAGCAGCGCTAAGATTTGTTATATCCATGATTTGTGATTTCTTTTTTATTTTTATTTAAATTATTTTCGGTACTTTAAAATGATTATTTTCTTTTTCCGGAGCATTGCTCAGAGCAATATCGTTTTCCAAAGAAGGGATATTCTCATCTTTGCGGAATACATTTTCCATTGCCAGAGCATGACTGGTCGGTTCAACGTTTTCAGTGTCTAGTTGGTTTAATTTTTCAATATAAGTTAAGATCTTATCCAACTGACCGGTAAAATCATCAATTTTATCTTCATCGAGCTTCATTCTTGCTAATTTGGCTACGTATTTAACTGTGTCTTTATTTATCGACATAATTTTTTTCCAGTAATTGGTTTTAAAATTTTGAAATCATAGTATAGCATGAAATAAAGCAAAAAGTCAAAACAAGACTTAATGGGCATCGTAACCTTTTATGGAAAAAATTAAATTCATATGCTATTATAGCTGAATTAAAATATAATATATTGGTTAAACTAAATACAGATAAGATTAATAACTTAAGGAGTAATATGCTCACAGCTAATGAATTAAAACGCAAGGATATGATTATTATTGATGCCGATCCATACCAGGTAATTGAGGTAAATATTTCCGTGCCTTCCGCCCGAGGCGCATCGACCATGGTTAAGCTTAAAGTAAAGCATCTTTTAAACCGATCAGTGCAGGATAAGAATTTTAAAGCAGGAGAAAAATTCAAGGAAGCGGATGTTTCTCAGGTTGAGGCGAATTATTTGTATAAGGATGCCAATGGTTATTGCTTTATGGATCAGCAGACATTTGAGATGCTGGAACTTCCGGCATCTTTAGTTGAGGATTATGCCTGGTGTTTGTATGAGCAGCTGGAAGTAAAGATCATGCTGTACAACGGCGCTCCGGTGTCGATCGAACTGCCGCAATATGTTAATCTGAAAGTAGCCGAAGCTGAACACAGCGCTCAATTAGCCGGGGCAGCGGGAGGAGGTACTAAGAACGCAGTGCTGGAAACTGGTAAAACCGTTAAAGTCCCGCAGTATATTTCCGCCGGAGAAACCGTACGGGTAAATACTGAGACCGGAGAAGTCGCGGGAAGAGCGTAATAGCTTATCTAAATGCTGTTCGCTGATTCTACTGCTTGGGGGGGGTGGGGGTAAAGCGCGAAATAATTGTTGCATTACTTGCTTTGATAAATGTTGACACCGAAAAACTAATAGTTTATAATTTATATAGCTTTAAATTTGTATTTAAATTCTTTTTTTGAATAGATTGTTAAACTTACGATTAATTAGCGAAAAGGGATTTTTGCATAAATCAGGTATGCGTAGATCCAATGCAAACTAAGATTAAATTAAAATTAATGGAAAATTAATCAGAAGCAGTCGAAAGACTGCTTTTTTTTGTCTAAATTTAATTAAATTAACCGGAGGAATAAACATGAAAAAAATTATTATTTTAGTCATGCTTAGCATTCTGTCATGCGTAAATTCAGTGTATGCCGCTA
>JAHITE010000008.1 GCA_018817585.1 Candidatus Omnitrophota bacterium
TAAGCATATAATAATAAAATTTATAAAATCCTAACTCTTTATCATCTTCATGAAACTTTTCAAAATTTACTGCTTTTACATCTACAACTATGCATTTAAATCGCAATAAGTCATTAAACTGAAAAAATAAATCAGTTAACTCTTTGTAAAAAGCCAGTTTATTTTTAGAAGCTTTTTTCCATTTAAATTCGTCAGAAATTTTATATTTTATTTTTAGATTTTTAATGTTATTCTTAATCTCTTCGCGACTTGTATCAAGGATTTTAATGCCCCCAATCAATAGATAGTTACCATCAGGGTTAGATGAAGTGAAAAAGTCAGGGCAACTTTCGTCGCAATATATCTCAGCTTTTTTCATAATCTTTCCTTTAAAATTTATTTGATTTTTAACGTCCAACATTTAAACTCACCTACTGGGGTGAACTACTTTGCGCGCTCCCACCAGTAATGTGTAGTGATGTTATGGTTTTAATCTATCAACAATTCTTTTTCGCCCTTGATATGATAATTCCTACCCGATATTTTAAAATCTATGTCATCACATAGGACATAGAAAACAAGATTCTTTTTTTTATTTCTTATTACAAATAACTTTTCGAATCCTTCAGGGTATTGCTTTTCGATAAGATCCTGCTCATTTAGGTTTTCAATCAGTTCTATTTCGAATTCTCCTTCATTGAAATATGGCATTCTATAAATATATGGATTATCGAAGATCAATTCAAAATTGACCGTTTCATATGACCCGCCATTTATGCACTCAAAAGTGGCAATTAATTTGTTTTTAGCTATTTCGACTTTTGTTAAACAATCGAATATTTTAATATATTTCTTTATTTTTTCAAACATAACATCCAAACTCACCTACTGGGGAGAACTACTTTGCGCGCTCCTACCAGTTAGGTGAAGTGCGTTGTTATGAGTTTTATATTTTTATTCTTATTTTTAGTTTTAATTATCTTCTATCTTTAAAATATGTACTGATAATGCGATCAACTCTTCCTTTAATGAATAAATTTCCAGTTTCCCCATGTTTTTTTAGTTTTTCTTCAAAGTCATTGGATGAAACCCACGGAATTAAGTGCATAATAGCTGAAAATTCTCGGCGTGCATAGTTAATTTGTTCAATAATTATAATACGTAACGTTTCTTTTTGATCTTCATTTAAACAACACTTTTTTAATCGCCGGCAAATTCGCTCTTTAAAGTATCCTGAACGAAAATATTGTTTTCTGACCTTTAAATAGGCAAAAATAGTTACTAATTCCTCCTCGGAATAATTTCCAGTTTCTAGTTTTTCTAGGGGTATTTTAATGCTTTCGCCAATTTTTTCTATTCCATCAGAGAAACTTGTAAGAGCTTTATTGTATATTTCAGTCTCTTTATACTCAGCAGCAGATTGATTCTGAGTGCCTTTGTCCATTTAGCATCGAAAGCATCTTTGCCTTCTTTGGCTATAGAAAATAACGATACTAAATTTTCGCACTCTTTCTCAACTTTCTCTTGAAACGAAATGGTTTCTTTGTTTTTCATCCAAGAACTTTCTTTTTTATTTTTTCATAACGAAGCTGTAGGAAAAGCCCAAAAACAAAAAGGTTTTCCTGGTTAAAAGCAAATTTTCTGAACTTATTGCTGTTTTTTATATTATAGTTTAAATTATTCCGTTCAACAACCTGTTTTTAACTTTCATTCACTTTTTGATTCCCCCCCTTGAAACCAAGTGATTTAATTTTCTTTGTTTTAGGAACGAAGATGAAGAAACGATGTCGGAACGCCACTGAGGCAAGATGTCCGATTTGGCGGCGAATCCCGCCTTTGGCGGGATGAAGTCGGAGTTACTAAACCATTAGAAAATCTTCACTGTTTCATCTGGGAGCGGCGTTTCTTTGCTTTGTTTCTTTGACCTGCTGCAAAAAAATGAAGACTGGGAATGTTTTGTAAGGGGCAGAATCGCTATAATAAGCACATAAAGCCCATATAAGAAATATATGGGCTTTATATATTGACAAACTTTATTAAACTATTATTTAAAATACGTCTTTTAAGCTTGCCTTCATCTTATCCGCTAAATTATCATAGCCTTTAGAATTTAAATTAGCAATAACAGCGTTAAATCTAATTTGACCATTTTCTTTAACCCCCGCGTAACTAGAAGGATTTACTGAATCAGCTCCTTCCTGAAAGGTAAGAACACTTTTAAACATATCACCAAAGGTTGCGGCATAATTTTCTTTTTGCTCCATTGTCAGGCTCTGATCCGTTAAAACAAGATTACTGAGTTCCGATATAGCTTCAATAAAATTATTTACAGCACGTAAATCTCTTACTTTTAACATTGTCGTTTTATCCGCGACTAAACCCTGCGCTGTGGTAATAACTTTATTAAAGTTTTCAGATCCAGCGCTAACATCTATATCAGCATTACCTATTTTTCCGTAAGTAAGCAGATTTATCAAACCATTAGAATATGAAACTTTTGCCCTAGCTGCTGTACCGCTGTCTCCAATTTTTGCAGAAGCAACATTGATATACGCTTGTAACGTCCCGGAAGCCACGCCTTTAAACATATGCTCCGCGACTTTTTCCACTGTTCCGGCAGATCCAACTCTAGACATATGATTTAAAACGTGAGACATGGATTGAAAAGCAACATGAAAAACACGAAACGCTTTTGAATTATCTTCTCCTTCAATCCCGCCTGCTACCATAATATCTTTAACCGCACCAAAATAAGCCCCGACTAATTCCATTGAAGCATCACCATTCGCGCTGGCTTTTCCAGTTATAATATCCCCAATCCTAGACGCACTATCAGAATTAAGTATATGTTTGTTTATCACGCCTGCAGCATGCCAAAGTACTCCTCCTTTGTGCGCCACATTATCAAAGCTTTCACTTTTCATTAAATTAGCACATGCAGTGATCATAGTATTAAAAGCTTTTAATTTATCTTTTTGATGGTATGCTAATCCTAATACAGCTCCTGCTTTTAAACCAACAAACTTTGCCCCGTCTGCTGTAGGGTTGGAAACATAAGCATTTACATCAGCAACAAGACTTTTAATTTTTGCGTCATTCTTTTCTGCCCATTTTCCTAAGGTATCATTAATAACCTTGTTAGCCTCCTTATTATTTGCCGCACCTAATTTCCCCACAGAATTGCCCATACGGACAATGACATTAGCCAAGACTTCATTATTTTCCGCCGCATTTAATCGAGCACTATACGTATTAACAACTGTCTTTAAAATATCTTGATTGCCGATTTTATTATTATCAGAATCAAATAACAGATCATTCGTGAATTTTGAGAATTTATTAAGTAAGTGGTTTTGTTGGCCAGTAGTTAATTCATTACACGCGTTTGACTTAAGGAAATCAGCCAGCTCATTTACCGCGGTAGTTAATTCAGTCTTATTTATTTTGCCACCATTATCCATTTTTTCCTGTAACGCGGAAATCTTTTCTACAAGATGTGTATACTTTTCAACCGGAGTCATCATGGTCTTATCCAAAGCAGGCTTTGTTGTTGCCACAAGAACTGTTTGGGTCTTATCCAAAGCAGGCTTTGTTGTTGCCAAAATAGTTTTTTCTTTTACTCCAGTCCCGATACTAGAAGTTTGGCTTTTAAGGTCTGTTCTTGAACTTACTTTTTCAGTATCTCCTTGAATTACGCTATCTACATCTGCTGCGGAATATCCGGCTTTTATGCAAGCAATTCTAACCTCCGCGGGATTATACGTATTATCTAAAATATCTACTGCTTGACCTACAGTATAACCTGCTTTGTACAAACCAATACCTGTTGTATTCGCTTTTTCAGATACAGCATTTTGTTTATTTTCTACAGGCCGCGTTTCCTGTAGTTTAGGCCTTTCTACTGTGTCAGGAGTAGCCGCGACATCAGCATCTTCCTTAACTATTGGCTTTTCCTGCTTATCCTCTTTAAGCATTGGAACCGCGCAAAAACCCTTTACCGATACAAAAGATACCATAACCAATACTACCAACACGCCTAAAATAAAATTATAAAGACCCTTATTAATCATAACACACCCTCCCTTATATATAAATATGTTCCATCTATGATTTAAAAACTTATAATAAAGTATAGCATTTATCCTTAATTTTGTCAAAATTACTTATAAAAAAGTATTTTAATTGAAATAAGACGTAATTATTATAATAAACAGACTGCTTGATTAATCAACAATAATACTGATACAATATCTCTTGCGGATTTAAAATTAAATCAATTATTTTTGAATTTCATCTTAGTAATCGTTAGCAAGCTACCAAAGATCATTTTAATTATGTTTAGAACTTTAAAATTTTATCTTAATCAAACCATTAACACTCATCAAACTTTTGAGCAATTTATTAATTTTGGCTATGAACAAGTTGATGCTATTAGCCAAAAAGGTAATTTTGCTCATCGCGGTTCCATAATTGACGTCTACCCAATCAATTATGAAAGCCCTGTACGCATAGAACTGGCTTTTAATGAAATTGAAAAGATGTTCACTTTTTCCAGAACTACAGGCAAAAAAATAAGCAATCAAAGCCCGCTGATTATCCTACCAAAACGCTCCGCAGTGCATACTATTGAAATTGAGCGATTATCGATCAATAAGTTTGAGGAATTGGAGAAGAATGATTTCATTGTACACCTTGATCATGGTATCGGCAAATATTTGGGAATTACTACGCTTAAAAATGTAAAACACATAAAAATCGAATACGCGGACAATGATAAGCTATATATCCCCCTGACTGAAAAACACCTTTTACAAAAATATATTGGTTTTGCCGGTCACGCGCCCCGTCTGCACAAACTTGGCGGCAAGCTTTGGCAAAGCACAAAAAATAAAACCAAACAAGGAATAACCAGTTATGCCCTAGAGCTCTTAAGACTCCAGGCAAAAAGAAACTCATTATCCGGCCTGGCCTTTTCTTCTAAAACTCTCTGGCAAAAGGAATTTGAAAAAAGTTTTCCATACACTGAGACTCCGGATCAAAAAAAAAGCTGGCTGGAAACAAAAAAAGACATGGAAATGCCCAGACCCATGGATCGCTTGCTATGCGGAGATGTGGGATATGGTAAAACTGAAATTGCTTTTCGAGCTGCGTTTAAAGCCGTGATGAATAATCGACAGGTTGCCATGCTTGTTCCCACCACTATTTTAGCTGAACAACATTATCATAATCTAAAAGAAAGAGTGAAAGATTTTCCGGTAAATGTCCAGATGCTCAGCAGGTTTAAGACTGCCTCTGAGCAGGATAAAATAATTGAGGATTTAGCCAAAGGAGCAGTCGATATTGTAATCGGCACACACAGACTGTTGTCAGACGATATCCATTTTAAAGAACTGGGGATTATTATTATTGATGAAGAACAGCGCTTTGGCGTAAAAGCCAAAGAAAAGCTGAAACATATCCGGGAGATTGTTGATGTCCTAACATTAACAGCTACTCCTATCCCCCGAACCCTTTACATGTCATTGCTCGGAGTTAAAGATATGTCGACCATTAATACTCCGCCGGAACAAAGAATGCCGATTGAAACTTTCGTCTGTCTCTATGATGATGAACTGGTTAAAAACGCGATTAACAATGAGCTTGAGCGTGAAGGACAAGTGTTTTTTATTCACAACCGGATTAAAGATATACATAAAATATTGGAACATTTAAAATCACTTGTTCCCAGCGCGAGAATTGCTATTGGCCATGGACAAATGCATGAAAAAGAACTAGAGAAAGTAATGCTTGATTTTATTGAGCATAAAATTGATGTTCTCCTTTCCACAACTATTGTTGAATCCGGCTTAGATATCCCTAATGCCAATACTTTAATTGTTAATAATGCCCAAAATTTCGGTCTGGCTGATTTATATCAATTAAGAGGCAGAGTAGGCAGATTAAATAAAAAAGCTTATTCATTTTTTTTAACTCCCAAACACGCGACTTTCAACCCCCAGGCCAAGAAAAGACTAAAATCAATTCAAAAATTCACAGCCTTAGGCTCAGGCTTTAAAATCGCCATGGAAGATCTTGAAATCCGGGGAGCGGGAAATTTATTGGGAGAACAGCAACACGGTTTTATCTTGGCTGTTGGCTTTGACTTATACTGTCAGCTTTTAAGCAATGCCATTGAACAGATCAAAAAAGCAATTCCCAACAATTTGCCTTAAACATTTACATTTGTTTACCCAAAACTTGTTATTATGAAAATTTTATGCTACACTATTAATCTATATAAACCCATATTTTTAAAGGATTAAACGAATGACCAGAGTATTTACTCCCCTAATAATAATTATTATTTGTTTATCGCTTGGATTATCGGCTTTTGCCCAGACAGAGTTTACCCAAAAAATCCTAGCGGTTGTAAATAGCGAAGCCATAACCCAGACTGATGTTGACGAAATCCTTGCTCCAATTTATCTGCAGTATAAAAGCACTTATTCCGGTAATGAACTAGCTAAAAAAGTACAAGTAGCCCGCGATGATATTTTAAATCAGCTGATTGAAGATAAACTAATTCTCCAGCAAGCACAAAAAGATGAGACAATTACCGTCAGCGAAAAAGAAATCGACGCGCTTGTGAATGAATTAAGATCGAATTTTAAAACAGCTGAAGAATTTGATCAGATCTTAAAAGATCAAAAAGTAACTCTGATCGATTTAAGAAAAAGATACAAAGAACAACTGCTGATTAAAAAAGCTGTTTCCAAAGAAGTGCTCTCAAAGATCTCTATTCCTCCCTCTGAAGTTTCAGAATACTATGAAGCAAATAAAGCAACCTTCGTGATTCCGGAACAAGTACGTTTGAGAAGCATATTCTTAAGTTTCAATGATGCCCCCAAGGAGGAAGTTGAGAAAAAAGCAAATGAAATTTACGAACAGCTGCAAAAAGGAGTAGAGTTTGTAGAACTGGTAGAAAAATATTCCGAAGCCCCGAATGTTATTGATGCCGGAGATATGGGTTTTATGAACAGAGGAACATTGCGTGAAGAGATTGAGGATACCGCGTTCAAGCTCGAGATAGGCAAGATCACCAAACCCGTAAAGACATCTTCTGGATTCTATATTTTCAAAATTGAAGATAAAAAACCTGCTAGTGTTTCTAATTTGAAAAGTGTGCAAGATCAAATACGTAATAAGCTTTACAGTAATAAAGTAGAAAAAAAACTGAATGAATGGATCAATAAACTTAAAAAATCAGCATTAATCGAGGTTAAAACTAATGAAAAAGAAAAAAGTTAGAATCGGAATTACCTTAGGTGATCCGGCGGGAATCGGCGCTGAAATAACTTTAAAAGCTTTAAGTGATAAAAAATTACGGGACTCTGCCAGCTTTCTCTTAATCGGTGATTATGGGGTAACTACCCATATCCAAAGACAACTGAATATGAAAGCCTTTAATTTTCACATCCTCTCTGATATCGGAAGATTAAACTTAAGTGAAGAAATGATAAATTTCATCAATCTCGGTAATGTTACTTATAAAATTCCTTATGGCAAAATTGATGCTCGCTGCGGAAAATCCGCTTATGAATATATTAATATGGCCTGTCTTTTACTGCGTTCGAACAAAAATCTAGACGGGATTGTCACAGCTCCGATTAATAAGGAATCTTTAAATTTAGCCGGACACCATTTTCAAGGACACACTCAGATTCTTGCCCAGCGTTTCAAAGCGCGCTATGCCAGAATGATGTTTGTCGGCGGCAATTTAAAAGTATTACTGGTTACGATTCATATTCCCTTAAAAAATGTAGCTCCATTAATCACCCGCAAGGAAATTCAAGACACTATTTTTACCGCGCAGAGAACAATGAATACCTACTTTGGCATAAAAAAACCGCGAATTGCTGTTTGTGGTTTAAATCCTCATGCCGGTGAAGATGGATTATTCGGAACTGAAGAAAAAGAACATATAATTCCGGCGATCAAAAAAGCAAGAGCTCAAAAAATTAATGTGGAAGGTCCCTTTCCTGCTGACAGTTTATTTTGGAAAGCAAAGGAAGGTGAATTTGATCTGGTAATTGCCATGTATCACGATCAAGCCTGCATTCCGTTTAAGACATTATATTTTGACAAAGGGGTAAATACTACTCTGGGTTTACCGTTTATCAGAACTTCTCCGGATCACGGTACTGCCTTTGACATTGCCGGAATGAATCAGGCTGATCCTACGGCAATGATTGAAGCAATAAAGCTTGCAGTAGATATGGCCAATAATCTGCCCCGAACAAGAAAGAAAACAAAGATTTATGTCCCACATCAAGATCATTCTGGATAAGCACAAAATTCATGCTAAAAAACATCTGGGACAGAATTTTCTTACTGACCAGACTGCTCTGGATTTGATCGTCAAATCTGCTAATCTTACTAAAGAAGATACAGTACTTGAAATCGGAGCTGGTATTGGGAACCTAAGCGCGGTTATTGCCGAACAATCTGGTATCCTCTATGCTGTGGAAAAAGACCGCAGGGTTGAACAAATTCTTAAAAAAGCGCTCAAACCATATCCCCATGCTGAAATAATACTTGGTGATATTTTAAAAATTGATATAAAAAAAATATTTCAAGATAAAAAAATTAAAGTAATCGGTAATCTGCCCTACTATATCACGACTCCGATAATAAATTATTTATTAGACCATAAGGAATACATCAACAGCATATGTATTACTGTGCAAAAAGAAGTGGCCCAGCGGATAGCAGCCATTCCGGGCAAAAAGGATTTTGGCAGATTATCCTGCTTATTACAGTTTTATACTAAGCCGGAAGTTATCGCGGTATTTCCCAAAGCTATGTTTTTCCCTCAACCGGAAGTTGATTCCGCCTTAATCAAACTCTCTATTTTAGAAAAACCAAGTATTAATGTAAAATCGGAAAAAATGTTTTTTAATGTTGTAAGAGCGATATTTGCTCAAAGAAGAAAAACCCTGCTCAATAGCTTATCCAATGCTGGCTGGAATTTAAAAAAAGATGACTTTTTAGCGATTCTTGAACAACTTAATATCAGCCCATCTATCCGCGGAGAAAGTTTATCGCTTGCCCAAATCGGCCAGCTGGCGGATGTCTTAGACAATCAACTAGCTAAATAGATTGTTCAATGTAAACTTGATTATTTATATTGCCGTTTGAACAAAATCATTCTCTGTTATTTCTTTGCTTTTATTTTTACTTAATTCCAGATTCTGCATATCTAAACAACTCTGAATCCTGTCCTTATGATTAAACAGGCATGAATATAGCTGATTTGTCCGCGGATAATTTTGCTTTGTCAGCGCATCCAATGTTTCTCGATTACCGATAACACTAAGATTACCTTTATTCCGACTTAGAAGCACCAGCAATGCGTCGGATTTAGCGAATTCAGGTTCTGACAAAAATATTGGATTTGTCTTTTTAAAACCGTTTCCATTTACTTGGTCACTAATGTTTTTCTCACTTATCACTAGAGAAACTAATACCATCTTATTTTCTCCTCCCTGAAAACTTATTGGAGTGAAAATATTCTGTTTTAATATTCTGGCATCATCACTGGAAATAGCTCCATCAGTATCAATAAGATCACTTATCATTCGGATTTGACCAGTATAATAAGTTATAATTGTGATATCTTTTGCTGCATTGCCCGCTTTAGCTAAAAAATACTTTATTCTTTTTAAGATCCAAAGAGCCTCAGTTCTATTACACAAACTATTTCCATATCGATACGGCTCGGCAAAAGATTGTTTTTCCCATTTCGAAGTATCCTCAATAACAAAAGTATCAACATCTATTTTATCTCCCCGCTGCTGACTGATGCTTTGCAGGTTAATCACCCCCCGATACCACTCTTTAAGCAAATCCACACTGATCCAGGGATTGCGGTAATTAATCAGCAAACTTACCTTATTAAACGGCATTGCGATCAATTCTTTAAATGAGCTGATATGATAGCGGCAAATAGCTTTCTGCCGAATATTTCTTTGAAAAAAATCCATTATCTTACCTGAAAATCTCGATGCCAATTTATAGGGAGAAAACTGCACATGATCACCAACTAAGATCAAAGCATCAGGCTTAAGAATATACAAAGCAGTGATTAATTCCGGATAACTAATCAAGGCTGCCTCATCAACAATTACAGTAACATCTTTTAGAAATTTTGCTGATTTAGGATCACGCAACTGATTAATCAGCAAATCCAAGCTTGCTCCCATATCAGTTCCCACAAACAAGCAGCCATTATCTTCTTCCGTTAAATTCAGCTGTTTATACCTGCGCGTAAATTCTTTTTGCGCTGCCCACGAATGTCTGCTGTATTTCTCCAATACTTCTGAATTAATTTTTCTCTGATTATTACCGCAGCGCATCACAGGCATTTGAGAATTACCGGCTTTTAAAGTAATATCATCCGCGATCTTATGTTGCGGTGCTATGATAAAAACTGACTTTTTATTTTTTAAGATAATATTTTTTGCTGCGGCCAGCAAAACACTAGTCTTCCCTGTTCCAAACGGACCTAAAACTAATCCAAATCTTGTTTTTACAATCATATTAACTGCTGCTTTTTGAAATTTGTCCAGCCCTTCCGCGTAAGGAATATCTTCTTTTAATTCTTCAATATCAGAAATATCCTGTTCAACAGGTTTAAGCCTTAGTAAATAATCTAAAACATCTATCCCTGTACTGCTGTCTCTATTTATCCTATTAACAATTTTTTTCAAACTTCCCTTTTGCGTATCTTCTGAATAAGTACTCGGCATATAAACAAACTTTCCCTTGTTTATATCCAGCGAAAAATCAGGTAAAACAGCTTTTTTATTTGCTGGCTTTAACAGCAATTTACTGCCAGAATTAAGAATCTTATCGCATTTAAGCGGGAAAAATTTCCCTCCAAGCTCCAGCATTATGTCACTGCCAATTTCAACTTTTTCCAAAGCCTCTGATAAATTTACCTGAATAACCACCCCCTCTAGTTCTCTTCTTATATTATAGACAGACAGCTCCATACTATTTAGCATTTCAGCGTCTATTATTTGACCCAGCAAATCAATTTGCCCCTGCAGCTCATTAATTACATCATCAGCTGAGCGAAGCTGAACTTTTTCAGGATTTGACAAAGTAACTGCTTGTAAGAATGGGTCTTCGGATTTCGCTTGCCTTTTTAATTTTACAACCTGACTCCTAGCACTAAACTGTTTATTTTTTTTAGGAGTTTCCATATCTTGATTTTTCGACATAATCTCTAGCGTTTTTTTATTATTTTCCTCTATAGCATTTAACAACTCTGTTTCCATTGCTCTCAGCTGCCTTTTAAGTGCCGGAAATTCGCCCTTTTTTACAGCATATATATCTTGCTGCAATTTATTAATCTTTTTTTGAAATGCTAGAACTATATCATTAGGCAAATCAGAATATACATCATTAAAAACTTCAGTTAATTTTTCCAAGGCTGTTACTAAAACAGGCTTTCTCGCAGAAACAATGACCGGAACAAAACCTTCTGATTGCCCTGAACTATCTTGCGGATATTTCTCAGGAATGACTGCTTGAGCTTGCGGATTATCTGTCTGCTCTGGTTCTGGAACATCCTCATTCAAAAATGATTGAACTAACGCTTTATTTTCTTGTTCAGTTAAACCATTAATCCGAGCAGCGTTAGGATTTTCACGATTATTCTTATTTTTTTTAACCTGTTTAGGTGATCTTTTTCGTTTTTCTTCAGCATTAAACCTTAAGAATTCATTGGCCAAAGCACCATGTTTTAATAAAGTTTTATTTAATTTTATACCCTGCTCTAATAAATCATCCCAATCCCCTTGAGTTTTAACAGCATCCAATAATCCCTCAAGACTGTTTATCTGCTGATCATATATTTCAACCAAATCCAATGGTTTAATCCATTTCCTGCGTTCACTAAACAGTTTTTTAAGCTTTTTAACATCTTTAAGAAATTCTTTCTTTTGTTTATTTTTAGGAATATATAGAGCGCCGCGTCTTTCTAATCTTTTTCTTAACAAACGATAAATCGGATTATTTATTTTTCCTGCTTCTTTTTTTGCCTGCGCGTATTCAGTCAATCTTTTCAAACTTGTTAAGCTTCGAAGAAATCCCGGATTAGCTGCTATTTCCCTTTCCGGCAAACCATTAATAAACATGCTATTTAAATCAACAGTATTTAACATAATCCGCGGAGATAGATTCTCCTGCGCAGTTTTATGTTTTGAGAAATTCAGGCTTTTAATTTCAGAAACCATCCCAATATTACCCAGAAAAAGCACTTGGATTAATAGCAAGGATATTATTTTAAATAATAATTTACGCATTTATATATTACCTATGTGTTTAAACAAAATTTTCAACATTTAAATTCCTTAGCCGCGGAATATTATAACCTGTTGATTTAAAATAGACTTAAGCCTAAAACATTGCCTGAATTTAAAAATAACAAAATCGTTAAAGTATACCACAGAAAATTCTGTTTTGCAAAAACAACGGGGATTTTTATTAGGTTTGCAACATCTTTATTTGCAGATTGATAGGTAATTAGTGATAATCGAAAGTTTTATTTCTTAAGGTTTAATCAGAAATTTAATAAATCAATAATCTTTTCAGCCATTTGCAATGGCGTTGTTTCGTCACTGGACTGTGTCCAAATTATATCTTTATCCTGGCGAAACCAAGTAAGCTGGCGTTTGGCAAAACGCCGGCTGTCGCGCTTAATTAATTCTTTGGCAAAATCCAAAGTACACTTATTTTCTAAGTATTCACTTATTTGCTTTATCCCCAGAGCTTGCTTGGCAGTATTGCTCAATTGTTTATCCAACAGTTTTTTAACTTCTTCTAAAAAACCAGCTTCAAACATTTGCTCTACCCTTTGATCAATCCGCTGATACAGCTCCCGACGGTCTCTATCTATACCAAAAACTTTAAAATCATATTGTTCATCCAAACCTTGAATTTCGGTTTTTAAATCCGATATTGTCCGATGACTGATCTCAAAAACCTCTAGGGCCCGAATAACCCGCCGCATATCATTAGGATGAATCTTATCCGCGGCTTTAGGATCCACCTGCTTTAACCGCTGGTAAAGATATTCATTGCCTTTATGTTTTGCTTCCTGAGTCAATTCTTTACGCAGCTGTTCATCCTTACCATTATCAGAAAACAGCCCTTTAGTCAGAGCTTTGACATACAATCCAGTTCCGCCAACAATCAACGGAATTTTTTTCCGCTTTATTATCAGTTCAATAGCTTCTAGCGCTTTTTGGCGAAAGATTGCTACGCTATAATCTTCACTGGGTTCTAATATATCAATCAAATGATGCACAACTGCTTTCTGTTCAGCAATAGTTGGTTTCGCGCTTAAAATATCCATGCCGCGGTAAACCTGCATCGAATCCGCGGAAATAATTTCCGCGTTAATTTTCTGAGCAATCTCAATTGCAGCAGCGGTTTTTCCGCTGGCAGTCGGTCCAACCAGAAACATTACAAAAGGCTTTTTCTTCATACTCTACTCACAATCTTAAAAAGGGTTAGGGAAATATATGGGTTGGCAAGTGTTCAATATCTTTTAATTCCTGCTCTGTGTGTTCAGCAGCAATCAATGAAACAAATTCGCCGACTCTTACTCTGTATAATTTAGTGTCATGGGACAGAAAAGGGGTAACATAAACAGCGTATCCTTTGCCCCTCAGGTCATTGCTTAATTTATCCGCGTTTGCTTGATTGAAAAAACAACCCACTTGAATGGTAAAAAAATTTCCACCCACTGAAGATTTATCCACGATTTCCCGCTCAAAACTCTGAGGATATTTTTTTTCCAGCAGATCAAAATAATATTTTGACTGCGTCCACTTGCTGTTTTTTTGATATGCTTTGCCTAATTTAAACAATAAAGCCGCTTCATAGTCTGTTTCTTTTTTATCCAGTAATTGCTTATAAATACTAATTGCCTTGTCATACCCATGCTGCATAAAATAAGTATCAGCGATGCCAATATACAATTTTGTTAAAAGCGTTCCTTTGGCATACTTAAGGCCTTGTTTAAAAATATCACGCGCCTGCTCATAATTTTCCAGCAAATAGTAACATTCTGCCTTAGCATATAACAGTTCAGCGTGCTCATCGCCCAAATAAGTCCTCTCTAAGCGGTTACACTCATCCAAAGCCGCGTAATAATCATTTTTCAGCATTAATTTTATAACTTCATCCAGCGCCGTGCTATAACAATAGGCATTCGCGGCAATCCCCCAGCAAATAAACAACCCAACTAATCCTAGTATTTTTTTCATAATTATTCCGCGGATTTTTTTTTCTTATGTAATTTTCTTTGATAATCCAGCAAAATCTGATGCCTGGCTCGCTTAACTTCTTCAGATATATCGTCGTCAAGATCTGCAGCTTTTGTATGCGGACGCGGCGAATATTTAAATAAATAAGCCGCGTCAAATTGAATTTCCCGCATTAACTGATACGTATCCTCAAAATCTTTTTCACTTTCCGTGGGAAATCCTACCATAACATCAGTACCTAGCCTAAGTCCAGGAATAATTTCTTTTGCTGCTTTAGCTAGTTTTTTATAATGCGCTACAGTATACCCCCGATTCATTTTCTTTAACATTCTATCAGAACCAGACTGCACCGGCAAATGCAAAAATTTCCGGCATTTATCCAATTCAGCCATTTTTTTAAACAAAGCGATATTAGCGTCCTTAGGATGTGATGTAACAAAATCAAACTTCTCCAAGCCCTCAATATCATTAACCATTTTTAACAGATCAGTAAATGTTATTTTTTTACGGGAGGAGGCAAGCCCCTCCCCTACATTATTTGTCATTTGTAATTTGTCATTTGTCATTACAGCTACGCTGTTGTAGCTGTTGACATTCTGCCCCAAAAGCGTAATCTCTTTTACACCTTTTTTAACCAAAGATTTTATTTCCTTAATAATTTCATCCGCATCGCGGCTTCTCTCTCGGCCTCTTACATATGGAACAATGCAGTATGAACAGAAATTATTACATCCCTCCATAATATTAACATTGCTATGTGATTTATCGCTGATATATTCTGTATTATAAACAAAAGCATCTCTTTGCTCTTTGCCAACCGCAATTGCCCGGCCAAAACCAGCCTCTAAATCTTCCAATAATCCCGGAATCGCACTGATATTATTCGGACCAACCACTAAATCAACTAAAGGCGCCTTATCAAATACCGCCTGCTGCCAAGCCTGCGCCATACAGCCAATCAGTCCGATAAACGGCTTGCCCGTACAAATTTTCCGTTTTTTCAATTTGCCGATTTCCGACCATACTCTATCTTCTGCATGCTTTCTTACGCTGCAGGTATTAACCAAAACAATATCTGCCTCTTTTTCCTGATCAGTAAGCTTATAGCCTTTTTTCAGCAATAGCCCAGCCACCAACTCGGAATCACGTATATTCATTTGACATCCGAAGGTTTTAATGTAGAAACTTTTCGGCGAATTTTTGGAAGTCGTTGATTTTGTTGACATTGTGATTTACTTTCTGTTTCTGAAAACAAAAAATTAAAAGGGGGGAAAAGAGAAAAAGCAATTCTTTTTGGGGGTAGAGCGCCGCCGATGGCGGGGGCGATTTTGATGTTTTTAAAAAGCAGTCCGCACATCGCTTTCTTGGTAGCAAAATCTATAGCTGACTTAGCCTCGTAATACCCATCCAGAAAATCTTTTACTCTGTTAATATACCCTTCTGACCTTTCACTTTCAATCTCTCTAAGTTCATATCCTGCAAAGAGTATCTTCAGTTCATCTTCCCCTTTGCGAAGTTCTTCTATCTTACCACGAAAAACATCCTCACCAAGTAAATTTTCTAAATAAGCATCTGTTAGTTTTGACTGCTTTCTTTGGTTCACTTCAAGCTTATTTTTGATTAAAGATGAGTCAATTTTGGCATTTTCGCCAAAATTGGGAAAATTTGCTGTTTTCAGTAAAGTCCCGCTCATACATCGGTACTGTTTTAACCTGTCATTTTGCACCAACTGAGCAACTATCTTTGTAACTACCGGCTCAATGTCTTCTGCCTTGACTGATCGATTAGTACATCTAATATGGCTAGTATATGGGCCGGAACAACGATACCACCTTTTCTTCTTATTAGTTCGGTGATTAGATATTGATGATACGCCATTATATTTATGATTGCATTTAGGACAGGTAAGTAAACCAGTTAAAAGGTACTCTTTATTTTTAACTCTTGGTCGCCACGTCCTTTTCTTCTCAGCTAACAACTTCTGCACTTGTTCAAAATCCTGCTCATCAATAATTGGCGCATGCTTACCTTGAGCAATTATTATTTTCGAAGCATCATTTTTAATATACTTATAATGCTTCTTTGTTTTTTGATTTTTATCATAATGCTTTTTATTCCAAACAATTTTTCCAGTATAAATTCTATTCTTTAAAATATCGCCAATAAATTTAGTATAAAATTGTTTGCCTGTTCATCCGGATCCTGTAATACATGCAAATTCGGCAAATGATTAATTTTCAATGCATAGCTATGAAGGGTATAGCAACTAACATTATCGAAATCTTTAAAGCTTTCCTTTAAGTCATTAATGGTCGCATTAGTAAAAGACAAAACCAAAACATTTTCAGCATTAGGATAATCATTACGTATGATAGATTTAACTCTTGTGGTTTTACCAGTCCCAGGACCAGCAAGTAGCATCTTCATATAACTTACTCCAATTTATCTTTCCACTCTTTAATTTTTCTCAAATCATCATTAGTAAATACCGGAAAGTTTCGATAATCACGTTTAGGCGTAACCCAACCCTTCTTAAACCAATAATAAATGGTCTGGCGTGTAACGCCTAATTCCTTCGCCGCTTCTCTCATATTATAGCGCTTATCTTTCATAGGCTTTGATTTTACCTCTTTTTACACCTCTTGTCCACTAAATTATTATACGGGGAATAAATTGGCTCTGAGCGCAGGGAACGGATACGCCGAAGGCGTAGAAGTCCGAGCACAGAGACAATTTATTGGGTGGGCGGGGGTTTTCTTTTCTTGCTGCTTTTTAGCGACAATTAGGGAATTGGCGTGCGGACTGACGCCACCACACAGGCGGCGGCTGGACGCTAAAACATCAAAATCGCCCGAAAAGAGATTTTTTCTTTTGATTTTTTCGCCCCCTTTAATTCTTTCTTTTTTGAAGCCCAAAATTCTTTAAATCTTAAACAAAATCAAGGAGTTATAAAAAAATTATGCCTAAAGTCTATATTAAGACATTCGGCTGACCTTCTATACAGGTTTTACAACATCTGAAATCTTTCAGCCTTCATTTCTTTGCATGGCATAGCAAAACAATGCCATGAATATATTTAACCGCTCAAAAAAAACCGAAGCAAATAAATTTTAAACGTTTAATTTCAAAGGGGATTTAGATTTAGTGACGCAATATTTTTTTAAAAAGTGTGTTTTTGATTCAAGGGTACTATAGCTTAATCATTTTACAAACATAAAAGTAACTAAACATGAAAAAAGGGCAATACATTTTAGTATTGCCCTTTTAAGCGATAAATATTTATTTATTATTTTCTTGCGTTATTTCTCATAGAGGTTTGTTCCTGACTGCGATCATAAACCCGTTCCTGGGCCTGAACCTTTATGCTTTGTCCCTGAAAATTCATTTGTTGCATCTGAGCCTTTTCCTGAGCTTTTACCTGTGCTTTAGTCTGAACCTTTTCCTGCTTCATTTCTTTATTCTGCAATTGCATTCCTTTAGCTTCCATTGCCTGAGTTTTTGCCTGTACTTTTGCTTGAGTTTTTGTTTCAGCTTTTACCTGAGCTTTGGATTGAATCATTTCTTTATTCTGTAATTGCATTCCTTTAGCTTCCATTGCCTGAGTTTTTGCCTGTACTCCTGCTTGAGTCTTTGCCTCTACTTTTGCTTGAATCTTTGTTTCAGCTTTTATCTGTGCTTTGGACTGAAGCATTTCTTGATTCTGTATCTGTTGAACTTGCTTAAGCTGAGACCCTTGCGCTTCTTGTGCGATAGCAACTGATAAATTAATCAATAATACAGCAATAATTGCAAACAAACATACATATTTTTTCATTTTAGTTCCTCCTAATATATTTTATAATAATAAAGTGATTATATAATAACCTCCCAAAACATCTTACTCCACCTATCCGATTAACTCCTCCTTTCTTTATAGATTTTTAAATTAAAAGCCCAATTTTAATTCTAAGTAAGTATACCTTATTTAAAAAAAAATTGCAAATCATCTAATAGCCAAAAACTAAGTATTAATCTATACTTTAAAAAATACCTATTCTATTGCTCTAACAACAGATAAAACATACACTTACAAGTATTGAACTAATACCAATTATTATTTTCTCCACAAACAATATTAAATCGCTGGATTCTCAAACATTAAATCAATACTGTATTATATTTTAAACATTTATTATTTATTTTAATTATTTTTCTTTAGTTTTGTCCATGTTCCCTGGCCAACAACTCCATCAACTTTCAGATTATTCTTACGCTGAAATGCTTTAATCGCTGCTTTTGTTTTTGAGCCAATTTTCCCATCAATCTTTCCCTGATAAAAGCCCGCTTTTTTTAAAGCAGATTGAACTTGCAGCGCAGTCACACCGCTAACTCTTATAATTTCTTTGCTTTCATCAGCATTAACCTTTGCCGCGGATACAGTTTGTTTTTTACTACGTTTGGCTGCTATTCCTGCCTCATTCTGCTTAGAAATATAGGCCTGTTTAACCTGCCTTAATTCATTTTCCATCTTTTCAATTTTATAATTTTTCGTTTTAATTTCATCTTCCAAATAATCTATACGGCTCTGCATCTCTAAACTCGGTGTTCCTCGCGTCGTTGCACATCCAGACAAAATAAAACAGCAAACAATCAAAATTAATGTCTTAGCCATTATGCCTCCTGCTATTGTTAGATAAAATCTATTATTAGCTTCCCCACCTTTATTCCCAGAGACTCCTTATCATTAATATGTTTATTCAATAGGAATAATAATTTTCTGCCCGACTTTCAATTTATTGGGATCCTTAATTGTATCTTTATTTAACTCATAAAGATATTTCCAGCGATAACCAGCTCCCAGTTCATGTTGCGCTATTTTAGATAAAGTATCATTTTTTTGAATAATATAATCTCGGGTCGATACTTCCACCCCAGTCTCGACATTTACCTCTTTTTCTATAATATATTTTCCCTCTTCAAGCTCTGTAGCTACTTCGATTTCCGTAGCCTCCTCCAGCCGGGACTGTTCCTTGGCTGGTATCATGATCTCTTTGACCTCAGCAACCATAAATTGTGCATTCCGATCTTTTTGCATACCCACCAAATCATTTATCGGAGCAACAGCATCAAGTTTTCCCCGGCTTACAATCAGAATTCTATCTTCCGGAATACCTTTCTCAAGCAAATAAGCTTTAACGCTTTCGCCTCTTTTTTTACCAAGTTTCATATTATATTCATCAGTTCCCCGTTTATCACAATTACCAGTCAGCAATATACTTGCTTCTGGATTATTACTCAAGCTTTTCACAGTTTGGTCTAAAACAGGATAATGATCTTCCCTCAGCTGAGCTTTATTATAATCAAAATAAATCTTTACGTTCTTTATGATCTTCTTGATCAGTAATGATGGCTTTAATTCCTGAACAGCCTCAACCGTTTCGACTATCGGCGCATATTCATCTGCTTTATAATCAAAAATTATCTTATTAACAAATATATATCCCCGATTACCCCAAGGCCTGACTTCCCCAGGTTCTTTTGGCCACCACCAATACCCACTGTGTTCCTGATCTTTGAATACACCTGGTTTTGAATCAGTCGGCCACCACTGAAATTGATCCTGCATATCAACTATTTCTTTTTTCACTTCGCCTTTAAGCTCTTGACCTGTTGCTGTGATTCTTGTAAAAACAAGCGAACCTAAAAAATAAAAAAATATATTCAAAATTAAAAACACATTTCTTTTATTACTCATATTATCCTCATCTTTCATCAATTAAAAATTTTTCAAATTAAACCTATATTAAACAATCGTAACTATACTCCAATAAAATACGCTAAAAATCCAAGCATCCAGCCCCATAGAGCAAGCTCAGTTTTCCTCCGTTTCTCCTTGCCCCAAAAGGCAAGATTAAAAATATCAAAAGGTTCCAGATTTGTTTAATTCTATCTGCCATAAACACAACTGAATATTTAAAAATTTTATTATACTGCTATACAGATTCCCAAATATCCAACAAATAACCTTATTTTTTATTAGGATACCTGCAATTTAGCTATTACTTATTTAGCTTATATTGTATAACTTAAGCAGGTTTTAGGCAAGATTTATCAAAATCGCAAAAATCATCGCAAAAATAATCGCAAAAATAGACTTAAAAAGTCAAAAAATAACGCAGCACTTAAGTATAAACCAAGTGCTGCGTTTTATTAATCTATTTTTATTTGATTTACACTGTTAATTGCCCGTATTACTCAATCAAATTCATTAAATGCTTAATCAAAAAACAGTCCGCTAATTACCGCATTATCTAGCCATGTTTGTGTCACACGAATAATTACCGATCCACTAATATTCCACGCTAAATATACTCCATCAGTAAATGCATCATTCAGTTGTTGCGTATCTAATACCGCTCCGGTTACCGCATCCAGCACTTCTACTGTCTGTCTGCGTACTGACGACTCCCAATCCAAACAATATATTGCCACTTGATGTGTCTGTCCATCAGTTATGTTGACTTGTATATCATGGCTCGGCGATCCATACCAGCATCCGGCAATTCGATCACTGCCTGACGCTTTTTCTAAAGCACTTGCATCTGTTGTTGATGAATTCCACACCCACTGTGCACTATTGCTTGTACTTACTTGCGCATATGATGGATAACTAATATCATTACCAATCACATTATACCCATCACTGCCATATTGCCCAATCCAATTACCTTGAGTTGCTATATCAGTATTTACAAACACTGCCTCGGCATTGCTAACTTGATTTACATTTAATACTGCTGCATTACTAGTAATTGTTCCATAATCATTTGTTATGGTAACTTTAAAACTCGCTCCATCATCTATTAAAGCAGCTGAAGATATTGTATAACTATCAGCTATTGCTCCGTCTATAATCACATCATCTTTATACCATTGATATGTCATTGGATCAGTGCCATTTGCTGTTACATTAAAAATTGCACTCTGTCCTTCGGTAACTGTCACGGCTTCCGGCTGCGCTGTTATGCTTGGTGCTATTCCTGCACTTCCTGATCTGCCAAAGAATATTCCGGTTATTACTGCATTATCTGCACCTGTCTGTTTTATCCTAAATCTCACAGAGCCACTGATATTCCAGCTTAAATATGTTCCAGAGCTGAATTCATTGAGCTCTTGAGTATCTAAGAGGGCCCCGCTTTGGGCATCAAAGACCTCTACTGTCTGCGACCTGCCTAAATCTGAATGCCAGTCAAGACAATAGACAGAAAACTCATGAGTTTGACCATCTATAATATTTACATCAATATCAAAATAACCATCTTCAAACCAGCAAGAAGCGAATCTTCCTCTCCCATCAGGTCTTTGCAATAAAGAAACATCTTCCCAGATAGGATCATCCGGGCCATAAATATATATGTATTCTCTGGCACTTGTATTCACTTGAGCAAATTCAGGATAGTTAGATCCAAGTCCGATCACATTGTATCCGTCTTCTCCATAAATACCGATCCAATCGCCTCTAGTACTTGTATCTTTTTCAATAAACTCTGCTGTTGCATTAACAGACTGTTTAACTGTAAGCAAAGCTTCCCGGCTTATTACACTACCGTAATCATTAGTTACTGTTACTTTAAATAATCCTCCACTATCAGCTAAAACAGTTTCTGAAGTAATATAACTAGCTTGTGTTGCCCCATCTATTAATACATCATCTTTATACCATTGATAAATCAATGGAGCACTACCCGATGTTACTACACTAAAAGCAGCCTGACTACCTTCAGCTATTGTTATATCTTCAGGCTCAGTTATTATGCTCGGCTCTATGCCTGTACTGCCTCCGCCAAAAAACAATCCACTTATAACGGCATTATCCCCGCTTGTTCTTGTCGCCCTTATTATTACAGATCCGCTGATATTCCATACAAGGTATATCCCGCCATTAAATGAATCTGTGATTTCTTGAGTATCAAGAACTGTACCATTTGCGGCATCCAGTATCTCTATTTTTTGTCTTCTTGATGTTGTCTCCCAATCAAGACAATATATTGCCACCTGATGCGTCTGTCCATCTGTTACCTCAAGATAAATACCAAAACTAGACGATGAATAGCAACACCCAGCAGCCCTGTCATCACTGAAAACTTTTTCCAAAGCTCTTATATCACTAGTTGAATATTCCCATACCCAATTACTGTGTCCACTAAAATCCAAGTCTAAGTATGAAGGATAATTTGCTCCATACCCTTCTATATAGTAACCATCTAGTCCATATGAACCTTTCCAATTACCTTGTGTAGTAGTGTCTTTATTAACAAAAACCGCAGTTGTATTATTCTGCTGATTAACAGTAAGTACTGCTTCATTACTGGTCACATTACCGTAATCATTGGTGACAGTTACTTTAAATAATGCGCCATTATCATCCAAAACAGTTACCTGAGTTGTATAACTAGCCGTTGTTGCTCCGTCTATTAAAGCATCATTCTTATACCATTGATATGTCATTGGATCAGTGCCAGTTGCTGTTACATTAAAAGTTGCGCTCTGTCCTTCGGTAACTGTCACGGCTTCCGGCTGCGCTGTTATGCTTGGTGCTATTCCTGTACTGCTTCCACCAAAAAACAATCCGCTGATTACTGCATTGTCTCCGCCTGTACTAGTAATCCTGAAAGTCACAGAACCGCTGATATCCCAAACAAGATACATTCCATTTAGCAAACCATAAAATCCCCAGTCACCGCCAATTGCCTGGGTATCAAGTACTGTTTGACTTACTGCATCTAATACTTCTATTTTCTGAATACGAAAACTTTCGTCCCAATTCAAACAATAAACAGCAAACTGATGACTTTGTCCATCTGTTATATCAACATTTATGTCAAAACTTGTAGATCCATACCAACAGCTAGCTATTCTGTCTGTATCGGTTACTTTTTCAAGCGCCCTAATATCTGTTGTTGCTGAATTCCACACCCATTGCTCACTGCCGCTATTACTTACTTGAGCATAATTTGGATAGTTTACTGTATCTCCGATTATATTATAGCCGTCTCTACCATATTGCCCAATCCAATTGCCCTGAGTTATTATATCTGTTTGTATAAACTCTGCTGTTGCTGCTTGCTTAGATAAAATAGCAATATTAACATTTGCGATTTCAGATGTATCTATTCCATCTGATACTTTATAAGAGAATTGATCTATTCCAAAATAATCTAAATCCGGAGTATATATCAAATCAGGCGCTGTTCCGCTTAAACTACCATGTTCCGGCTGGGTCAATATATTATAATTCAATGAATCGTTATCATCATCCGATACTGTTAAAGTAAATGCTTTACTTTCATTTGTATCCAGCTCAATTGCCTGGTCATTAGCAACCGGCACATGATTATAACCGCTAAAAACATTTAAAACATAAACGTCAGAAGATGCTCCATTAATACTTACTCTATAGTAACGCCTAAATGTTGAAGGAAGACCGCCAGTCTGGGTACCATTATCAATCCAAACAGTACGGCCATATAAAGATGCTTTTATATCACTTGATACCGTACTCCAATTAATATTATCTTCACTACATTCTAATGTATAACTTAATCCTGGATATCCATCCCAGCTCAAAGTTACAAAACCTGTCTCTTGATCAAAAATAGCATTAGCAGCCCACATCTGTTTGTATAAATCATAAGCACTTCTTGTCTGCCTTAAAAATGGACTTTGACTGCCATCACCTTGTGAGCAAATCCCAAACCATTCTTCATGCGCATAATGATCAGGCATTATTCCCCAGTAAAACTGCGACGTGATTTCCTGTATCCAAGGAGCATCAGAAGGTTCATTCTGTGCTTTCCACCATTCATCAAGCCATTCGAAAACTATTCCGCCAAGAAGATTGCCTTCTCCCGGGACCGAAGCACTGTTGTAAACTATTTCTTTCCAGTTACCTAAATGATGCTGTTTTTGCTCTGATTCATTTACTCCTACTCCCTGATGGTAAGCATCTGCTCCATATTCCGATATTATCAAAGGGCGGTCTATTTTTGACTTTGCTTCTCTTAAATATGATACTCCTACTCCATTTTTATCATTATAATTATTAGTGCAGATAACATCCAATTCAGGCGCATGCTCAGCATAACACTCCAACAATCCTAATTTCTGATTTCCCACAGCTACAGGATGATCAGGATCGATCTCGTGTATCATAGCAGCTAATTCATTTAAAAAATCAGCATAAACGACAGGCTCTTCTGCAGCATTGGTCTTTCTTGTGCGGATACCATTATATTTTGTATTCATATTATTTTCATATCCTAATACCCACATCAATACATAAGGCTCGTTTTTATGATCAAGTACCATTTGCCTTACAACTTCCTTGATTTTATCTCTTTGATCAGGATCTGTATAATCAATATCGTACAAATACATATTACCACCAGCTGTATAATGAGCCCCTAAAAAATCTCCCATCATTACCATTATTCCATACTGTTCATACATTTTTCTCAGCAGTTCTTTATTCCATTCTTCGGGATTATAAGTCATAGTGTATCCACCGGCATATTGATACAACCTAATGGCATTACACCCCATATCCTTTAACAATTGAAAATCTCCGACATTGGGTTCATCCGCATCCTGCAGATTATTACCATTAGTATCTACCCATGCTTCTTCAGGCGAATCAATCAAGCCATTATCATTTGTATCCATCCACTGCCATTCAATCTGCTGAAATTCAACATACCAAGTATTCAGAATAATTGGGGAATAAGCCATTCCCTTTAAACGAAATGTATTACCGTCTACTCTAAGTTCCCAAGAATCATCTGTTTTTTTAACTACCTGCACTCTGCCATCACCACGAATCTCTGCATCTGCAGATTTTAGCCTCTCTGCTGACCTGTTGATCCTATCCTGCAAAGTATATTCTGTAAATTCTCCGGCATTTGCTGTAAAAATATCATCATCAGGATTACTGTCATATCCGTTTTCAATTGTTATATTAGCATTTACCAGTTCATAGCCAAGCTCTGGATTATCACGAGTTAAACGCGTAATCGCATCAATTGCCGCGATTCCGGGATACCAGTAAATATTTTCAAATGAATTATAAGATTGAGTATATGGAAAGTGTACGATTAATGCTTTGTATACTTTTACTGCCTGCTGAAATTT
This sequence comes from Candidatus Omnitrophota bacterium, assembly GCA_018817585.1. Taxonomy (GTDB): domain Bacteria; phylum Omnitrophota; class Gorgyraeia; order B26-G9; family B26-G9; genus JAHITE01. The sequence continues at coordinate 25,464 of JAHITE010000008.1, forward strand.
CCCAGCATTTTCTAAAGCCAGAGCTGTATAAAAAAGTTTTTCACCTGGTTGTACATCAACAGCTGTTGCCCATTTAAAGAAATCAGCCCATGGATCATCACTATTAACAAAATTCCAAACATCCCCATCCAGTTTTCCGCTGGATAAATATTCCTGATACCTTGCATCAAGTAATACACTTTCTGAATTTGGATATATACCTTCTCCCACTGCTGCTGCCAATCCCACCGGATTAGTTATTTCATAATTATATGTGCCTGTTCCTTGATCAGAAAATATTCCATAATTTTCATAATTAACCGGGAATTCTGTGCCTGGGTCTGATAATTCATATTTAGAAACCGGAGTTAAAAGACAAACTTTGTTTGTTCCATTTAATGTACCATAACAAACAATCTGTCCTAGATCATTTATTGCTCTAGCTGAATCTAATATCCATCCAGAGTTTGAGGGGATTAAATCATTAAGATTTTCTATTATTCCATCTTTGTATATTGCCGCATGGCCCTCTTTTGATCCAACAACTATATTTGAATTATTATTAGCGACTCCATCAAACTCAACAAAACCATTACTATCATAAATACGTCTAGTTGAAACAATCTGCTTATTATCATTAATATGTAACAAGGAATAATTATCTATAGAAGGCAAATCTTGTCCCCATACTACTGGCCCAAAAGTGAAAGAATTATAAGTCCTATGAACAACCGAACCCAAAATATCACCCAAATTATTTATAGCCACAGCATAATATCGATCTTCAGCTGACCCAGGCCAAACCATTTGAAATGGCGAATACTTATTTACCCAAAAACCTATCTCATAATTATTCCCGCCTAATATCCAGCCATTATCGTTTATATCTGCTGCATATGAATCTCCAGGACTAAGATCCAAAAAAGTCAAGGTACCACTTTCCCACTGAAACGCTTTCTGTCCATCCTCTTCATCGCTAGTGTTTAAACCTATCGTACCGGCAACCTGTCCGATTTCATTGATTGCATATGCAACGCCTTCTAAATCGCTTATGATAGTTTTTATCCCATTATTCCAAAAAACTGGCTTTGAATTTTCACTTCCCACAATCTGCCCATTATTATTAATATCTTTTGGTTCCCAAGCTCCTAAATCCCGCACTTCGTATTCAGCGGCAAAAACATTAATATTGAGCAATAAAAGAATGGCTATAATAGCTGCGGTAAATATCTTAGTTTTCATCTGTATTTCCTTTATATTTATGGATAATAAGTTAAAAAAAATTGCCATGGAATTGTGCTTTCCATAGCAATAAATAAATTATAACTAATTTTTAGCAAAATTTCCAGCATTTTAGTAGAAAAGCATATAAAAGGGGAAATAACTTATATTACTAAGTCATTCCCCCTAAGTTAAATATTATTAAAATCAATATTGAATATTATTTTACAAATTAATTGCCCATATTACGCAAAATTTTTCATTAAATGCTTAATCAAAAAACAGTCCGCTAATTACCGCATTATCTAGCCATGTTTGTGTCACACGAATAATTACCGATCCACTAATATTCCACGCTAAATATACTCCATCAGTAA
>JAHITE010000009.1 GCA_018817585.1 Candidatus Omnitrophota bacterium
ATAAGGCATCCGCATCAAGATGCTGCTCAATATTCAAAATTTGCTTATCTTCAATATAATAAAGCGGCTGGAAATCACTATCAAGCGCAACAAGCCTGGTAAGCCCCTCCTGTTCCTCAAGAGAAAAAGCTATGCCGTCAAGGTAATCTTTAAGCGCAACCACCTGGCGTTTTTCAATATTCTCGGCAATATTAGCCGACCATAAAACTTTCCTGACTCTTTTATCTAAAGCATCAAATTTTTCTTTATATTGTTTTATCGGTATAGTCTTATAGGCCGCAAGCAAATTATAGTTGCTCACCTTTTCCTTTTTATTATTTATCAAGTAAAAGGATATTACACAAACAAAAATAGCGAGAAATAAAATTGCCGCCATCCCTAACATTAATTTGTACTTAAAAGAACTAAATTTTCTCATCCCCCCACCTTTATTTTAATATTTCTTTTTTCACATCATACGTGTCTAAATTAATATTTTTAAAAAGCCTAACACATCCTATAATAGTGTTGAGCGACAACTCATAACCATACAAAAGCAAGAAGGTTAGGCCATGAGTTATAATAGCACAATTATAGGACAACTTCTACAGTTGTAAAAAAAAGAGCACAATTCTATTTTCCCCGCAGAGGGTACTTGCCGCAGGAAAACTTTTCGCCTTCCGGACAATATTTAAGCTCTTCGCACTTTGCTCCGGCATTTTTAAAAATACAAGGCAGTTTTTCCTGAGCCATGGCCAGCATTTGATTGGCTAAAGCGCGGATTTCCCACTGAGCGCGGATACAACAGCGATGTTTAAAAAAATGCAGCAATTCCCGGCAGTTCATAGTCAAAACAATTTTAGTTTCCGCGGCCTGAGGCAAAACAAAACGCGCGTCCTGATTTGCCTGTTCACCAGTCTTGCCCTTTTGCTTAAATCTGGATAACAGCTTATTATAGCTTAACTGAATATCCCGCATTGTCTGGATAAATTCTGCCTTAAGTTCCGAATCTGTTTCTATGGAAGGCGGAACAATATATTCAAAATTAGATTCCTGAACATAACGCTGGCTTTGCTGCGAATAGCTGGCCATCCGATGTCTAACTAATTGATGGGTAAGCGCCCGGGAAACCCCTTCAACCGCAAAGGTAAATTTTACATGTTCCAAAGGACTGTCATGGCCTGAAGCAACAACTTTGCGCACAAACGCTGTCTTATCCGCTAATGAAATATTATTGTTGAAAATATCTCCGGCAAACTGCTGGCTATAACACTGCCTACAGGCAGCATAAATAACTGAAATCGCGTCCGTAGTTGATTCTAAAAGCTGCACATTTAGCTTTACCTGTCCCACAATAAGCTCCTATTACAATGTTATACCGCTGTTTTTATTCTTTTTCTAATATCCGCAGAAACAAATCAACCAATGCTGGATCAAACTGAGTCCCGGAAACATCTTTAATTATTTTCATTGCTTGTTTTTTACTGCAGGCTTTGCGATAACGCCGATTAGCAGTCAAAGCCTCATAAGTATCGGCCAAAGCGATTATTCTCGCGCCCAAAGGAATTTCATCGCCTTTTAAGCCATAAGGATAGCCATTGCCGTCCCAGCGCTCATGATGATGGAGCATTAGAGGAATAATTGGTTGAAAGAAATGAATCGGCCTTAAAATATCCGCTCCGATTTGCGGATGTTTTTTAATTTCCTCATATTCCTGAGCTGTTAACTTGGATTTTTTCATTAAAATTTTTTCACTTATCCCAATTTTTCCCAGATCATGCAATATTGATGCCTGCCGGATTTTTTCCACTTCGTCCTTTGGTAAATTTCTGGCCTTTGCCAGTTCAGTGGAATAATGCACGGTTTTTTCAACATGTTCTCCGGTATAATGATCTTTTATTTCAATGGTCTTGGCAAAAGCAAAAATCGCTTCCGCTAAACTTTGGTTTGCCCGTTTTGTCAACTTGCCCAATTTATCCTGTAAAGCCACAACATCTGTTCCTTTTTCCAAATCAACAGCCGTCATTTGCCGCGTTCCGAGGATATCCTGATATGAATATACTTTATCGCCTCCGGTCTCTTTCACCTTATCCAAAATACAATCTGAAACTTTAATAAAATCATTGGCTTTATGAATTTTATCTTCCGGAAAACAAGCAACCGCCACACTAATTTTCAGTTTTACCTTATGCGTCTTATTTCCAAAATTATACAGCTTGATCAACTCCAAAAGCCTGTGCGCTAAAACCAGAACTATTTCCTTGTCTGCTCCGGGAGTAATAATAATAAACTCTTCCCCCCCATAGCGGATCACAGTATCGTATTTACGCACCATTTGAGTTAATTGATCAGCAAACTGCTTTAAAACTAAATCGCCAAACTGATGGCCATACACATCATTAATTGATTTAAAATAATCCACATCCAGCATAATTACCGAAAGCGGTAAGGAATGCCTTTTCGCCCGCATAAATTCAGCTTCAATTGCTTCTTCAAAATAACGGTGATTATAAAGATTTGTCAAAGCATCACGCAGCGCTAACTGCTTAAGCCGCATATTCATCTTTAGCAGTTCTTTATTTAAAGACTTTATATTTCGATCCATTTGCCGCCGGCTGATCACATTAGCAAACATATCAGCAACAACTTTTAGCAGCACCTGTATATCTTCTGACCATCGCTTTTCTTCCCGCACAGCATCAAACCCTAAAAACCCGATTACTTTACCTTGATAAGTCATCGGAACATTAATCAGCGAACAAATATCTTCCTTTTCCCATTCTTCTTTTTCTGCCTGAGCTTGCTCCGGTAAATCCAACAAAGAAGTAACCTGAACCACTGATACTGATTTAATCTGGTTAATAATCCAGGGAAAACTGCTGATCGGAATTTGCTTTAGCCTAAGGATTTGCGGCTCAATGCCTGCGGCACACCATTCATGAGTATTATTCATCGTCTTATTATTATCTGAAAAAAGAAAAATATAACAACGATCTATGGCCGCAAACTCACCCAGCTGTCTTAAAGCATCATTAATCCCTGCTTCAAAATTCGCGTCATTTAAATTAACGAATTTAGTTGATAAATCCATAATCACGGTTTTAAATTCATTTTTATAGCGCAGTTCTTCTTGCACGCGTTTGCGTTGAGTAACATCATGTAAAACAATCATAAACGCTATCGGATTGCCTTGCTTATTTTTGAGCACAGAACTATTAATTTCAACTGATAAATATTCCCCCTGTCCAGTAATCATGCGATATTCAATACTGCGCAACGGTGATTTTAATGTCTTCTGCATATTAGCTATTGCCCGGTCTCGATCCTGGGGTACAATTATTTCAAAAGCGCTTTTGCCCAGGAGAATTTCCATTTCCTTAATCCCATATAATTCTAAAGCCTGGTCATTAACCATAATAATATTGCCCGATAAATCCAATAAGGCAATTGCTTCCGGAGAGATTTCCACTAAGGTATGATAGAGCTCCATGCTTTCATGCAGCACCTCCTGCGCCCGTTTTCTCCCATTTTTTAAGCTTTTTAATGAATAAATCTGTTGTTTAAGAGACTCGAGCTGTTCTAATAAATCTTCTTTTTCTTTTTGTCTATCCATGAAATCCGCCAGATCAAAAGTCATAATATTTAAAAGGAATACACCGCAACCGGGAATAAAAAAATTATATCCCTTTTCTCTGCTTTTATCAAGCGATTATCTTCGTTTATCCGCGATTTCATGTTATTATATGTTTAAGGAGCTCAAATCAATGAGTACATATACAATCAGTTTGGAAAAGGAAAACGCGCTAAAAAAGAAGATGGATGGCCTGGGGATAAAAGAATCCGATATCCAGGAAAAATTTATCCGTTCCAGCGGTTCCGGGGGGCAAAAAGTAAATAAAACATCCAGCTGTGTTTATCTTAAACATCTTCCCACCGGTATTGAAATTAAATGCCAGCAAGAGCGCTCACAGACCATGAATCGGTTTTTTGCCCGAAGGATACTCGTGGAAAAAATTGAAGATCTGGTTTTAAAAGAAAAAAGCGCCCAACAAAAACAAATCGCCAAGATCCGCAAGCAGAAACAAAAACGCTCAAAACGCTCAAAAGAGAAAGTTTTAAAACAAAAAAAGATGAATAGCGAAAAAAAACAACTCCGCGCAAACATAAACATAATTAACTAAAGGTTAATCGCGTTAGCGCGCTAACTCTTAATATTCATTCGCGAAATACTCCGCGTATTCATGGATATGAACTTTAAGGTTTTGGAAACCATCCCCTGCTTGCTGAAAAATAACCTGCTCTAAATTTTTCATAGTTTGTTTAAAAAAAACCTTATCCCTAAGCAGTTTTTCATACTCCGGTTTATGCTCCGGGTAATGCTTTTCCATTGCTTTAATAATCAAGCTTTGCTTTGCCATATTAAAATTAATAATCTCAAACTCCGCTTGATTAATAATCCCTTTGGCTGAACTCACAATCAGCTTAATATCCGAGATCATTGGCAAAATCGGACAAAAATAGCCAATCACCTTAAGCTTCTTATTTTGCAGCTTTACTATTGTATCCAGGCCTTGTTTAAAATCAGGCGCCTGCATATCAAATTCAGTATTTAGAACATCAGGCAAAGCGTTGACCGTAAAATAAATCCTTTGGCAATTCCCTTGGGATAATAGATCAAGATAATCAGCAATTAACATCGAGCGGCTCATAATTGTAAACAAAACTGCCTGCTCATTGAGTAATTCCAATATCTGCCGGGTTATTCCATATTTTTTTTCAATTGGCTGAAAACACTCAGTAATTGAACCAAGCAAAACACTTTTCGGCTGAATTTGTTTCAGCTCTTTTTTAAGCAGATCAATCGCGTTAATTTTAACCTTAACATAACTGCCCCATGGCTCAGTTTGTTTCTGAGCGATCTTACTGAACTGAGCATAACAAAAACAGCAGCCAAACGAACAGCCCTGATAAGGATTAATCACAAAAGGCGCCAAATTTATATTCGTCGGACGCAGGATTGTTTCCACGCTTTGTTCAATAATTTTCATAATTAACTCTTTTGTTTCAGAACATACTTTATTACAGGATTCGGGCTAGAATCAATCATTTTGGCTCATTCTCGCCTTACTTCCTGTAAGGCTCCGAGGATAAAGCTCTGATTTTGCCAGTCCTATCAAAATCAGGCTTTAAACCCGCCTAAATAATTATTCTAGCCCTTTATCGTTCATAGCTTTTAACTTGCAACCTTGTGTCTTTGTGTCCTTATTTTTCCACAAGATTATTTAAAAAAGCATTAGTCCTCTTAAATTTGTGTTTTTTTAACTGGCTGATAAAATAATCGACTTTAGCCGCGATTGTTTTATTATTATAAAAATCTTTTTTCCTGTTTGCCTCAGTACCGGAATAATACACAAAGGGATTAACCTGCTCGATTTTCGGAATTAAATGTTTATTGTTGATTAAGAACTCCAGACTCTCCGCCAGATCATCCGCAGTCTCATCCGGATAGCCGACAATAATACTCACGCCGAAATAAAGCCCGGCTTTTTTTAATTGCTCAAAAAATCCCAGCGCGTTTTGTTTGGTAAACCCCTTACGCATGTTTTTTAAGGTATTTGCTGAACCGGATTCAAGCCCGACAAATAAATTATAACAACCGCTTTGTTTTATCTTGGCAAAAAGCTGATCAGACATATCTGAACGTATGCCCATTTGTGCCTCCCAGTTTATCCTGCCAAAATTTCTTATTATCGCGTCACACAAATTTTCTAAATTCACTAAGTCCATGTTTAACATAGAATCATGAAAAATAAATGACTGAACCTTGTTTTTTGCCAGATGGCCCGCGATTTCCTCAACAATATTCGCAATGCTTCTTGTTCTAATATTCTTATACAGCAATCTTTCCGAACAAAAAGCGCATTTCCGGCCGCAACCGCGGGAAAACAGCAAAGAAACAGAATGTTTACGCGGATAAGAGTTTAAATCAATTTGACTATAGCCTAATAGCGGATTATACACATTTAAATCTTTTAGTTCCGAAAACACAGCTATTTTATTTTGATTAATTTTTCCCTGTAAATAATCAGCTAAAGCCTGTTCTCCTTCGCCAACTACCAACAAATCAATATCAGGAAAAGCATTGATCGAAAATTTTCCTTGATCATTAAAATATAAACGCGTTATTTGCGGGCCTCCCAGCAATATCTTTATCTTTGGCTTATTTTTTTTAAGCAAAGCAACAAAACTCAAAGTTGTTTTAAAATTGCTTTGATAACAGGAGAATCCCACGATATCAAATTTTAACAGCTCTTCAACTGATTGGTTTATCTGCTCAGGATATAGCTGATTCAGCCAGGAAAAAATATTTTCCTCAAGCTCGGAATCAATACTTTTCAACCACTGGGTTTTTAAATCATCACTAACAAGACTATAAAACCGATTATTCAGATCAAAGACACGCGGCGCGCAGCCTTTTGCCAAAAGAAAACTTCCCAGACAAACTAAACTTAAAGCAGGCAATTTTGGCCAAAAAGCCGGGACCAGGCAAAGCGCTATTGATGGATTCATGATTAAAAACTTTCAATTGCGGAATAAAAATTAAATCTCTTTTGCTTTTCGGAATATTTCACATACCGCGTCCCAGGATTTTTGGGGATTTTCACAAGTTTCCGAAGTCCCGATTTGCCCCTGATAAGCCCAGGCATAAAGCGCGTCGGGTTTTTCACTGATTAAAATCTCTCCTTGCTCAATAATCCTGGATTCTCTTCCGGCTTTAACTCCCCAAGCCTGCAGCCATTGGTGATGGAGTTTATTCTTGATCTTGCACAATCCGGCCATTTCTTTTATCAAAGGACGCATCTGCTCCACAGCAGTCTGCTGATTAACCCAATAAATATCAGTACCCAGACTATCCAAAGTATCTATCCGGGAAATATCTTCCCAAGCCTTTTGATCCTGGGGCATCATACAACACATTGTCTGCATCTGCGGATAATTTAATCTGATATAATCTGCTAACAGGCAAACATAACGGACAATACTTTTTTTGCGAAAGAACTGCTCTTCTTCTAAACTAGCGGCAAAAAGATTTCCTCTGTGCATTGAAGCATAAAGCTCCTGACAAGCCGGACAATAGCATTTAATTATCGATGGCTCATCAATAAAATAACCCGCGAAACCAGCTGCCGCGATTTGATCAATCAGACTTTTGATATAAACCAAACAATCCGGATTATTGTAACAGCCGCTGGGATTATGCGACCCGTCTTTATTAACTTGATGTGCTTGAGGATTATTCAGCAAAAACTGACTGGATTTACCGCCGCCAAAATAATTTAAGGCTCCCCAGAAAATCGCCCAGGCAGTTAAACCATTATCTTTAGCGATTTGCGGAAAGAAATCCAGTTTGCCTGTCATATAGACAAAATCATTCTCCTGGGCAGCAAGAAAAACATCATCACAGCCCAGAGACTGCATGTCTTTTAAATCTGTTTGCATATGTTTGGGGTTATGATGCCCCATGTAAGCTAAGCCTGTACGCATGATTAGTATTTTACCATAAACTTATAAAAGTCGTATGATTCTTATCAAAATCCTTCAACCTGCTATATTGCTTGATCTATATCCATATTGATTTGTAAAGATTCCGCTGATTCATTGCTTAGAGTTTTAATCAGGCGGTCTTAATTCGCGAGAAAGCTTTTATCAAAAATTAAATTCAAATTTTCCACTACTTCATCTTTTTTACTCTCCGCAAGAAAGCTCGATTGTAATCACTAGAGCTATTTATTATGTTTCATCAGCTTATATCGCCCGCGCCAAAACATTATCTAGCGCCATTTCCGCTATGCTTTGCCTATATATCACATTACTGGCGCTAGCGGTAACCTCATCAACTAAACCCAGGATATTAGTCTTTTGAAGCTGGGCAATAACATCCTTAACCAGCGCGGATTCTTTCATATAATCAAACTGGCGATCACTTATATCTTTTTTTTGTTCTGGCATTGCTTCTACTTTTTTTCCGTGTATGGTTAAATATATTAATCCTTGAGGTTCGCCTAATATTCCCATGGCTTCAATTACGCCCAAGCGAACATCTAAATATATATCCTCTAAACCCCTTGCTAAAAGCCTAAGTGTTTTATTATTTTTATTTATTGTTGTTTTAGCAATTATAAGCGCTGCTTGTTTTCTTGCTCTTGGACTATTATTTGTATTTAGAAAACAACTTTTCGCTGCAGCCAGCAAATCTTGATCTTTGGCTTCTAATTTATTCATCGCGGCAATAATCGATAAAAATACCGGTTCTGTCAATGACCGCGTAGACGCGGCCTTAACAAGATAAGCAACAGCGCTTTTTTCTTTAATTTCCGCCAGCCTTCTTGTCCCCAGCTTTTGTATCTGCTTAGACCCTTTGGATATCAAAACCCAACTGTCTGAATCAATCCAGTGGATAATCTGATCCAAATCATCCCCTGTTCCTAAGTCAATTTTTTCAAGCAAGTCAAACGCCCGGGTTCTTTCTTCAGTGCTACCGCCAAAAACTATTTCAAAAAGAGTTTTTTTTAAGCCAAGTTTTTTACTCAAACGCGGATTAAGATTGTGCATCTCAAGCAGAGCTTTTTCCGCTCTTTTTCTAAATTCTCCGTTTTTCAATATTTCATGCCCAATCCCCATTACCCTTAAAAGTCCAAAAACTCTTTCATCGTTTAAAGCTATAAGATCTTTACACGCCTTCCTGCGTATCCAGGAATTATTAACCCTAAGAATAAGAAAAAGATAAAAATCACCCTTAAACTTATTTATCCTGTATTTTGTTTGCTGCCAAAAATTGCCCGGTTTTTCAAAATCAGTATTCTCTAAAATATTTCGCGATAACTCAATTCCCTTATTTGAGTTAGAGGATTTGGCTATTTCAGCAAGAAACTGGTTCGCTAATCCAGTACTGCTAATAGTAAGCGCTGGTGACAGAGCCGCTTTACTAGCTTTGTGTTGCCCAAATACAGCATAACCGGCAAAACACATTACAGTATCTAAAAACATCACCTGAACAATTATCAAAGTGATAAACTTAAACAATGTTTTAGGTTTTAGTTTAAATATTAAGATATCTCTGTCTGACATCATATAGCCTTTACTGTTTACGAAAGTTAATACCTGGATATCATATATATTAAAAGTTTTTAAGTGTACCATATTTTAGGAGCTTATGCAAATAAAACGAAACAAAAAAAAATCAGCCGCATAGCAGCTAAATATGTGTAAATATCCCTGATCTAAATTTATTTATCTTTTATCGCTAAAATCTCCATCATCTTTTTATGAATCAAACCATTACTCGCCACAATATTTTTTTCAGTTTCCCCAAACGCGATTTTATCAGTTTCCCGGCCAAAAGCGCGGCATCAATCGCGGCAGTTAGTTCTTTCATAAAATAATTATTCCTCTGGATTTAATCTGTTTAATTGTTTTTTAAGAATTTCTTCAATATCAGGATGATAGCCCATATATACTGCCGCGATCAACCCCTGTTGATCCACTATAAATGTTTTCGGAATTGAATCTACACCCAGCTGGCTGGCTAAGCGCGCTTGCGGATCAATCAGCACTGGGAATGAATAACTATTTTCCTCGACAATTTCCAGCGCTTTATCTTTATCAGTAGTGATTGTAATCAGCCGCGCATAGTTGTCAGTATATATATCTTGGTACAAATTTTCCAAAAGCGGCATTTCTTTTAGGCAGGGAGGGCACCAATGCTCCCAAAAATTCACAATTAAAATTTTTCCCCGCATATCATGATAAGCGTATTTATCATTAAAAATATCAGTCAAGACAAAATCCGGAAAGACCTGTCCGACTAATTTATTTTCCACTCCTTCAAATTCCCTAAGGCCTGCTTCCTGATCAATAATCCTGGTCATATCAATTACCTCTATTCCCGGTGCCGGGGCATAGGTAAATACTTTATCTTTAATCCCGGAATTAAGTAAAATATCACTATATTCTATCAGGGTTTTAACTTCCTGATTTTTACTCTCAGTTTCTATTTTCACCACGAATTCTTTATTCCAATCCCAGTAATAAGCTGCTTTTTCAGGAATCATTAACTCTGCCTGCGGCTGACCTTGCGCCTTAAGCATCTGAATCATTTGCTCACGCTCCTCTGGCTTTATTTCCATATCCAGAACATAGATCCCCGCTTCTTCATCATTAAGCAGTCTGACCTCGATAACATTATACAATTGGATAAAATCATCAAACTGCTGTTTAGGGTTAAACTGACTCAAAATCTCCCGGGCTTGCACTGAATCATTAGCCAACTCTGATTTAAATACACTGATTTTCTGAGTGTCAAGATTTAGCTGCTCCTGCCATAATATATTATCGCTATAAGCCAGCAGATTTTTCACTCGATATTTACCACTATTAGATATTATTTCAAAATCAATCTTTATTTTATCCGGAGACTTAAACTGGAGAATTCCCTGAGCGTCAACTTGCGCGTCCTGACTGCGATTTTGCTCAATAACTCGGACTTTAACATCTGACAATTTTTCATAGCTTTGCTTGATCTGAGATACAATTGACTGCGGATCAATATCTTGAGAAGAATAGCTCGACTGACAAAAAATAACAGCTGTAATAATCAGCGCGAAAAACAACTTGCCGAATTTATCCATTTACAACCTTCCTGATTAAATACTACTTAAACGGCTTATCTCATATTTCGATTTTTAGCTCGTCAAAAGCGACAATGCTTTCTTTAAAAACTTTTCTTGCTTGAAGCTGAGCAATTTTCCGAGACTTCAAAGTTTGATAATTATCAGCGTCAAAATGGGTCATAACCAATTTTTTAACTTTGGCTTGTTTTGCTAAGCTAGCAGCCTTAGCTGGATCAAGATGCGGCCAGCCCTGGTCATCCTGGCCATAACGCAAAGCGCATTCCGTGATTAATAAGTCCGCTTTATCCGCTAAATAAAAAGCATTTTCACATAATCCGGTATCCGTACAATAACTAATTACTTTTTTGCCAAAACAAAAACGATATCCCAGACAAACACTAGCATGAATTAATTCCCGCGCTTTTATATTCATATTCTTAATATTAAAATTAGGCTTGGAATTAACAATATTTAATTTAAACGGCAGTCTTTTTACCGCCATGGTAAACGGCTGATTAAGATACTCTAATAATCCTGGCTTTAGCTGTTTAGCGATAAACAGCGTTATTCCCTGAGAAAATTTAAATTTTGCCAAAGCATGCAATCCGCTGATATGATCCAAATGCAAATGACTTAAAAACACATATGTCGGTAAAGAATCATCAAGATATTTATCAGCCTTGACCAGCCCCATCCCGGCATCAAGAATAATATTACAGGCTTTGGTTTGAATTAATGTGCAGACAGTATTACCGGTTTTTGAGTCAAACCAGCCATTAGTTCCCAAAAAAATTACTTTCATTTTTCCTTTCCCTGATATTTAAAGCATATCATCCAATTGATCCCCGCGAATCAAAGCCAGGATCGCGGCCTGGGGAACAATAATGTATTTCGCGTTTTCATATTCAATTTCCACTGCCGAACTGCGCAAGAAAATCGCCCGATCATTTACCTTTGCCTGTAATGGTAAATACTGAGTTTTATCTTCAGTTTTTTTTCTCCACGGCTCATCACTTATATCCTGCGGTTCAGGCACCGGAATCCCCGGACCTACTTTAATTATTAAACCGCTCTGCACCTTTTCTTTTTCATATGCTCCCTGGGGAAGATATAATCCGGAATTGGTCATATCTCTCGAGCTATCCGGCTTTATCAAAACCCGGTCACCAATAATAATCAGTTCTCTTGCCATGATTGTCCTATACTAGTTTCGCGTTTGCGAGTTAACGCGTACACGAGTTAAAAAAAATTATTCCCTAACCTCGATGATTTGTCTCGGCAAAAACACGTCTTTTCGCTAAGCCTGAGCCTGCGTCGTGCAGTCTCAGCCGCGCGTTCTCACTATTTTAACATCCATGTCAAAATCACGTTCGAAAGCGCCGCTCAAAGAGAATTTTTGCCTTGCGAATTATCAGCTATCAGCCATTAGCCAAGCATGCTTTTTATGCTTTATTAACAAACAATGTTTGCGTGGGATAAGCAAATTCAATATTTTCTTTTTTAAATTCCTCCATTATCGCCAGATTAATCTTCTGCTGGATATCCATATATTTATTGTAATCCGGGGTTAAAGCATAGTATACAACTTCAATATTCAAGCTAAAATCTCCATAAGCGCAAAAATGCGCCCGGTCAAATCTCGCTTCTTTTATATTTTCAATTATTTTTTTAATAATCCTAGGAATTTTTTCCATCTGTTCCTGAGGAGTTTGGTAAGTTACTCCCAGTTTAAATACAACCCGTCGTTCATACATTCTTTTATAATTACGCACCCGGGAATTAGTTAAATCAGTATTCGAAAATATCAGCTGCTCTCCGCCTAAGCTGCGAATCCGGGTTGTCTTCATCCCTATCTGCTCAATTGTTCCCATATAGTCTCCGATAATAATAAAATCACCGACTTCAAACGGCCGATCAAATAAAATCGCGAAAAAACTAAAAACATCACCTAAAATTGCCTGCGCCGCCAAACCAACGGCAATCCCGCCAATCCCCAAGCCGGCGATTATCGTAGAGACCTTAAACCCCATATTATCCAGTAAAAACACAATGCCGCCGCCCCAGACAATAATTTTAATAACACTAGCTACACTTTTTAAGCTTTTTTCTCTGACATCATTTTTCACTCCTTTGATGTTAAAAGACAAAAGAAAAAAGTTTATCAGCGACACTAAAAAACGGATTGCCATTATGGTAAGAACCGCTACGGCGAGAACACGCAGAGATTTAACAACCACAGCCGGTAAAACCAGATGCTGCAGACTTAAATAAAACGCTCCCAGATATAAAAGCGGCATCAGCGTTCTCTGGACAATCCGAATAAAAAAATCATCTACTTTGGTTATTGTTTTTTGAGCAATGTTTTTTAGCTTTTTGACAACAATACTTCTTAGAATTATTAAAATAAAAATACTTGCGGCAAATATCCCGATAGAAACCAGATACTGTTTTAACGTGTTGCTGAAAATCACCAAATTTAAAAATTCTGAAAACATCTTTCCTCCAAATTTAAATATTTAATTATTTATAGCTCTATCCATAACAATTAGAATGATTTTATCAAACCACTCAGACAAAGACAAGACCTTATTCGGATTAACCGCCAATAGTCCCAGGCTGTTCTTATTTTTCATGTTTAGCAATAATTGTTTTAGCAATAGCCTGGGCGATTATCTGACTTCCCTCTTGACCAAAATGGCAAAAAGTATCTATATACAATGGCTGCGAATAATTTTCAAAAACCATGCTCAGATCATATACGGCAATGCCCTGTTGTTTCAACCCCTCCGCCTGTTGTCTTAAAACCGGATATCCGTTTATCACAGTTTGCCGATGCCGCGCGTCCGGGTCAAAAGCCGCCTTTAACTCCTCAGCATCCATAATTTTGGAATCCGGCACATATTGACAAGGTTGAATAAAATGAAAATATTCAATTTTATTCGCGGCACAAAGGTCGTCCATTTGTTTAGATGACCTGGCCCAAAGCGCGGTTAATTGCTCATACAAGTCTTGTTGATTATCATAATTAAACTCCGGGCCATGACCTACAACACTGCGCGTATCTTGAATCTGTTTATTTTGCAAATCAAAAAGCTGTGTTCTTTTCACGGTTATTCGCAAGTTTAAACTCCTATCCAAACAATAGCTGAGCAAACGCGCTGTTGATGAAAAACGCAGGATTCCGCAATGAACCAGATTAGCTTGTCTAAGTTTTTTTTGTTCAAGTTTTAATATATCCGCGAGAATTACAATCTGCGGATATAAAATCGCGCTATCAACTACTTTTAAATCCCATCTTCGCGGAAAAAATGGATTCACCTGATTCGGAAGATTGCGCAGCACAGGCAAAACAAGCTCATTAAACCCATCCAGATTAATTACAAAATCAAATTCGCCGCCCAATGCTAATAAATAATTTAAAACCATTACTTGCTGCGGCTGTTTATACCCTCCGATTGCCAAATTAAGCACAATAATTTCTTTATGTTCAAATTCCGGATCTTTAAGTAAATCATTTTTTAAGGTTTCCGCGCCAAATTGACCCAAAATCTCAGCCGATGAACCGCCAAAAATACCAATGATAATTTTACCATCTGTTTTTTTTTGAATAGGATTTTTTGTGTCTAAAAAACCAAATCGAGTAATATCCAAATTATCCGGATTATAGACAAAACCAAGATACGGATGAATGATAAACTGTCCAACATTGTTTGTCATCCAAGGAGGCAAAATAACATTTAGATCAGCTTTCGGATTCTGACAAGCCGCGGCTTGGGTTGAATTATCACACCCCGCCAAATACAATGCGGCTAAACAGAATATTTCAATCAGCCCGCAAACAAGCACCCCAGCTATAAGGCAAAAAATTACTTTTTTAGGTATTAGCATTTATTTAATCTTTTCCTGAATTATTTCCCTTGCTCCAGGAAGACTTAATTCAACTATTTTTGGATTTATGCCAAATATATTTTTATATATTTCATTGTACTTATCTTTACCGCCAATGCAGGCAAACACAAAAGGCATTACTTTTTTAGCTTGAGCAGCCATAGAGCGGGAAACATTCTGAATATCCCATTGAGCATGCGCGTCTTCACGTAATCGGGAAATATGATACATTTCGCGGGCATTCACCCGAATCATAATCCGTTTTCTATGGGCATTAGTCAGAATATACGGAGCGGCCAAAGGTATTTCCTGCTTAATAGCGGAATACACTTGATTGGTTTTATCCACAATATCCTGAAAGAAATCATCCATATTTATATCTTTAATAGACTGGGGGATAGTAATCCCCAGACTTGGGTCATAGCTTTGCGCGGTAATTGTCGACATGCGATGGCGCTTGAGCTGCCCAAAACAAGCAGATGATAAAACAATATCAAAAGTGAGATTTACATACTCAAATTCACGAAGCATGGAATCATAAAACTGCATATTCTGCCAAGCGGCTTTAAATATTTTTTTAACATCCAATTCCGGTAAATCATCAACTATCTGCCGGCATTGCGAATATGAATAATTTGATGCCGAATGAAGCAAAGCCGCGGACACAATCGCGTCGCCGCATTTTGTAAAATCAACTAATTTAACAAGATCAATATCGTAAAAAGTTTTTTTCGTTGCTGCTGACAAAAGGGCATCAGCAATAACCTTAAGATCAGGATATGTTTTCTGGTCACGATCATTTGCTTGGTGAAAGATTACAATAGAAGGCGCAACCTCAGAAACCTGATCATATAGCATTTTTCCCAAGGATTTAATTTCATCCAAAGGATGCGACGCGAACCTTCTTAATAAAAGCTCTAAATTTCTGGCATTAATCGTTAAGCCTACCTGTGACTCAGCAGCCAAACTAGTAATATAACGCGCATCCTCTTTTGCCCACCCCTCAAGCAAATTATGATTTTTAGGATCCAAAGCTAATTCAGCATTTTGCTGAAACACATGTTTCTTAAGTTTATCATATAACTCAAAATACGCTTTATTCTGCGCTGAAATCATATCCCGGAACATTCCTTCAAATTTAGTTCCCTGGATTTCCACAGGAACAACAATATCATCTTGCAAAGTTATATAACGCTGCGACTTCTCAGTATAAGAACATAATCTGAATTTTTCTAATTCTTCCATGGCAAAACGAGAAACTCCCAGTATATCAAAATTAAATACCGCGTGCTCTGCCACAGAATGATGCCCCATTTTAAATATAATTGTAGAGTTTGATTTTCTTGATTTTTCCACTTCCTGCCGGGCTGATTGACGAATTTCATTAATCGCCCGCGGATCTCTACTAATCCGAGCGTATGCCGCTGATAATACTTCAGGGGTAATATCATCACGCTTACCCAGTTTTGCTTCCATCTCTTGCAAAACAGAAGCATCAACATTAAACCCAGCTAAATAAACTTTCATAACTATACCCCATCCTCATTTTAATTAATCAGAAAATGTTTGGACATTCGCGAAAAAACCAACAATCCCCACGTTTAAAAGCAGTAAACCATATATACAATCATACCAAATCAGACTATTCTATTTCAAATAAATTTTTACTATTTCCAATTCTTTAAATATCGGATCAACATCTGTATTGACGGTCATAAAAACAATTTTAGCATTTTTATTGATTGCCTTTATTTCCTTACATACCCGGATTCCATCTTTGCCTGGCAAAACAAAATCTATAAAAATAAGGTCAGATTCTTTTTCTTTTACCAATTTAAGAGCAGTATTAGCGCTATCCACATTATATCCATAATCTCCCGAGCCCGGCAAACAATATATTCATCATCAACAATCAGGACATTATTTGACATTTTAGCATCTTTTCTTTTTTTCAATCAGAATAGTATTTATCGTATCTTTTAATTCCCCCGGACTCAAAGGCTTCCGCAGAAAAAAATCACGCCCTCCGGCACGAATAAACTCAATCCAACTCTTTTGCATCTCCTCATGATATCCGGACATAAGCACGACTTCCGTAGCCTGACTGTTTTTTTTAATTTCTTTACACAATTCAAGGCCGTTCATTCCCGGCATGATCAGATCAGTCAGAATTATATCAAATTGTTCTTTTGCTGCTTTGGCGATTGCTTCTTGGCCAGAAGAAACAGCCGTAATACTGTAATCCTGACCTTCTAATTCCTTTTTATAAGCGCGTAAAACTATAGGCTCATCATCAACTATCATAATCTTTGCTTTACACATATATTCCCCTTTTCAGTTTACCGGTAATCTGATTGTAAATACAGTGCCCTGACCTTCTTTGCTATCCACGCTAATTGTTCCTTTATGAGTTTCCACAATTTTATAGACTATCGACAAACCCAGCCCCACTCCGCCGCCCGGCCGTTTTGTGGTAAAAAACGGATCAAATATCTTATTAAGATCTTCAGCTTTTATCCCGGAACCATTATCCTTAAACAATATTTCGATATATGCCTTATCCGCGATTTTTAGATTTTTTGTACTTATTTTAAATTTCCCCTGAGTTGATAATGCGTCGCTGGCATTAGTTACCATATTTATAATAATCTGCTGAATCTGGTTTTCATTAGCTCTGATTATCGCTAAATCCGGAGCAAAATCAATTTCGATTATTACGCTTTTTTTCTCCAGCTGATAAGCCGTAAAACTCAATATGGATTTTATTGTCTGGTTACAATCAACATCTTCCATTTCTTCAGTTGATTGCCGGGAAAAAGAATTTAAACTTTTGATTATCTTGGCCATATGCTCACAGGCTTTTTCCATTTCAGTTAAATCATCATATTCTTCGCTGTTTTTAGCTTTTTCCTTTTTATACGATCTAAGCAAACTCAAAACTCCGGACAAAGGACTGTTTAATTCATGGGCAACGCCTGCGCCCAGTTGACCAATGCTGGCCATTTTTTCCGCCTGCAAAAGTTGACTCTGCATTAATTTACGTTCCTCATATGCCTGTGCCAATTCCAAAGCTTTTTGTTTTTCCACTTCTGCCGCGGTTTGAGCGGCAAAAATTTCTTTTTCCTGCTGTTCTAGTTTTTTTTGTTCAGTAATATCATCATATATCGCGATGATTTCCCCAGTAGGCAATTTATAAACATAATTTCGCCGCCAACCCTTAATTCGATTGTCTTGATAAATTTTATCCGCGAAATGTTCCGGATTTCCGGTTTGAAAGACCTGTTTAAAAACAGCAAACAGCCCAAACTCCTTAACTGCGGAAAAAATTTCAGTTACCCGCCTACCAATAAGCTGCTCTCTGCTTATTTTATCGATTCTTTCCCCGGCTTTATTAAAATCCTTAAACACAAAATCAGCGCCATTATCCACTGCTTCGTATATCGCCACACCGCTGCTCATATTATTAAATAGTTCCTGAAACCGTTTATTGCTCATCAGTAAATCATTTTCCGCTTTTTGGCACTGCGCGATAAACCTAGCCTGCTGAATATTTTGATAAGCTGCTGAGGAAAGTAAATTTGCCATTGCAAATAAAGTATCAGCCACATTTTGAAACTGCTGTTTTGACATTATCGGCAGTTCATTAAATGCCTTAACAAACTCTTGCTCATCCGCTCCAATTTCCCGAGCATATTGCTTTATCTTTTCTTCATTTTGCTCTTCATTCCGAACCTGACCAACCAGCCAATTAGCAATATGCTTACCGCCAACAATAATTCTCGCGCCGGCAGTCCATAAACCAGCGCTTAAGCACGGCTGACTTCTCTGTCCTGTTTCACTGCCTTTGCCGATAATCGCGTCTGAAATAGCGCAGTTTTTCCTGCCTCTTTCTGTATTGCGGATAATATCCCTGCACAAACGGCAAAAATTGCTAGGCTTAGTTATCGGCGTGCCATCAGGACAAATAATCCTTGAAGCAACATTAGCTGAATTAGCAAACAGATCCTGCAATTCCTGAATTTCTTTAAGATTAAATAAAACATCAAAATCAATATTCACTGCTTCATCCAGCGGCTGAGACATGGCAATAATCCGTTTTTCCAGCGCGTTTTCCAGTAATTTACGCCGAGTAATATCCCAGGCGTAAATATTAACATACTTACTTTCTAAAATCGGAGAAAAAGTTACTAAATATATTTTGTTTTTGCACTTTATTTCAAGGGTCTTTATCTTCCCTGAATTATATGCCTGAAAAACAGTATTTGTAATTTCTTGATCCAAACATGGCCCTTGTTGACAATTCCACAGATCTAAAAATTCATGGGCTGCTTTATTCGCGTATATAATTTCGCCTTTAAGTGAAATCCGCATTACTGGATTTGGATTTTCTTCAGGAAATTTGGCTAAATCTTTTATCTGTCCCTGCGCTTTTTTGCGTTCAGAAATGTCCAAGATAAAACATACCCCCTGATCTTTATTATCATTTAAAACTGTCGCGCCGATAATAATCGGGATTCTGGTTCCGTTTTTATGAAAATACTCTTTTTCAAAAGGACTGATTTTGTCTTTTATTTTAAGCTCTGCCAAATTTTTATTATCGAGATCAAAATATTCCAAAGGCGTCATATCCCACCAATTTATCTTACCCTCCAACAACTCTTGTCTGGTATATCCCACCATATCCAGAAAAGCGTCATTCGCCTCACTTATCTGCCCCTGCGCGTCCCAAAAAAAGATTCCAATCATATTCGAATCCACAATTCTTTGGAAACGCGCCTGATTTTCCAGAACAAACTGTTCAGATTTTTTAATTTCCGTAATATTCTGAATTGTTCCGCGTATTTTAATAACTTTATTATCTTTTTTTACAACTTCTCCGATAACTCTGGCCCATTCAGTATTACCTTTTTTTGTCTTAAACATAGCATCATACTGCATCGGCTGTTCATGCTCAATTAAATCATGTATTTTTTGCTTAACCATATCTTGATACTCAGGAAGATACCAGTGAATATGCTCATTTATATCCGGTATCGGCTGATCATAATCCAGCTCAACGATATCATATGTCCCTTTTGTCCAGGTTGGCTTACCGTTTTGTTCAAGATCAAATTCCCAACCGCCAATCTTGGCAATATCGCCAACTTTATTTAATAGCCTCTGTTTTTCAGCTAAGACTTCCTCTGTATTTTTACGTGCGGCAATATCAGTAAATATCCCCACAATTTGCGTAATATTCCCATTATTATCTTTAATCGGAATTTTAACAGTATGGGTAATCCGCGGCTTTCCCCTGTATTCATAAGGCTCTTCTAACTGCTCAATCTGTGCTGAGCGCATAATCCGCTGATCATCCGCTCTATATTTCTTTGCAAGCTCTTTATTAAAAAAATCAAAATCAGTTTTACCTTTAATCTCCTGCTGTGTGATATTTAACGTATCAGCATACGCTTTATTACAGAATAGATACACTGACTGAGTATCCTTAATAAATATTTTTTGAGGAAGGTTTTCAAATAGAGTCTGGCAAGCGTGTAAATACTCCTCTGGCACTGCGGCAGATGCGTTATCTTTATTCTCAAGTTGCTTTATTTGATTTTTCAAGGATTCAATTTCTTGAATTAATTGTTCTTTAGTTTTATTTTTTTCCACTTTACTACTCCCTAAAAAAACATAGGACAGCCTTTTAAATGCAACGCTGTCCTCCTCGATATTACTTAATCCCGCATTAAAAAACTTCTCACAAAACCTATAACTCAATCTATCCCTTTAACATCGGAAAGTCAAGCAAAAAGCCGTTGCGCTAGGACTTCAAAGCTCTAAGCACAATTCATTATTTAAAAAATCACTGATTGTATACTTTAAAATAATATCCGCCTGTTTAGCCGCCGCGATATTTACTTTTGGTGAAAAAGGAAAACTCTGCTGAACATCACTGCTCAAATCTCCGACAATTACCAGATTTTTTTTAAGCCAATGAATGCTGATCAAATCTGAATCCCCGATACCGGCTATACCAGAAGCCGCGATAATCAGCTTAAGCGTAGGCAGAAGATTAGCCGTAAGCAGGCTTTTCGCTTCAGCTTTATCCAAAGCCTCAACTACAATATCGCAATCAGCAAATAATTGATTAACATTTTCTTGCTCTATTTTAATTGTCAAAGCCTGCAACTGAACAGCCGGATTAATCATCTTAAGATTTATGCTCAGCGCCTCGGTTTTTAACATCTCAACCTGCTCGTAAAAATAAAACTGACGATTAAGATTCGAATAATCCACTTTATCAAAATCAATCAGCTTAAAGTTTTTAAATCCGCTTCTTACCAAATTCATCGCGCAGTTTGAACCCAAACCACCCAAACCAGCAATTCCGATTTTTACTTTCTGTATTTTAGCAAAATTCTCAGTGGATAATTGTTCGCGCAGTTTTTGTTCAAACATATTCATTTGCTGTTTTCCTCTGGTTTACCACCTCAGCCAGTCCTTTAAAACCGGCTGATACTGTTTTTGCTGCAACATTTGCTTTATCTGGGCAACATCTCTTTTATCTGAAATTTGAAATTGCTCATCTTGGTTTTGTTCATAATTTAAAGTATGTCCGCCCACAGCAGTAGTTGAGCCCGCGGAAATCCGGGTTATGCCCAAGGCAAGTAAATCATCCCGCAGCTTAGCGGTTTCCCGAGTAGACAAATTAATACCCGCTCGCGGCAAGAATATCCGTAAAGCAAGAATTATCTGGGTCAGATTTTTATCAGAAACAGGGATAATATCCGCGAAATCTCCTAAATGTGGTTTTATCCGCGGCACTGAAACGCCGATTTCCGCGCTCAAAAACTTTTCCTGTAAATAACCGGCATGCATTGCCATAAAAAAAACTTCTTCCCGCCAATTATTTAAACCCAGCAAAACTCCGACATTAGCAGTTCTGATCCCGGCGAATAAAGCTCTTTGCGCGGCATCCAACCGAAAATCATAATCTTTTTTCGGACCGTTTAAATGCACCTTAGCATACACCGCTCGATCATAAACTTCCTGATAAATCGTCACCCCATCAATCCCGGCTCGAATCAACTGCGCGTATTCTTCCTGACTTAAAGCATATGTTTCAATTGCTATTGAGCTGAAGTAATCTTTTAAAATTTCCACGCATTGCTGAATATAAGATACCGGACTCATCTGCCTAGAATCTCCGGTTAAGATCAGGATATGCTTTAAGCCTGTAGCTGAAATAAATTCTGCTTCTTTTTTAACTTCTGATAATGATAATTTTTTCCGCTGGCTGGAATTCTCGGCCTTAAATCCGCAGTAAGCGCAGCTATTTATACAATAATTCGATAAATACAAAGGCGTATACAGCTGAATAACTTTACCAAAATATTGAACCGTTAATTGATTTGCTTTTTGCGCCATTAGCTCCAGATATGGCTCGGCTTGCGGACTAAGTAAGACTAGCAAATCATCGCTTTCCAGCTTATCCTTACTGATAATTGTTTTTATTTTTTCAGCAGAAACAGCATTAAATTTATTTTTCAGATCTTGAGCATTATATTGCTTTAATATTCCCCTAAATTCCATCTATTTTTATTCCTGAGTTAAAAATCCGGTTAACGGAGATGAAGCCTGGGCAAAATCAATCCCTGGCCGCTTACTTGATAAATAAGCTTTTCTCCCAGCCTCTACGGCAAGGCTAAAAGCCAAGGCCATATTTATCGGATCTTGGGCTGTGGCAATCGCTGTATTAACCAAAACCGCGGCACAGCCGATTTCCATGCACTTAGCGGCCTGAGAAGGCATAGCCAGGCCAGCATCCACAATAATCGGCACCTTAATCTGGCGAATCATTATCCTCACCAGTTCTTCGGTCTTAAACCCCCGATTACTGCCGATTGGCGAACCCAAGGGCATAATTGCCGCGGCCCCAGCCTTAACCATTCTTCTGGCCATGGAAATATCCGGACTAATATAAGGCAAAACCACAAAACCCTCAGCCGCAAGCACCTCAACTGCCTTTAATGTCTCTAAATTATCCGGCAGAAGATATTGATTGTCAGAAATAACTTCAATCTTTATCCAATTGCCGCAGCCAGTGGCTTTAGCCAAACGCGCTATTCTGATTGCTTCTCGCGCTGTTCTTGCTCCTGAGGTATTGGGCATCAGCGTGCATTCTTCGGGAATATAGTCAAGAATATTTTCATCTTGAGATTCCAGATCAACTCTCCGCAAAGCAACCGTAACCACATCAACTTTCGCCGCGTCAATCACTAGCTTTACCAAACGCTTATCTGAAAACTTGCCTGTTCCCAGAAACAAGCGGCTTTTTATTTGTTTATCTCTGATTTTAAATATATCGCTCATTGTTCAGCCTCCTCCGACAAAACTTACAATTTCAATCATATCCTCCGGCTTTAAAATAACTTCCGGCCAATTTTGTTTAGGGATAATTTTTGTATTATATTCAACTACAATATTATTGGGATTAAGCCCTTTACTGCTGATTAATTTTTCCAGATCAAAACAATCCTTAATTTCCTGCTGCTTGCCGTTTATTTTAAGCCGCACTTCTGCCTCCAAAATTCTGACTGATTTCTGCCTAATTAATTTTTTGTTTAAATTCCCGGGTAATTTGTTCAATATTTTCAGACTGCATAATAGCTCTAATCAAAGCAATATTTCGCGCACCGAGATCCAAAACAATATCAATATTTTCCAGATTTATTCCGCCAATAAACACGATCGGAATATCAGAAACAGCTAAAACCTGCTCAATCTGGCTGATGCCAATATGATAATCTTTGGTTTTTGTTGGAAAAATCGGCCCATATGCCAGATAATCGCATCCTTGTTTTAACGACTCTTTGAATTGCTCAAGACTATGCGTGGAAATCCCAATAATTTTATTCCGGCCAATAATCTGGCGGATCATCGGCATGGAAAATTTCTCTAGATCAGTTTGCCCCAGATGCACTCCGTCGGCATCAAGCTGTTTGGCAAGATAAGGATCATCATTGACGATAAACATAACATTATTTTTTTTACATAAAGCGCGAAGCTTGTTTCCCAGCGCGACTTTCTTTGGATAAGACAAATATTTTTCCCGCATCTGGATAATATCCACGCCGCCTAAGATTGCCTGCTCGGCTATTGCTAAAACATCCATCTGCTGATTATACTCACTGCTGAGCACAAGATATAAATTATTTTTTCTCATTATTTAACTGCTCTTTTTTGATAATTTAAAATCATTAAAAAAAACCCTTTGCTTAATCGCAAAGGGTTTATAACTGCAAACTCCCTTCGCTGGCATTATCCAGATCAGGTCAACGGGTAATTTGCTTGTTTACAGCAAAACTCTCAGAGTGTTTAACACCCTCCCCGGGATTTTAATAATATACTAACAACTATTCCAAATTAAAACAAGCACGAATAATAATTCATTTCTTAGCTTGTATTTTTTTAAAGTATTGGAATATTTCCCTTCAAACTTATTTATTCCCAATAAAAAATCCCACTCTTTTTTTATAAGAGTGGGATTAATTGTTTTTCATTCTTATTTAAATTAACTTTTTTTAGTCAAGCAAACTTTATATTCTCCATTAGCTTCTATTTTAACATGCCCTTCGCGAGCAAGCCAGCCCAGACTCATCAGGACTACTTGTTTTGGCTGGTTTATACCTTCAATAAGTTTAGGCAATGCTACTATTCCATTCTCATCTAAATAGTGCCAGATATCTCCTGCCACAATGCCTATCTCTAGTATCATTTAAGCCTCCTGAGTAATGTTCTAATCATTAAAATCTTCATCGAAAAACTCAGCGTGCTCAGAATTTGAAGAAGACAGAGATCTAAACCTTACTGGATTTAAACGCGTAACCTCAAAATCCTCATCACACTCTGTGCAATAAACAATTTCACCAACGCTAAAGTTATCACTGTCGTCAAGAAAAGCTCGACATGAAGGACATTTCACAACCATTACCTACTCCTTTCAAATTAAATATTTAATTTATTCTAAATCAATATAATCAAAATCAACAATAACTTTCTTGCCGTCAACTGTATTCACAATAAGCTCTACGCTATCGCCGGCTTCAATGTTCATATAATCTTTAAGCTCTGGATCAATCATAATTGTTTCATTATTAATAACCAGAGAACTCATATCTTCAGCAACTTGGCTAACAACTCCCTTTACAGATATTTCCATATCTTCCTGAGCAGTTGCCAGATTAATCCCGTAAAAACCAATAACCGCGATAAAACTTAAAACAATTAATATTCTCTTAAACATTTTTCTCTCCTTATTAAAAAACATTTTTACCTGATTTTAAGACACTCACTATTTTTGTAAGCATCTTATTCAAATGCCTTTATGTTAAATTAATCCGCCTTCTATTCCTGCAAAACCCTTGCTTTCCGGTTAATTTTCACCTCCTTACAATCTTTAAATTAAACAATAAGCGAATATCCTCATATTGGAATATTACCTAGAATTAATATATTCCTAAACGATTTTTTTGTCAAGGCTAAAATTTTGTTATAATCCTGGTTTTCTCTATATAATCAGGCGTTTTCCAACACCTTTAAAAGTATTTTTTTATCATCTTGCAGTGAAGAAATTTGTTGGCATTGCTCATGAAGAAATAATGTGATTTTATATTGAAATGACTCTGTTTTTCGAGTTAAGCGATAATAGACTAAATTACCACTGCGCCGATCCACAACCATTTTTAAAAGCCGTAAACGGGAAAGATGTTTAGAAACAACTGACTGGCTTATCTTAAGAGTTTCACAAATAACTTTTACTGTCACTTCCTCATCATCCAGAAGATTAAGAATTCTTAAACGAGTATCTTCAGCGCAGGATTTTAAAATCAAGCGAATATCTTTGACATTCATAATATCTCCGATCAAGTATATGGCTATATGAACATATTAGCATATAAATTCGATTTTGTCAAATTTCCCGGTATTTTTCCTGCTTTAAATACTTTAGAGCTTGAGCTTTTTTTTCTGAAAATAAACCTTTATTCTTTCCAAATACCAGAATACCAAGGGGATAAAAATTAAGGTATAGACAATCGAAGCAAGCATACCGCCGATCATAACCGCGCCCATTGCCTGTTTTGCCTCCATCATTGCCCAAAGCTGGGGAAATACCCCGAGCACTATGGCCAAAGAAGTCATGATAATCGCCCGAAATTTTTCCGAAGCTCCCAGCCAAAGAGCCTCTTTTACCGGAACTCCTGCTTTCATTTTAAGTAAAGTATAATCCAGCAAAAGAATCGCGTTATTAACTACCAACCCCACCAGCATAACCATACCCATCAAAGATAAAACATTGTTTGTGTATCCCATAAAAAACATGGCATAAAATACTCCGACAAAAGAAGTAAATACAGTCATCATAATCGCGATCGGATATATTGCTGAATCTAAGATCGCGGCCAAAAGGATATAAGTTAAGATCATTGCTAAAAGAAAAGCTTTGCCGATTTCCTGATTAGCCTCTGATTCATTTTCCGCGTCTCCCACATATTTATAGCCATAACCTTTAGCAAAAGCCAGAGCTTTAAATTCTTTATCTAAAACCGGCCGGACAAACCCAGTATTACTTTTCGATAAATATCCCTCTAAACGAATAACTCTTTTCCGGTCGCGATGCTTGATTGTCGGCAAAGCCTTAGCATCTTGAATCATTCCCATTTCAGTTATCGGCACTAACCCTTTGCTGGACATAATCATAATTTGCTCAAGATCCGCAAAACCAGAAGCATATTGATCATTAAGCTCAATGTTTATTTCATATTCTTCGCCCTGTTCTTTATAAATATTAGTTGTATCCCCATAAATACTGGTTCTTAATGTCTGGGCAATATCACTGCTGGTCAGACCATAAGCAATCAGCCGAGCCTGATCCGGAATAAACTTTATTTCTTTTTTCGGCGCTTTAAAAGAAGAGCTTACTGACCGAAAATAACCGCTGTTTTCCATAATCTTTTGCATGGATTGGGACAAAGCAATCGCCTGTTGGTAGTTTTTTCCAAAAACATTAATCGATATATCGCCTTCTTCTCCGCCGCCCAAACCGACGCGCATGATATTAATTTGCGCGTCAGGAATCATAGACATAAATAAAGTCAGTTCATCAATTATTTCCAAATCTGAGCGCGCTCTTTTTTTTGAAGAGACAAGCGTAACCATAGTCACCGCGTTTTCCACTCCATTTTCACCCAGCTGACTCAAGTAAGATTTTTGTTCCGGTAATTGCTTGATCCTTTGCTCAATAATCTCAACCACTGACAAAGTTCTTTCAATTGTCGAACCTTTGGGCATAACCAGCATTACTTTTATTTTATCCTCATCATCAGCGGGAATAAACTCGCCGTCAATATAGGGCATAATAAAACTCAGAGAATAAAACGAAAGGATAACCAGTAAAATTGTAATCAATGGACGTCTAAACATAAAATCAAAAATTCTTTTATATTCCTGTTTACAAAAATCAACTATTTTATTGTTTAAGCGAACCGGCAGTAAAAATATTTCTTCCAGCTTATTTTTTTTCTTTTCCCCTATTTTTTGTTTTTTTAATAATAATCCGCAAAGCATCGGAGTCAAGGTAAAAGAAGCAATCAAAGAAAACAAAGTAGCGTAAACAACTGTTAATCCAAATGATTGGAAAAATTTACCGACAATTCCCCCCATCATGGCTATGGGCAAAAATACAACCAGATTTGTCCCGGTTGAAGACAATATTGCTCCGGCAACCTCTCGCGTGGCGCTGACTGCCGCGTGCTGCGCGTCTTCATGATGCTGCATATGCACCAGCACATTTTCAATAATTACAATCGCGTTAGCGATCAATGTGCCCAATGCCGTGGCAATCGCCATCAGCGTCATCATATTAATCGTAAATCCGGAAGCGCTGACTGGCCAGAAAGTAGAAATTATTGACGCGGGAATAACAATCGCGGCAATAAAAGTAAGACTCGCCTGTCCGGTAAATAGATATAAAATAAAAACTGTTAACAAAATTCCTAAAATAATATTAAACTGCGCGTCCGTTGTTTCATTTTTAATAAAATCTGTCGTATCCGAAGCTATCTGAATCTCCATGCCCTCCGGCAATTCCGCTTTAAATTCATCCATTCTCTTTCTGATCTGATTGGCAATATCAACCGCGTTGCCGTCCGAAACCTTATTTAAAGAAAGCCCGACAACTTCTCGTGAATTAAATCGGGCAATTGATTCAACTTTTTTAAAGCTGTCTTCAATCTCCGCGATTTCATATAAACAGAATTTATTGCCGTCGCGGGAACTTAATTCAAAATTTCTGATTTGCTCAACATCCTGGAATTCTCCGACAAATCTTACGCTTAAAGCGGAAAAACCTTTCTCCAGCTCTCCTCCGGGAATATTCCGGTTTTTCATTTTAAGAGCAGTAATTACTTCACCGATAGAAATATACTTTTGCTTCATTAATTCCGGATTTAAACGAACATTAATCTGCCTTTGTTTTCCGCCGTAAACATCAACTTTAGCCACGCCTTCAACTGACGCCAGTTTTGTTTTAAAAGTTTTATCCGCGTACTCATAAAGCTGCCGGCTATCTATATCTTTGCCAGATAATACAATCTCAATTACCGGCTCTATCAATGGATCAAATTTTTCAATAATCGGCGACTCAATATCATCCGGCAAATCATTTAAGATTGCTTCCACTTTATCTTTAACTTCTATGGATTTCACATTTACATCCGCGGACAATAAAAACTCAATGTAAACAAAACCGAAATTATCATGCGAATCACTGCGAATCTGATCAATCTGGGATATTTCCGAAACCGCGTCTTCTATTTTATTCACAACCAAAGTTTCCACTTCCAGCGATGTGGCTCCCGGATAGGTTACCGCGACTGTGATAATCGGAAACTCAATCCGCGGAGTTTTCTCAACCAGTAATGTGGAAAAAGAAAATATCCCCAGCACAACAAATACAATAATCAGCATGATTGTCGTTACCGGTCTTTTAACAAAAAATTCTATCATTATTTTCTCCTGAAAGTTTTTAAATCTTATAATTCATTTATGATCTGGATCCGCTGGCCGTCACTTAAGGCTGATTGTCCGCTGTAAATCAAAACATCTCCAGGCTTAATCCCGCTTTGTACAATAGCGCCATAACCATCGCGGCTGGAAATTTCTATCCGCTCTTTCCTGGCAATATTATCATTGCCTTTCCAGACATAAAAACTATTATCCTTTATATCAATAATATCATTAGGGATATTTATCGAGTTTTTAAAAATATTGGTAAGCACAAAAACAATCCTCTGGTCTGAATCAATAAATTCCGGCTGGCTAAGAGTTACAGCCACGCTGTACATCCCGGTTTCAAGAGATATTTCATTACTAATCGCTTTTACCTTGCCGATTAACTGCTGTTTATTATCCAAAAAATATATCATTTGCCCCACAGCCAGCTTTTCTCTGACATTTTTGCTCACAAAACCAGCCCCCTGATTATCCTTGCTCAAACTTACAGTCAACCGAATATATTCCGACACATCTTCGGCTTTTGCTTTTTTAACCGTAACCGGAATGCCTTTTTCCTGCCACTGGGCAATACTGCTGACAACCTGCTTGGCTCTTTCTCTGGTTATCTGATTTTGTCTGAGCAATACCATACAAAAGAAAACAATAACAATCAAACAATATATTCCTAATCTAACTCTTGATTTTTTTCCCATTATATTATTCCTTTAGCGTCAATTTTTCGACCATGGCTTTTGTGATCGCGATATTATACAGCGTCTGCTCAAGCCGCAGCTTTTGACTGGTCAACAGCTGTTCCGAGTCATTTAAATCCGTCAAACTGATTTGCCCTGACTCAAACATATCTCTGGTAATATCATACGACTCTTTAGCCAGCCGCACTGCCTGATTGTTGGCCTCAAGAGTATTTTGGTATTCCGTATATTCTCCTACTGCCACCTTAAGCCCTAGCAATAAATTTTCCTCTTCATGCTTGCGCAGCAAAAGCAGATTGTCTCTATCCGTTTTTGCCTGTTCAATGATTGCTCTTTTTTCTCCGCCATTCCACAACGGCACATTGACCCTGATACCCGCGGAAACATACGGATCCATCGCGTCTGAACCAATATATTTTTTATCATTCGATCCGCCATTATAATCACTACTGGCAAACAAAGAAACAGTAGCCAGCGTATCAGCCCGCCGACTGCTCAGCACAGATTCCGCGGCACTAATTTGCGCGTCCAGCGATTTCAGCAAAGGTTGATTCGCGTATAACTTACTCACTTGCTGCTCATAAATAAAATTATCCGAATTTACCGCGAACTGATCAATCAATTCTATTTCCGTATTAAGCGGAAGATCAACTAAAGTATTAAGAGTTTTTAAAGCAGTTTGCCACTGACTGCGGGCATCATTAAGCTGGGGAATCCGGGCGGCAATATCCGCGTCCATCTTAATAATATCTCTTTTTGAGTTTCTGCCTGCCTGTGAACGCTGCTCTAAAAGAGTTTTATTTTCGACAATCGTATTATAAGATTCCTGAGTAATTAAAAAAGCTTTTTTCGCGAAAAGTAAGGAATAATAACTAAGCTTCGCGGTATATATAATATCAAGCTGCTTTACCTGTTTATTGAGTTTCAAAGCTTCTACTGACTTTTTTGCCGCGTCAACCGCCGCGCTGACCTTACCAAAAGACCATAAAAGCTGGGTAGCAGTTATACCGCTGGACAACTCATAATCTGTTGTTTTATCCGCGCTCAATGGATATTGATCATTATGCGTCCAGGTCGCGTTAGCGTTAAAATGCGGCAGCAATCCGGAACGCGCCTGTTTATAAACCGCGGTAGATTTTTTAAAATTGTTTTCCGAAATTTTCAATGATTCACTGGCTTTAAGCGCGGCATCGATTGTTTCTTTTACACCCAGCTCTATTCCAGCATAAGCCAAAGATGTCCACCCCAGCAGCAGGATTCCAGAAACAAGCATAATTTTTTTAGTTTTTATTAATCTCACTTTAAATTACCTCCCAAACCAATCCACAGAGTTTTTAATTGTCTGGCCATCTGCTCTGAAGAAGTATGAAAATTTTTAAATTTAACAGCCATCGGAGTTCCCACCATAATTGTTTTCAACGCGACACAGACATTATTAATATCAATGCTCTTGGGCAGCTCTTTATTGATTATTGCTTTTTGCAAACACTCTTTAAAAAATAAATCCAGACAATCACCGGGAGAGATGATCTCCTCAATGCCTTTCAGCTCAGGATAAGCATAATATTTTTCCGCGTTTGATATTTTAAACTCATGCGGATCTTCTTTTTCTTTGATCAGCGATGAGATCATTTCATAAACCAGATAAGGATTATTAAACTCTTCAAACAAAACTTGAAACGCCCGACAGATTAAATCATAGGATTTATTTGTTTTAACTTTATCATAGGCTGTCCAAACAACTTTTACCGCGTGCAGCTGCATACAAAAATAAACAATTTCAATTTTTTTTGGGAAATAATTAAAAAAAGTGCCTTCAGAAACTTCCACGCTGGCGCATACCTGGCGGATTGAAATATCCTCAAACCGCGTATGTTCCAGGCGTTTTATAAACTCTCGCATTAAGGCGATTTTGGTTTTAGCGCTTTTTTTCTCTCTTAAAGAATACTTCTCTGGCATACTACCTCCTTCTAGCTTACATTATAATTATAGCACGCTATATTTTTAATGTCAAGAGCACTTTTTCCTTAAAAAATAAAAAGCAAAGATGCGGAAACTTATACCGTGTGGATTCCCGCTTTAATTTGCAATCCGGGACAAATCGGAACGAAGCGAAGATAAAGATTTTCTCAGTTCAATCATGCAGTATAATGTTACGGCATATCCGGTTAAAAGCCTACGCATGGATTTTGAAAGAGAAGTACTTCCGGTTTGGATTAAAAAATAAAAATGGTTACTCATGATGCACCATGCATAAATCTGCATACTGCTTATTGACAGGACTTCCTGGCTCAGAGCATAGGACTTCTTTTTATCGTGATCTTTTCCAAAATATACTTGGCTTCTATCCCGCGCTGTAATGCCCCGAAAAACTTATTTAATATTGTCTTCTAACTTGCTCTTTAATTCGACAATCGTTTTTTTTAATTCTATCATTTTTATTTCTCTGTCAACAGTTGCTTTATGAAAAACCTCTAAAGACACAAGTTTTTTCTTAAGCTCGGTTTCCATAACCTTACGAGCGCTAATATCAATTATATACTCTATTACAAGCTTAATCTCACCATTCTCATCAAATATAGGGTCACCATGTACCTCAAAAACGTATTCATTCCCTTCCTTATCCCGGTGAACCTGCTCCATTATAACAGAACCTTTGGTTTTGGTCACTTCCTTTAATGGACATATTCCTCCTAAGCATGGCGCATCTAGATCATGCAGTACTTTATAACATTTACAACCGATGCTTAGTCCTTTTTCTAAGCCTGCCTTGTTTACAAGAACTACCTCGTAATCTCTATTAAGTACGTAAAAAGGATACGCGAAAGAATTAAGTACTGTTTGCGTAAATTGAGACTGCTTATTAATCTCAGTCTGTAATACAATGTTGGCTTTTTCCATCTTATATCGATTAATTGCGCGATTCATCACCACAGGCAAAACAGATGGATATGTTACATCTTTTGTTATATAGTCATATGCCCCTTCCTGCATAAGCGCGACAGCTATTTTTTCTGAGCCAGCAGAAGTAATCGCCACCAAAGGAATATTGATGCATCTACTCTTAAGCTCTTTGAGCACATCTAATGCTGTAGCACCTGCAAGATTATAGTCACACAGCACCAGATCAAAAAACTCCTGGGATAATTTCGTCAACGCGCTCTCGGTATTATTTGTTGTCTCCAGAGTATACTTATCTGCTATAGTTTTAAAAACACGCTCAGTTATAAATACATGGTCAGGATTATCTTCTACTAAAAGTACTCTTATTGCCATTATTTTGCTCCAAGCGACAATGTTGTTTATGCCTGCCTTCGATCATATATCTTTCACTTTACTCTACTTAGGAATATTCACATTTAAAAGTCCCCAATAAAAACCAATTTGAGCGACAAGATCAGCAAAATTATCATAATCAACCGGCTTTTGTAAAAAACTATTACACCCATAGTCATAACTTTTAACAATATCTTCATCCCTGCGCGATACAGTAAGCATAATAACAGGTATCTTTTTGAGTTCATCCGTTTCTTTGATTTTTTTCAATACTTCAATGCCATTAAGCCTCGGCATATTAATATCTAAAAGTATAAGTCCTGGCCTCGGATACTTATCTTTATCAGTATACTCTCCCTGATG
This sequence comes from Candidatus Omnitrophota bacterium, assembly GCA_018817585.1. GTDB lineage: Bacteria > Omnitrophota > Gorgyraeia > B26-G9 > B26-G9 > JAHITE01. Next base: position 32,927 of record JAHITE010000009.1, read on the forward strand.
AGTCAAAAAATCTATTGCCTCCTGCCCATCCCGCACGACAAACAGCCGATTCGCCAAGCGGGCATTCTTAAAAGCTCGCTTTGTTATCACAATATCATCAAGGGTATCTTCTGCTATTAAAATATCAACTACCTGTTCGTCGCTTTCCATTTTAAACCTCCCTGCTTCCTAATCAAACAAATTATATTATTGCTCTAATTAAGTTTCAGCTTATCTCTTCGCCTCCCTCTAAAACACTGCCTCTTCTCTGTTCAACTAAGGCTTTTTGCACATCTTCGCTGGAAACCAATTCCTTATCAATAAGAATCTCGCCAAGTTTTCTCCGTTCTAATATAGCATCCTTATCTTTTAAGATTGAAAAATGAAACGTTGAACCTTCCCCAAACGTAGAATCAACCCAAACTTTTCCATGATGCATTTGAATAATTTTTTTAACTATTGCCAAACCAGCCCCGGTTCCTTCGTATTTTTCTTTAACATTAAGCCTTTGAAAAATATCAAATATTTTATCATAGTATTTCTCTTCAATTCCTATCCCGTTATCTTTTATGTAAAACCTATGATGCGTTTTGGCTTCAGAGTACCCTATCTCAACAAGTGGATCCTTCTTGTCCATAAACTTTATCGCGTTCGACATTATATTCGCGAACACTTCAGTCAGCCTTACTTTATCACAAAATATAATAGGCAGCGCGTCCTTAATAACAATTTCAACATTTTTCTCTTTTATTGAGCACTCAAGCCGCAGTTTCACTTCATCAATAATATCATTGACCGCACTATCGCTAAACGGATTTCTCTTTTGCTCCAGGCGTGAAACTTCGAGTAAATCCTCAATAAGCTCCTGCATCTTTTTCGCGTTAGCCCGCACACGATTCAGGTAATATATCCCCTGTTCATCAAGCTTATCCAGATAATCATCCATAATAAATTTACTAAACGCGTCAATAGAACGCAACGGCTCCTTTAAATCATGTGAAATAATATAGGTGAACGATTCCAATTCTTTGTTAACAGCCTCGACCTCATGCGTATACTCAGTTAATTTATGCTCCATAACCATCCGCTCCTTTATTTCTTTCTCAAGCAAATACTTTGAAGCAGCTATCTCCTGCAGTTTCGCGGACATCGCGTTAAATTCACCTAACATCTCTCCAAACTCATCTTTTGAATTAATTAAGGCTTTGTACCCAAAATGTCCTTTCGAGATTTCATGAGTTCCTTTTATAAGAAGTTTCATTGAAGAACTTATCATTTTTGTTGATTTTACTATAAAAATAATAACAATTAAAAGTGTTGCTATCAAAAGCGTCAAACACGCTTTCCGCAGATTTCTTGCCATTGTGTCAATTTGTCCCACCCCCATAGATAAGTTCGCCACTTCCTCATCTTGGAATTCATATAGCATTTCCTGAATCTCTTCTGACTCTTGATAAACCAACTCCTCGATCTTTCTTCGCGCGGCAACATCGTCTTTCTCGGCGATCAACTCAATAATCTCCAAACCATGCTCAT